>DAIUEP010000469.1:0-1510 GCA_036845065.1 Xanthobacteraceae bacterium | reverse complement strand
TGGGTCGCGGTGTGGCTGTCGCCACAGACGAGCGTGACGCCGGGCAGCGTGAAGCCCTGCTCCGGCCCGATGATGTGGACGATGCCCTGGCGCTTATCGAACTCGTTGTAATATTCGAGCCCGAAGAACTTGGCGTTCTCGGCGAGATAGGCGATCTGCGCGGCGCTCTCCGGGTCCGGGTTGGGCTTGCTGCGGTCGGTGGTCGGCACGTTGTGGTCGACCACGCACAGCGTCTTCTCGGGCGCGCGGACCTTGCGGCCGGAGAGCCGCAGCCCCTCGAACGCCTGCGGGCTCGTCACCTCGTGCACGAGGTGGCGGTCGATATAGATCAGGCATGTGCCGTCGGGCTGCTCGTCGACCAGGTGGTCGTCCCAGATCTTGTCGTAGAGGGTGCGCGCTTTGGCCATTGACTGTGTTCCGATTGTCAGAAGTCGGGCTCTATTTAGAGGCTTGCGCGGCCAAGGAAAAGTGCTGATGCGCAGGGCGGTTCTGCGCCACTTTGAGCCGCAGACGGGATCGGGGCCTATTCGGCCTTGATATTGGCGGCCTTGACCACGCCGCCCCATTTGTCGATCTCGGCCGCGATGTAGGCGCCAAGCTCCGCCGGGCTCATGATCATCGGCTCGATCCCGAGCTTGGCGAGCTTGCCGACCACCACCGGGTCGGCGAGGCTGCGGCCGATCTCGGCGCTGAGCCGTTCGACCGCATGGCGCGGCATGCCGGCGGGGCCGAGGAGCGCGTACCAGGTGGTGGCGTCGTAGCCCGGCACGCCCGATTCCGCCACGGTTGGCACCCCGGAGAGCACCGGGGACCGCTGCACGCCCGAGACCGCCAGCGCGCGCAGGTTGCCGGTCTCGATGTGGCCGAGCGCGCCCGGGATCGTCGGCATGGCGAGCGGCACGACCCCGCCGATCAGGTCGGTCATCTGCTGGCTGATCGAGCGATACGGCACGTGGGTGAGGGTGATTCCGGCTTTGATCTTCAGGAGCTCGACGGTGAGATGACCAGCGGTGCCGACGCCGGTCGAGGCATAGTCGATCTTTCCGGGCTCTGCTTTGGCGCGCGCGATCAGCTCGCCGAGGCTGCGCGCCGGAAACTGGGTGTTGGCGACCAGCACGTTCTGGGTCGCGCCCAGGATTGCGATCGGGGCGAAATCCTTGCGCGGATCGAAGCGCCGATTGCCGTAGAGCGTGGCGTTGACCGCGAAGGACGCCGCGACGACCAGCAAGGTATGGCCATCGGGGTCCGCCTTGGCGACAACCTCGGCGGCGAGGTTGCCGGCGGCGCCCGGCCGATTGTCGACCACGAGCGGCTGGCCGAGGCTGCGGCCAAGCTCATCGCCCAGAAGCCGCGCCAGCACGTCAAGCGATCCACCCGCCCCGAACGGCACGATCAGCTTGATGGGTTGCGTGGGATAGGTCTGGGCAGGCGCCGACACTGGCCATGCTGCCAACGCGCTCGTTCCGAGCAATCTAACGACATCGCGCCGCCGCATGGGCGCGTCCTCCCG
>DAIUEP010000468.1:0-1516 GCA_036845065.1 Xanthobacteraceae bacterium | reverse complement strand
GCCTCGTCATCACGCAGCTGACGATCGAGAAGCTGAAGGCGCAGATCGCCAAGCTGCGGCGCGAAAAATTCGGCGCGAGTTCCGAGCGCGTCGAGCGCGCGCTCGAGCAGCTCGAGCTGGCGTTGGAGGAAGCCGAGGCGGCAAAGGCCGAGGCGGTAGCATCGCAGCCGCAGGAGCCGGAGCCTGAACCGCCGCATCCGGCCGGCTCCGCATCAGCGGAGTCGGATGCGGCCAAGAAAAAACGTCGCCGCCAGTTGCCGCCCCAGTTCCCGCGTCGCGATATCACCCACAGGCCGCCCGATGTCTGCAAGCGCTGCGGCGGTACCGATCTGCGCGATGTGAGCGAGAGCGTCACCGAAGTGCTGCGCTACGTGCCCGGCCACTTCGAGGTCGACCGGCATGTGCGGCCGGCGTGCTCGTGCCGCAAGTGCGAAGCGATGATGCAGGCGCCGATGCCGGAGCTGCCGATCCCGCGCGGCATGGTCGACGCCAGTTTCCTCACCTTCATCGTGATCTCCAAGTTCTGTGATCACATTCCGCTCTATCGCCTCGCCGAAATCTGCGCCCGCCGCGGGCTCGACATCGATCGCAGCCAGCTCGCCGAGTGGCTCGGCCACGTCGCCTGGCTGCTCGCTCCGCTCGTCGAATTGATCGCGGCTCACGTCATGGCCGGTCGCGTGCTCCATTGTGACGACACGCCGGTACCGGTGCTCGCGCCGGGCGCGGGCAAGACCAAGACCGGACGGCTCTGGGTCTATCTGCGCGACGAGCGTCCGCACGCAGGTACCGGTCCGTCCGCCGTGCTCTACCGCTACACGCCGGATCGCAAAGGCGAGCATTGCCGGAAGGAACTCGCCGGCTTCACCGGCGCGCTGCACGCCGACGGCTATTCGGGCTTCGACAAGCTCTACAAGATCGCCGACGCGCACCTGATGCACGGGCCTCCACGCGTGGCCGAAGTCGCGTGCTGGAGCCACGTGAGACGAGGCTTCTTCGACGACTACGCGTCACGCCAATCGCCGATCGCCAGGCAAGCACTCGACCGGATCGGAGCCTTGTTCGACATCGAGCGCCCGATCAAAGGCCAGCCGCCCGACATCCGCCGCGCCGTCCGCCAGCGAACGGCAAAACCCCAGCTCGACGACCTCGCCGTCTGGCTCGACGCGCAATTGCAAAAGATCCCCGGCAGGAGCGATCTCGCCGGCGCGATCCGCTACGCCCGCTCGCGCTGGACGGAACTCACGCGTTATCTCGACGACGGCCGCCTCGAAATCTCGAACAATGCCGCCGAGAACCAGATCAGGCCGCTGAAGGTGGGAGCGAAGAATTGGCTCTTTGCCGGTAGCGACACCGGCGGGGTTCGCGCCGCCGCGTTCTACACCATCATTCGAACGGCGGTCTTGAACGGAATCGAGCCAGAAGCCTACCTCACCGACGTGATCGCGCGCATCGGCTCACACCCGATCAACCGGCTCGCAGAACTGTTGCCCTGGAATTGGCAGCCACCGGCGACGCA
>DAIUEP010000467.1:0-1533 GCA_036845065.1 Xanthobacteraceae bacterium | reverse complement strand
TCGGCCTTGCCGATGGTGTCCCAGCCCATCTGCGCCCACCAGCCGTTGCCGTCACGATCGCCGGCGGCGCCGTAGGTGTTGGACTGTCCATTGACGCGCTTGAAGGCCTTGGACTTGAACTCGGTGAACTTCTCCTCCTTCGGATCGAAGCGGAGCACGCCGTCCGGCGCCGAGGCCCAGACCATGCCTTTGCCGTCGACGTCGAGAGTGACGGCGCCGCCGAGCGGCGACATGTTATTCGGCGACTGGTAGACCGTGATCTTCTCGGTCTTTGGGTCCATCTTGCCGAGTCCGCGGCGGCCGGTATCCACGTCGAACCAGAAGTTGCCTTCGCTGTCGCGAGTGAGGCCGTGGGCGTTCGCGGCGCGGCCGTCGTTGCGATTGATCCTGAAGTGCTTGACTTCCCCGGTCTTGGCGTTGATGCGCCCAAGGGTGACGTTCTTGTTGAACGCGTTCGACGTGAACCAGAGGTTCCCGTCGAGATCCATGCCACCGTCGTGCATGATCATCATCAGGTACGAGGGGGTACCAAGCGCCCAGTCGGTGCCGTCATTGACCTGATAATGGGTGCCGATGCCAACATCCTGATTGAGCGGGACGTCATAGAGCGTCCACACCGCGCGTGCAGTTTCGCCGGTGGGCCGCGGCCGCTCCTTGATCTTGATCGAGCTCTCGCCTGGGCCGCGCACCTTTGCAAGGTAGGCGGCGAGGTCCTTCTGATTGAGATCGATGATCTGATTGTTTTGGCCTTGCTGCGGGACGCCCCGGTTGTTCACGGTCTTCATCAGGTTGATGATCCGATTCCAGCCGCCCTCATCGAATCGGAATTGCAGCGTGTAGCTCGGTGTGTGGCAGCCGGTGCACTGGTTCATGAATATTTTTTTGATCCGTGCGTCGTCGGCGGTCTCCTCCGGCAGCGATGCGACCATCAGCTCGCCGGGCAATTGCCGCCAGCGCCGCTCGGGATCGTTCATCGCGGTGAGCGTCAGGTTCTGCTGCTTGTTGGCGGACAGTTCGACATCGCCGAGCGCACGCTCGAAGCTCAGCGCCTGCGCCCACACCTTGTATTTGCCGGCCGCCATCGGCGGGAAATAATAATTGCCGCTCTCGTCGCTGTAGACCGAGGTGGTGATGGTCGAGCCTTCGAGCCTGGCGGAGACGGTCACGCCGTTAAGCTTCTCGCCCGCTGCCGAGGCGATGCTGCCGCTCAGGATGTGGTCGGCCGCGCTGGCCGCAGGAGCCGCGACGGCGAGCGTCGCCGCGGAGGTCAACAGGATGCCGGCGAGCCTCGCGAGCGAGGTGCCTCGTGTGTGCGTCATGGCGTATCTCCCTTGGGTGGCCTGCAAACGCGCTGCGGGCAGGTGCTTTAGTGTTACGATACCGCGGATGATATTCGGGCGGGCCGTGCTGATGAAAGTCCGACCCGCCCGCAGTGCCTCGTTAACGGCGTGGACGCCGGTTGCTCATTGCGCCGCCTGCGTCTTCAGCGCCGCAAGCTCGGCTTCGCTGCGCAAGGTCATCACGCCCATCTGG
>DAIUEP010000466.1:0-1549 GCA_036845065.1 Xanthobacteraceae bacterium | reverse complement strand
GTGTTGTTATGTCGTGTTGTTATGTCGTGTTGCAGTCGGCCGCCGCCGGCTTGCGCGCGAGCGGCGGCCGCAGTCCCTGCAGAACTTATCAATCCGGCAGCGCGAACACCCACAGCGCCGAGCCGCCATCCGGGTTCCGCAGCTCAGGCGTGAGCGTCGCCAGCGAGCGCGCCTGGCTCGAGCCGTTGCCGGCTGCGACCGCGACGTACTGCTTGCCGTTCACGGTGTAGGTGACCGGGAACGAGTTGATGGCGTTGTTGAGCCTGATCTCCCACAGCACCTGGCCGGTGGTGTCGTCGAAGGCCCGGAAGTAGCGATCCCAGGCGCCGCTGAACACCAGCCCGCCGCCGGTCGGCAGCACCGCGCCGGTCTGCGGCGCGCGCGTGCGATAGGACCACGCCGTCGACTGGTCGGAGAGCTTGACCGCCTGGACGCTCCCGATCTTGCCGTCACTGTTGGGGATCGGCACGCGCGCGTAGACCGCGCGGCCACCACCCGTATAGGCCTGCCCCGGATCGAGCGGGGTGGGCGTCGTGTTCGAGCAGTACTCGTTGAGCGGCAGGTAGAGCATGCCGGTCTTCGGGCTGTAGGCCGTTGCCGGCCAGCCGCGGCTGCCCGGATCGGCCGGGCAGTTGACCGTGGTCTGACCGATCTTCGGGATCGACGCCTGGTTGATCGTCTTCGCGCCGGTCTTGGGATCGATCGCCGACACCACGTTCTGGTGCACCGTTTCCTTGTGCCAGAGCCACTGGCCATTGGTGCGGTCGATCGCCTCGATGATGCCGAGCTTGCCGGTCGTGACCAGCGCCTTGCGCGGCTCGCCGTTGACGGTGAGATCGATCAGCAGGCGCTCGTAGGAATAGTCGAGGTCCCAGGTGTCGTTCTCAAGATGCTGCCGGTGCCATTTGAGATTGCCGGTCGCGACATCGATCGCGAGCGTGGAGTCGGTGTAGAGACCGGTGTTCGCCACGCCCTCCTTCTTGGGCAGGAGGCCGTTCATCTCTGCAATCCACGGATAGGGCTGGCCGGTGCCATAGAAGACGAGGTTCTGGTCCGGATCGTAGCTGCCCGAGATCCAGGCCGATCCGCCGAAGCGCGCTTCGAGCGGCAGCCCGTTCCAGGTGTTGAAGTTGGGATCGCCCGGCTGCGCGATGGTGTGCACGCGCCACTTCTCGGCGCCGGTCTTGGGATCATGGCCGGTGATGAAGCAGCCGCCGGGCTGCGCATTGCCGCAACCGGTCATGCCTTGCACGATCACGCCGTTGGCGACGAACGGGCCGCCGGTGTAGCGCCAGCCCTTGTTCCAGTCCGCGGTGGTGTGATCCCAGACCACCTTGCCGGTCTTGGCTTCGAGCGCGACGAGGTGCGCATCGGAGGTCGCAACGATCAGCTTGTCCTCGTAGATCGCCATGTTGCGCTTGGCGAGCGGGTTGCCGCCGTCGGCGACGAGCTTCGCCGGCAGGTCGCGCTTGTACTCCCAGAGCAGATCACCGTTGGCGGCATCGAGCGCCTGCACCTTGTCGGCGTAGTTGAAGATGAACAGCACGCC
>DAIUEP010000465.1:0-1570 GCA_036845065.1 Xanthobacteraceae bacterium | reverse complement strand
GAATGATGGCGCGTGCGTCCGGACGCCGGCGCTTGAGCGCGGAGATCACGTCGAGACCGTTGCCGTCGCCGAGCCGCATGTCGACGACCGCGTAGGCGGGTGAATGGCTTTCGAGATGCAGAAGACCCTCGGCAACCGATTCCGCGGTGGTGACCGTGAAGCCGCGGCTTTCCATAGCGCGAGCCAGCCGCTGCAGAAATGACTTGTCGTCCTCGACAATCAGGAGTGTGCGATCAACCGTCCCGGAGGGGAGACCGTCGGTCTTCGCGCCAGTCGCCATCGCGGTCATGGGGTCCTTGCTGCAAACGAGCCAGAGAAGGTTGGTCCGTGGCTCGTCTATAGCAAATTTATGTGCTGGTGCCGTGGGCGGCAACCCGGCTGCCAACAATCTCTAAAATATGATTAAATGCAATAGCTTGCCAATACATACCGGCTTACGCCGGCCCGGCCGGCGTCCCCGCCACCTCGAAGTCGGCGCGGTTCCAGCGGGCGCGTACGACCGCGCCTCGCTCCGGGAAGACCCGATTCTCAAAGGTGAGCGTCGCCCCCGAGCGCTCCAGCAGGGTCTTGGCGATGAAGACGCCCAGCCCCAGCCCGCCGCCGGCCTCGCCGCCGACGTTGAACCGCCGCCGGCGCGAGCTGGTGACGTAGGGCTCGCCGACCCGATCCATGATCTCGGGCGCAAAGCCCGGGCCGTCGTCGCTGATGGTCACGTCGACTTCCTCGCCGCTGAAGGTCACCGCCACGTCGACCCGCTCGCGGGCGAAGTCGACCGCGTTCTCCACGAGGTTGCCGAGGCCATAGAGAATAGCCGGGTTGCGCCCGCCCACCGGCTCGGTGGCGTCGTTCTGCGCCTTTAGGGTCACGTTGATGGCGATGCCGAAGTTGCGATGCGGCGCCACCGCCTCGTCAACCAGCGCCGACAGCGGCATGCGGTCGAACGGCTCGATGTTGGAGGAGAGCTCGGTGAGCTTGGCGAGGATCGCGCGGCAGCGTTGCGCCTGCTCGCGCACGAGGCTGATGTCGTCCATATAGGGCGAGTCGGGCTCGATCGCGCGTTCGAGCTCGGTCGCGATCACCGTGATGGTGGACAGCGGCGTGCCGAGCTCGTGCGCGGCGGCGGCGGCAAGCCCGTCGAGCTGGGACAGGTGCTGCTCACGCGCCAGCACCAGCTCGGTGGCGGCGAGCGCGTCGGCAAGCTGGCGCGATTCCTCCGTCAATTGCCACGCATGCACGGCGATGAATCCGAGCGCGAGCAAGGTCGCGAGCCAGACCCCCATGATGTAGATCGCGGGCAGTTGCAGCGGCTCGTCCGGATCCCACGGCAGCGGATAGTAGTAGAACGCGAGCACCGTGGCACACAGCGCCGCCAAGCCCCCCAGCATCCCGATCATGCGCGGCGGCAGTGCGGTCGCCGACAGCAACACCGGCCCGAGCAGCAGGAACGAGAACGGGTTCTGCAGCCCGCCCGTGAGGAACAGAAGGATCGCGATCTCGGCGATGTCGAAGGCCAGGAGCCACGCCGCCCGGTCGGGCTCGATCCGCTGCGTCACCCGGAAGCGCACGCGCA
>DAIUEP010000464.1:0-1585 GCA_036845065.1 Xanthobacteraceae bacterium | reverse complement strand
GTTCATGTGTTGTAAATCGGAAACCGCCCGACCAGCGCCTTCACCCGCTCGCGCACCGCCGCCTCGACCAGCGTGTCCTCCTCGGTGCCCTTCTGCGCCAGCGCATCGAGCACCTCGGAGATCAGCTCGCCGACTTGGCGGAACTCGGCAATGCCGAAGCCGCGCGTGGTGCAAGCGGGCGAGCCAAGCCTGATGCCCGACGTGATGGTGGGCTTCTCCGGGTCATACGGAATGCCGTTCTTGTTGCAGGTGATGTGGGCGCGCCCGAGCGCCACCTCCGCCACCTTGCCGGTGAGCCGCTTGGGCCGCAGATCGACCAGCATCAGGTGGGTGTCGGTGCCACCGGAGACGATGTCGAGGCCCTTCGACTTGAGCGTCTCGGCCAGCGCCTTGGCGTTCTCCACCACGTTCCTGGCGTAGAGCTTGAACGCGGGGCGAAGCGCCTCGCCGAAGGCGACCGCCTTGGCGGCGATCGTGTGCATGAGCGGGCCGCCCTGGGTGCCGGGGAACACCGCCGAGTTGATCTTTTTCGCCAGCGCCTCGTCGTCGGTGAGGATGAAGCCCGCGCGCGGGCCACGCAGCGTCTTGTGCGTGGTCGAGGTGACGACATGGGCGTGCGGGAACGGGCTCGGATGCGCGCCGCCTGCAACGAGGCCCGCGAAATGCGCCATGTCGACCATGAGGTAGGCGCCGACCTCGTTGGCGATCTCACGGAAGGCGCGGAAGTCAATGATGCGCGGATAGGCCGAGCCGCCCGCGATGATCACCTTGGGGCGATGCTCGCGCGCAAGCTTTGCCACCTCCTCCATGTCGATGCGGTGGTCGTCGCGCCGCACCCCATAGGGCACCGGCTTGAACCACTTGCCGGACATGTTCACCGGCGAGCCATGGGTGAGATGCCCGCCGGCCGCGAGATTGAGGCCCAGGAAGGTGTCGCCGGGGTTCATCATCGCGAGGAAAGCCGCGACGTTGGCGGAGGCGCCGGAATGCGGCTGCACATTGGCGAAGCGGCAGCCGAACAGCCTGGTGACCCGCTCGATCGCCAGGTTTTCCGCGATGTCGACATACTGGCAGCCGCCGTAATAGCGCCGGCCGGGCAGGCCCTCGGCGTACTTGTTGGTCAGGACCGAGCCGGACGCTTCCAGCACGGCGCGGCTGACGATGTTTTCCGAGGCGATCAGCTCGATCTCGTCACGCTGGCGACCGAGCTCAAGCCGGATAGCGTCCGCGACCTCCGGATCGCTCTCCGCCAGAGAGGCGGTAAACATCGATGAAACTTGAGCTTTTGCAGACGGTTCGGATACGGACATGAGCTTCTCCTCGCGCCCCGCCAGGCGGATCGCGGACAGGGACGCCGACAAGGCGCGATACGGGTTACGGCCGATCGGCTAGCACATCGCCTCGGGAGCGCCAAGCGGTAGAGCGGAGGCTGTTTCCCTGCCCAATATCTAGGGGGCCGCTGCGTCCCCGGCGTGCCTCACCCCACCAGCTCGTACGGCACCTGGGTCGGCCCGTAGCCCTCGGTGCGGATGTTGGTCTTGGGGTCGTAGCGGCCCTGCAGCACGGTGCCCTGCCCGAGCTTCTG
>DAIUEP010000463.1:0-1590 GCA_036845065.1 Xanthobacteraceae bacterium | reverse complement strand
TTGTTCTCGGCCTGCTCCTCCTCGCTCAGGATCGAGTCGTGGTGCTCCGCAATGCCGGCGATGATGCGCTGCTCGCAGGCGCCGCAGATGCCGAGCTCGCAGGAATAGTCGACGTCGACGCCTTCATCGAGCAGGACTTCGAGGATGGTCCGGCCTTCCGGAATGAAGAACTCCTGGCCCGAGCGCGCCAGCTCGACCGTGAAGCCGCCCTTCTTGGCTTTGGTCGGCTCCTGCTTGGGCGTGAAATACTCGACGTGCACCTGCTCGCGTGGCCAGTCCTTGGTCGCCGCCTCGAAGGCGCCGAGCATCGGGGCCGGGCCGCAGCAATAGAGATGGGCGTCCTTGGGCGCCGCGGCGACGATGCCGGCGACGTCGAGGACCCGACCGGCGCTCTCGTCGTCGAAATGAAAGCTCGCGCCGGTGAGCCCCTGAAGCTCGTGCAGGAAGGCCGCGTCGGCGCGCGAGCGGCAGCCGTAGTGCAGCGCAAAGGATCGCTTGAGCTCCTTGAGCCGCTGCACCATGCACCAGATCGGCGTGATCCCGATCCCGCCGGCGAGCAGGACAGTGTGGGGGGCGTCTTCCTTGAGCGGGAAATTGTTGCGCGGCGCGCTGATCTTGATCGTCTTGCCGACATGAAATTCATCATGGATATAGCGGGAACCGCCGCGGCTCGCCGGGTCGCGCTTGATGGCAAATGTGTAAATGTCGGGCTGTGGCCGGGCGACGATCAGCGAGTAACTGCGCAGGTGACCACTGGGCAGGTGCAGGTCCACGTGCGCGCCGGGCTCATAAGGGGGCAGAGGCTGGCCGTCCGGTCGGCGAAACTCGAACAGGTTGGTGTCGCGCGCCGCGTAGCGGATCGCGGTCAGGCGAACCTCGATCAGTGCGTCCGACCCGACTGTCGCCTGGCCGCTTGTGGTCGCCATGTCCACGATGGCAGCGTCTCCCGCGTATCCCGGCAGGCGGAGGCCGCCAGTGGCTGCGCGCTGCAGCATATAGGCGGCATCACTGACAGTGCGCAACCCGCCCGACCGGTCCCTATCAGGCAGCTGCTTTGATTTCCCGTTGCGGCGACGCAGACGGGTCCGCGGCGTCTGGTCGAGTTGGTTAATTGGGACAGGCTGGGCTATGCTGGCCTAGGCCCACCTCAGCCGGTAGAAGATGAAAGAACAAATCGATCTTTCCACGATCCGGCGGGCGGCCGCGCCCCGGGTGGAGCGACAGGAGGAGCCCTTGCGTCAGATTGCAACGAATGCCTCCCGCCTCGCCGGACTTGCCGGCCTTGCGCTCATTTTCGGCCTTGCGCCGGCCTCCGCACAGGCCCCGCTGTCGCGCCCGTGGCTCGACCCGGCGCTGCTGGCGGCCGCCAAGGCGGAAGGAACGCTGACGGTCTATTCCTCGACCAACGAGCAGGAAGGGCTGCCGCTGTTCAAGCTTTTCGAGGAGGCGACCGGGATCAAGGTCCAGTATGTGCGGGCGGCCGACTCGGTCCTGACGTCGCGCATGACGATCGAGTTCCGCGCCAATCAGAAGTCCTACGACATCGTGCACATGACCACGATCAACAAGCTGCCGCCGCAGATGCTGGAG
>DAIUEP010000462.1:0-1591 GCA_036845065.1 Xanthobacteraceae bacterium | reverse complement strand
GCCGCGACCGTGTTGCCGGCAGCGCCTTCCGCCTATTGGGGCGATGCGAAGCTCTGGGATACCCGCGCCAACAATCACAATGCGATGTTCGACAAAAAAGGCCGCGTGTGTAATTGCTCACCCCATGCGACGGTTTGACTCGGGCTGCGGGCGTTGAGGGGATCGTCAGGGTCTGATTCAAGCTCGGGATGCCACCCGAGACACTCGATTCGCTCGACAAGGACAGCCTGAAGCCGCTGGTGCTTCGGTTGCTCGCGCAGAACGGCGAGCTGATCGAGCAGGTCAAGCAACTCCTGGCGCGCATTGCCGAACTCGAGGCCCGCTCCGGACAACCGCCCCAGACCCCGCCAAAGACGCCGACGAACTCGTCGCTGCCCCCCTCCAAGGGGCAGAAGGCCAACGTCGCCGAGCCGGAGCCAGCGGAGAAAAAGAAACGCAAGGGCCGGCCGGGTGTCGCGCGCGAGCTGTGCCCGAGCCCCGACGCGACGCGCGACATCTATGCCGAGCGCTGCGCTTGCGGCGCGGCCGTGTCGCTTGCCGATCAAGTCCTCGCGCACGCTTACGATCATATCGACATGCCGCCGATCAAGCCCGTCACGACGCGCGTCAATCTGCATCGCGCCACCTGCCCGTGCTGCGCCAAGCGCGTCACCGCCAAGCCGCCCACCGATATGCCGGCCGGCAGCCCGTTCGGGCCCGGCATCGTCGCGACGGTGGCCTACCTGCACGGCTGCCACATGGTCAGCTACTCCAGGCTGACCGAGGTGCTCGACGGTCTGCTCGGATTGAAGCTGTCCGAGGGCGCCATCGCCAACATGCTCGCCCGCTCGGCCGGGCCGTTCGCCGCCGCCGCCGACAAGATCGCCGAGACGGTCCGCAAAGCCGATGTGATCGCCAGCGACGAAACCTCGGCCCGCGTGTGCGGCAAGACCTGGTGGCAGTGGGTGTTCGGATCAGCCACCGCCGTCTACCACATCATCGCGCCGACGCGCGGCAAGGTCGTTCCCTCCGAGTTCCTGGGCGAGGCCCGGCCGGCGGTGTGGATCTCCGACCGCCTCGCGGCGCAATGCAGGCACGCCGCCGCGCACCAGTTCTGCCTGGCCCATCTGATCCGCGATGCCCAATACGCCATCGACGCCGGCGATCACCTCTTCGCGCCCGGCTTCAAGCGCTTCCTGCAAAAGGCCTGCGCCATCGGGCGCCGCCGCGCGGACCTGGCCGACGCCACGATCAAGACATATGCGCGCGAGTTGCGCGCCGAACTCGACCGTTTGCTGGCGCTGAAGCCCGCCAACCGCGCCGGCAACGATCTGCGTTGCGCGATCTCGGTCACCGCCCGCGACAAACTGCTGGTCTTCATGGACAGGCGCGATGTCGAGCCGACCAACAACGCCTCCGAGCAGGCGCTGCGCATGTCGGTCGTCTTCCGCCGGGTCACCAACGGCTTCCGCTCTGTCTGGGGTGCGAAGGTCTACGCCGACCAGCGCTCCATTGTCGCGACCGGCCGCCTCGCCGGCCGCAGCCCGCTCATCAGCTTGCGCGCCGCCCTCGTTTGACCGCTGCAAACGCGCTCATACGGGTGAGCAATTAC
>DAIUEP010000461.1:0-1620 GCA_036845065.1 Xanthobacteraceae bacterium | reverse complement strand
ACCTCGACGATGCCGTCGTAGATTTCCGGCACTTCCTGCGCGAACAGCTTGGCCATGAATTGCGGATGCGTGCGGGAGAGAAAGATCTGCGGCCCGCGCGGCTCGCGCCGTACGTCGTAGATGAAGGCGCGGATGCGGTCGCCGTTGCGGAACGTCTCGCGCGGCAGCATCTCGTCGCGGCGCACAATCGCCTCGCCGCGGCCGAGATCGACCACCACGTTGCCGTATTCCACCCGCTTGACGATGCCGTTGACGATGTCGCCGATGCGATCCTTGTATTCCTGATACTGCCGGTCGCGCTCGGCCTCGCGCACCTTCTGCACGATCACCTGCTTGGCGGATTGCGCGGCGATGCGGCCATATTCGAGCGGCGGCAGGGCTTCCGAGATGTAATCGCCGACCTGAGCCGCCGGATTGCGCTTCTTGGCGTCGTCGACCGCGATCTGCGTCGAGTCGTTCTCGACCAGGTCAACGACCAGCATCAGACGCGACAGCCGCATCTCGCCGGTCTTCGGATTGATCTCGGCGCGCACCTCGGTCTCGCTGCCATAGCGCGAGCGCGCAGCCTTCTGGATCGCATCCTCCATGGCGGCGATCACGATGCCGCGGTCAATCGCCTTCTCGCGAGCCACCGCGTCGGCGATCTGCAACAGTTCGAGCCGGTTGGCGCTGACGGCCATCGGTCAGTCTCCTTTATGGTGGTCCGGGCGGTTGTCGCCGTCCGGTCGGAATTGCACGGGACGCGGCTGGTCCGCGCGGCTGCGGCGGGTGTCGCGCCAGGGCTTGCGCTCACTGGGCTTGTCGCGCCGCGCCTCGCGCTGCTGTGCCTTGCCGCGCTTGAGTGACTGGGTGATGAGCGTATCGCTGAGCGTGACCTTGGCTTCAGCCATATCGCCGATCGGCAGCAGGATTTCAGGAGCCTCCTCGGAGGCCGCATTGTCGCTGCGAAGCCGCGCGTTGCCGCCCTCGGTGCCGAGCAGAACACCGCGGAAGCGGCGGCGGCCGTCGATCGCTATCGCCATCTCGACCTTGATGGTGCTGCCAACGTGGCGCTCGAAGTCGGATCGGCGCACCAGCGGCCGATCGAGGCCAGGCGAGGAAATCTCCAGCCGGTAGGCGCGGTCGATCGGGTCGGCGACATCGAGCACCGGCGAAAGCGCGCGCGATATCGTCTCGCAGTCCTCGACGGTCATGGTGGCGTCCGGCCGCTCGGCCATGATTTGCACGGTGCAGCCGGACAGGCCGGAAATCTTTACCCGCACGAGACGCAAACCAAGACCTTCGATCACCGGCTCGGCGATGGCAGCAACGCGGGCCGCCGCGCCCTGCTCGACGATCAGGCGGGGGTCGGACTCTACACGGGTGTCGGTCGTCTGCATCATGCTCCGCGGTACGCAGCCAGTCTCGTTTCTCAATTCATAATCCCCGGGGGCTCCGGCCAGGATTATGGGCCGGCGCGCACCTAACAAAAAAGAGCGGGCCCCGGGGGAACCCACTCTCAAAAGCCGTTCGGATCACATCCGAGCGTTATGAGATGTCCATAAGCGGACGTCCGCAAATATAGCGATTTTGCCCGCTCGCGCAAGGGCCGGGGCCCTGAATCCCCCCGGGTCTAGTGCC
>DAIUEP010000460.1:0-1646 GCA_036845065.1 Xanthobacteraceae bacterium | reverse complement strand
TCGGGGTTGGTGCGGTACATCTTGGTCAGGAACTTGTCGACCGTCTCCATCGTGATCTCGGGCCGGCGCTTGGTCAGATCCGGGCCCCAGGTCTTCATGTTGCCTTCGTAGAACAGGTCGCGCATCTCCGGACGCGAGCCGCTCGGCTGCGCCAGCACGGCGGCGACGACGCGATCAGGCGCCCGCTTCAAGAGGTTCCAGACGAGGGGGCCGCCGATGCAGAAACCCATCACCATGAACTTGTTGATGCCAAGGTGATCCATCAGCCCGATGTGGTCATCGGTGTATGAATCCCACGGCCGATCGATCTCGATCGGGCCCGAGGACTGGCCGGCATTGGCGTTGCGCAGGTCCGACGCGATGCAGCGGTACTCGCCCTTGAACTCCTCGATCGGGTTGAAGGGGCCACGAATGAGGGCGGAGATCGTCGAGTTCAATCCGCCGCCGGCAATGAGCAACAACGGGAAGCCGGAACCGGCCTCCTCATAGTAGATGCGAACGGCGCCTTTTTCGAAGGTCTTGCCGGCGCCGCCAGTCTGCTGAGCGAACACGCGCGGCGCAGCCGCCATCGCGGTCGCCGCGGCGCCTGTCGTCAGTATCGTGCGTCTGATCGAATCCATGGTCGGCGCCCTCCCTGATCATTGTTGTGGCAATGCCTGCGGCTCGAAGCGCCGGAGTGCTGCGTGGGTGAAAGATTGCTCGCGCGCGGCAGTGCAGTCAAGTTGCCCGGTTGTGATCCATCACGTCAGTCTGCATTTTGACGAGCGTCACGCCAACGCGATGGCGGTTAGTCGGCACCGCCGATATCCGCGAGGCGCAAGATCACTCCGGCCTGATGCCGGCGAACTTGATCACCTTGGCCCACTTCTCAGTTTCGTTGGCGATGAGCGTGCCGAACTCGGCGGGCGTGCCGGTGATCACGCTGACGCCCATGTCGGTGAGCCGCTCCCGCAGCCAGGCGCCGTCGAGGCCGGCGTTGAGCTCCTTGTTGAGCAGGGCGACGATATCGGCCGGCGTATCTTTGGGAGCACCCAGGCCCCACACCGCGCTCGCTTCGTAGCCGGGAACGAATTCGCCGATGGTCGGCAGCTCGGGCAGAAGCGGCGAGCGCGTCGCCGTCGTCACCGCCAACGCGCGCAGCGTGCCGGAGCGAACATGCGCGATCGAGGCGGCGGTGGACTGGAAGGTGACTTGCACCTGGCCGGCAATCAGGTCGGTGAAGGCTGGCGGCGAGCCGCGATAGGGGACGTGCACCATGTTGACGCCGGTCATCATCTTGAACAGCTCGCCAATGACGTGGCTGGGCGCTCCGATGCCGGCTGACGCCATGTTGATGCGGCCCGGATTGGCCTTCGCATAGGCGACGAATTCGGGAACGGTCTTGGCCGGGAACGACGGATTCACCAGCATGAGATTGCTCTCGCGACTGATGGCCGCAATCGGTGTGATGTCGCGGACGTAGTTGAAGCTGAGCTTGTCGTAGAGCGTCGCATTGACCATGTGGGCGCCCGCGACCAGGAGGAGCGTATAGCCGTCCGGCGCCGCCCGCACGACCGCCTCGGTGCCGATGGTGCCGCCGGCGCCGGGGCGGGTGTCGATGACGAACGGCTGGCCCAGCCGCTCCTGCAGCCATTGGGCAACCGGCC
>DAIUEP010000459.1:0-1650 GCA_036845065.1 Xanthobacteraceae bacterium | reverse complement strand
TTGGCAATCCATCTGGGAGGTGACGATGAAGCTTAAAGCTCTCGCGTTGGCCGCAAGCGCCAGTGTTGCGGCGCTATCCTGCGCCCAGGCGCAAATCCTGACCGGTAAAGTGTCCTCGGCCCAGGAGCCGACGATGGAAGGCGTCCTGGTCAGCGTGAAGAAGGAGGGCTCGACCATCGCCACCACGGTGGTGACCAACGACAAGGGCGAGTACAGCGTCCCGAACGGCCGGATCGAGCCCGGCAAGTATGCGATCACGATCCGGGCGGCCGGCTACGTCCTCGATGGCCCGAAGGCGGTGGAGATCCCGGCGGGCGGCGCCAAGGCCGATCTCAAGCTCAACAAGACCCGCAATCTCGCCGCGCAGCTCTCCAACGGGGAATGGCTCGCCAGCGTTCCCGGCTCCGACCAGCAGAAGCAATTCCTCACCGGCTGCACCAGCTGCCACACGCTGCAGCGCATCTTCAGCGCCCAGCACGACGTCGAGGAATGGAAGCAGGTGTTCAACCGGATGGGCCGCTACTATCCGGGCAGCACGCCGTCACGCCCGCAGCTCCTGGTGAGCGGCGGCCCGCGCAGCGAGCGCCCGCGCGTGCCGGCTGCCCAAGCGCAGGCGGCGGCCGAGTTCCTCTACAGCCTCAGCCCGGCCAATCCGGACGCGAAGGAATTCGAGCTCAAGACCCTGCCGCGCCCGACCGGAGCGGCCACCAAGGTCATCATCACCGAGTACGACCTGCCGCGCAAAGAGGCGCTGCCACACGACGTGGTCGTCGATGCGGACGGCAAGGCCTGGTATTCCGACTTCGGCGCGCAGTTCATCGGCGAACTCGACCCCAAGACCGGCAAGGTGACCGACTACGCGCTGCCGGTGCTGCGCGAGGAGCAGCCGAAGGGCACGCTCGACCTCGAGCTTGATCCGGACGGAAACCTCTGGGTGGCGATGATGTACCAGGCCGGCGTCGCCAAGATGGACCGCAAGTCGAGGGAAATGAAGGTCTATCCTTATCCAAAGGAATGGCTGTCCTACAACACGCAGGCCTCGATGGTGTCGCCCAATTTCTCCAACGTCGACGGCAAGGTGTGGGCCAACAACCAGGAGACCCGCGAGCACTACCGGCTCGACGTGAAGACCGGCCAGTGGGAGAACGCCGGTATCTCCAAGGATCCGCGCGGCAAGCAGATCAGCGCCTATGGCATGCCGGTCGACCGCAACAACAATGTCTTCCTGATGGAGTTCAGCGGCACCAGCATCGGGCGGCGCGACGCCAAGACCGGGCTGGTCACCATCTGGCTCACCCCGACGCCGGGCTCGCGGCCCCGGCGCGGACATGTGGACGAGCAGAACCGGATGTGGTTCGCCGAATACGGCGCCCATGCCATCGCGATGTTCGATCCCAGCAACGACAAGATCACCGAATGGGTGACGCCGACCAAGTGGGATAGTCCCTATGACGTCGTGCCGGCCAAGAACGGCGAAGTGTGGACCGGATCGATGCACACCGACCTGGTGACGCGCCTCGACCCCAAGACCAGCACGATGACGCAATATCTGCTGCCGCGAACGACCAACATCCGCCGCGTCTTCGTCGAGGAGACGGGCCGGCGGCCGGTGCTCTGGGTCGGCAGCAACCACGGCGCCTCGATCGTGCG
>DAIUEP010000458.1:0-1738 GCA_036845065.1 Xanthobacteraceae bacterium | reverse complement strand
ACCGGCTTTCCGATCCCGGCCGACGCCGAGATCGTGCTCGAAGGCGAGACCGTGCCGGGCGAGGTGCGGCCCGAGGGCCCGTTCGGCGAGTGGATGGGCTACTATTCCGACGACACCCAGCCGCGGCCCTATGTGAACATCAAGAGCATCCTCTACCGCAACGATCCGATCCTGTGCTGCGCGCCGCAACACAAGCCGGTCGACGAGACCGGGCTGCTCAAGGGTGTCGCGGGAGCCGCCCAAATCTGGAACGCGCTCGACGCCTGCGGCGTGCCGGAAGTGCTCGGGGTCTGGAACCACGAGGCCGGCCCGGCAACGCGCTTCACCGTCATTCAGATCCGCCAGCGCTATCCCGGCCATGCGCGCCAGGCGCTGCACGTCGCCGCCTCCTGCCAGGGCGGCGCCTATGCGGGCAAGTGGACCGTGGTGGTGGACGAGGACATCGACGCCGGCGAGCTCGACCAGGTGTTGTGGGCGATGTGCACGCGCTTCGATCCGAACGTCGATATCGACATCATCCAGAAGGCCTGGGCCTCCAAGCGCGATCCGCTGTTCCTGCCGGGCAACTTCAACAACCGCATTCTGGTCGACGCCTGCATTCCCTACGACATGAAGCTCAAAGGCACGTTCCCACTGACGGTCGACGTGAGCCAAGACCTGCGCGCGAAGCTGCGGGCCAAGTTCCCGCACATCTTCCCGCCGATGTGAGCCGGCCGATGTTGGATCGTGTCGCCTCTCAACACCGTCATGGCCGGGTTTATCCCGGCCATCCACGTCTTACTTCAATGGGGCGGGAGAGAAAGTCGTGGATGGCCGGGACAAACCCGGCCATGACGATCGCAGGCTTCTGCCTTCTCACCTCGATCGCACTTGCTGATCCTGCCCATGCGCAAAGCGTCGAAGACTTCTACAAGGGCAAGAGCATCAGCCTTTCGATCGGGTTCGACACCGGCGGCGGCTACGACATCTACGCGCGCCTGCTGTCGCGCCACATGGGCAAGCACATTCCCGGCCGCCCCGCCATTGTGCCGCAGAACATGCCGGGCGCCGGCAGCCTGCGCGCCGCGCAGCATCTTTTTTCGCTCGCGCCCAAGGACGGCACCGCGCTCGGCACCTTCGGGCGGCAGATGGGCATCGCGCCGCTTCTTGGCACCAGCGCGCAATACGACGGCACCAAGTTCAGCTGGATCGGCAGCATCACCAACGAGGTCTCGACCTGCGTGTCCTGGCACAGCGCGACAGTCAAGACCTGGGCCGACATGCTGGAGAAGCCGATCACGCTCGGCGGCGACGGGCCGGGCGCCGATCCCGACGTCTTCGCGCTCCTCTATCGCAATGTGTTCGACGCCAAGATCAAGCTGGTCAGCGGCTATCACGGCACCACGCCGATCATCCTGGCGATGGAGCGCGGCGAGGTCGATGGGCTCTGCGGCTACTCATGGAGCACCATCAAGAGCAAGCATCAGCCGTGGCTGAAGGACAAGACGATCAACATCCTGGTGCAGGCCGCGCTGAGGAAGGACGCGGACATCGCCGACGTGCCGCTCGTCCTCGACCTGGCGCGGACTGACGAACAACGTCAGATCCTCAAGCTCGTCCTCACCAGCCAGGAAACCGCGCGGCCGTTCGCGGCGCCGCCCGGCTTGCCGGCCGACCGCGCCGCCGCGCTGCGAGCGGCCTTCGACGCCACCATGAAAGACCCGGAGTTCCTGGCCGAAGCCCGCAAGCTCAACCTCGA
>DAIUEP010000457.1:0-1752 GCA_036845065.1 Xanthobacteraceae bacterium | reverse complement strand
GCGGCCGCTTCAATCCGATCCACCAGATGCTCGCGACCGGCACCGACGCCATCGCGGAGCGGCAGGACTGGAACAAGATCCGCTACGCCGACGACACGCTGATGCTGTGCGTGCAGGGCGCCACCCACTGGGACGCGCTCGGCCACATCTTCTACGAGGACAAGGCTTACAACGGCTATGACGCCAAGCTGATCGACGCCAACGGCCTCAACGTGCTTGGCATCGAGCACTCCAAGGACAAGATGATCGGCCGCGGCGTGCTGCTCGACATCGCGCGCTTCCGCGGCGTCGACTGGCTCAAGGACGGCGAAGGCATCTCCAACGACGAGCTCGACGCCTGCGCCAAGAAGCAGAACGTGGCGATCGGGCGCGGCGACTTCGTGATCATCCGCACCGGGCACATGGAGCGCTGCCTCAAGGAAGGCCAGTGGGGCGGCTATGCTGGGGGCGACGCGCCCGGCGTCAAGTTCGAGAACTGCTACTGGTGCCAGGAGAAAGAGATCGCCGCGATCTGCTCCGACACCTGGGGCGTCGAGGTGCGTCCGAACGAGACCACCGAGGCGAACCAGCCGTGGCACTGGGTGGTGATCCCGGCCATGGGCCTGTGCATGGGCGAGATCTTCTATCTCAAGGAGCTGGCCGCAGACTGCGCCAAGGATGGCGTCTACGAGTTCTTCTTCTGCGGCCCGCCGCTCCTGATCACCGGCGGCACCGGCTCGCCAATCAACCCGCAGGCGATCAAGTGACGCCGTGAGCGACGACGCGTGTGAATTGTGCAAGCCGGACATGGTCCTGATCGGGGACGAGCGGGCCTACGTGCGCTACGACAACAACAGCCTCGCGCGCGGGCATGTCCTGGTCGTGCCACGCCGCCATGTCGCGAGCTTCTTTGACATGACGTGGGAGGAGAAGACCGCGATCCTTGCCCTCCTCGACCGCGCGAAGGAGCTGATCGCGAAGGAGCACCAGCCCGACGGCTACAATATCGGCGTCAACATCGGGCGCGCCGGTGGCCAGTCGCGCATGCATGTTCACGTGCACCTGATCCCGCGCTATACGGGTGATGTGGCGGACCCGCGCGGCGGCATCCGGTGCGTGCTGGCCGGCTGCAAGACATCAGCCCATTGAAGTCGTTGGACGGTAAGCCCCGTCGCATCCGGAGAACAAATCATGGCTCGCTATCTGAAGCGCGGAATGGATGCGAGCGCGATCAAGGCGGCCGACGCCAAGGTGCGCGCGACGGTCGAAGACATCCTTGCCGACATTGATGCGCGCAAGGATCAGGCGGTGCGCGACCTGTCGCAGAAATTCGACAACTGGTCGCCCAAGGATTTCCGCCTCACGCCGGCCGAGATCGAGCGCGCGATCAGCGAGGTCGCCAAGCGCGACCTTGACGACATCAGGTTTGCGCAGGCGCAGGTGCGCAACTTCGCGCAGAAGCAGAAGGACACGATGCGCGACCTCGAGGTCGAGACACTGCCCGGCGTCGTGCTCGGCCACAAGCACATCCCGGTGAACGCGATCGGCTGCTACGTGCCGGGCGGGCGCTATCCGATGGTCGCCTCCGCCCATATGTCGATCGTGACCGCGCGGGTCGCCGGCGTGCAGCGCATCATCGCCTGCGCGCCGCCGTTCAAGGGCGGCCCGCATCCGGCGATCGTCGCGGCCATGCATTTCGGCGGCGCCGACGAAATCTACGTGCTCGGCGGCGTGCAGGCGGTCGCCGCCATGGCGCTCGGCACCGAGACGATC
>DAIUEP010000456.1:0-1763 GCA_036845065.1 Xanthobacteraceae bacterium | reverse complement strand
CCAAGGTTCGTGCCAACGCCAGCGTGCACAAGGCGATGTCCTATGGGCGCATGCGTGAGGCCGAGAAGAAGCTCGCTGCCGAAGTGACTGCGTGGTTTGCCCAGGCCGAGGCAACCGATGCGGCGGAAGATCGTGAACACGGCACCGAGCGACGCGGCGACGAGATGCCCGATTGGGTAGCCAACAAGATGGCTCGCCTGGAACGCATCCGCGCCGCCAAGGCGGCCCTGGAAGCCGAAGCCAAGGCGCCACCGCCCGCCCCTGAGGACGACGGACCGGGTCCGTCCTCGGGCATGACCGGCAGGACGACCCCGCCGCCCCGCGGGCCCGATGGCGGACCGCCCGATCGCGCACAGCGCAACTTTACCGATCCGGACAGCCGCATCCAGCCGACCAAGCCCGGTGTGATTGCGGGCTACAACGCTCAAATCGCGGTCGATGGAGCGCATCAGATCATCATCGCCCAGCGCTTGCAGACCAGCCCGGCCGATGCACGCAGTCTCAAGCCGCTGTTGACCGCGGCACGCACCGTGCTTCGCGCCAATCCCGAGGAAGTGTCCGCCGATGCAGGTTTCTGCTCGGAAGCCAATCTGGCTCATCTGGCCCGCCGCCGGATCAATGGCTTCGTCGCCACCGGCCGACCCCGGCACGATAACCCGAGCAGCGGTGGCAAACGATGGCGCCCCGGCACGCGGGTCGCCGCCATGGCCACCAAGCTCAAACGTGGCGGCCGGCGCAGCCGATATCGCTTGCGCAAACAGATCGTCGAGCCCGTCTTTGGTCAGATCAAGCATGCCAGAGGCTTCCGACAATTCTTGCTGCGCGGTCTCGATAAGGTCAGAGGCGAGTGGGCGATGATCTGCGCCGCCCACAACCTGCTCAAACTCGCACATGCAACAGGGTGAGCCCATGCCTCACACTTGCAATGCCAACCCACTCGTTCAAAAACCGACCTGCCACTCCGTTACAAGGACAGGCTCCTAGCCGGAAGTGGCGCCGCTCGTCGCGTCGAAGCGCCAATGCACCGCAAGGAGGACGCGGCATTGGCGCTTGCAGGCCTCCCCGCCAAGCCGGCAAAGAAGGCGTCATCCACAGGATGATAACAGCAACCCCGGCTGGCAGCCGCCTGGCATTTCGCAACACCCTGCCGCCCGCGCTACAATCGCGCTCCGAATCGTAGCTGTACTGTACCGCTGGCCCACAGGGGCGCGTCGCTCGCATGTCCTCCGATCCTGCCGCGCAAGCGCAGCTGCCATTTGGCGACGAGTCGCCTCAGCCTGGGCGATGGCCGCAGATCCTGCGCCAGGCGCTCGGCGATGCGAATCGAGCCTCGGAATGCCTGCCGCTTGCGGAACAGGCCGTGCGGGCCTGCCCGGGCGACGGTCATGTGCTGCTGCTCGCGGCCACCGCGGCGCTGATCGACCGCAAGCCCGAGCGGGCGCAGGTCTTTCTCAAGCGTTTCAGCAAGCACTTTGTTCTCATCGGCGCCTGCCATCTGCTGCACGCCCTGGCGATCGCGCAGCAAGGCCGGCCGGAGGCCGCGCGCTCCATCCTGAAGGCGCATGGGCTGACCGACCGCTTCAGCGCCATGCAGAATTTTCCCGGCGGCTGGACGCGGCGACAGTGGCTCTTTGAGCAGCACGGCCGGATCGTCGGCCTGAAGCGAGGGGGCCCGCGCGGGACAGTCGCCAAGAAGTCGGCCAAGAAGTCGGCCAAGACATCGCCCAAGACATCGGCCGACACATCGACCAAGCCGCCCGGCA
>DAIUEP010000455.1:0-1763 GCA_036845065.1 Xanthobacteraceae bacterium | reverse complement strand
GAATAGCGAATAGCGAATAGCGAATAGCGAATAGCGAATAGCGAATAGCGAATGATCCCGGCTGTCTCTTTCCTTCCCTACTCGCTACTCGCCATTCGCTACTCACCCTTGCTCATTTCGCGCCGAACGCCTTGAAGGTGAGGATTGTGCGGGTGTCCTGGATGCCCGGGATGGTCTGCACCTTCTCGGTGATGAAGTGGCCGATGTCGGTCGCATCCTCGACATAGAATTTCACCAGCAGGTCGAAGTCGCCGGCGGTCGAATAAATCTCGGAGGCGATCTCGGCGTCGGCCAGCCGGTTGGCCACGTCGTAGGACTTGCCCAGGTGGCATTTGATCTGGACGAAGAAGGGAACCATGCGTGCCTCCAGCCTGCCATCTCGGCAGTTTGTCGGCAATCGAGCAAAAACCTTGTGCTCTGGCAAGGCGTGGCCTGCGCGCGGCCGATCGAGTACGATCAACGAGGAGGAACCAGCATGGCAGCACCGCAGGTCGATCTTCGGCTTTACGCGCTTGTCGACCCCGAGCGCGCCGGCGGGCACGGCCTTCCCGAGCTCGCCTGGCATGTCGCCGCCGGCGGGGCGACCATCGTGCAGCTGCGCGACAAGCACGGCAGCACCCGCACCATGGTGGAGGAGGCGCGCGCCATCCGCGAGAACCTCGCTCCGATGCGGGTGCCGTTCCTGATCAACGACCGCGTCGACGTCGCGCTCGCGGCCGACGCCGATGGCGTGCATGTCGGCCCGGACGACATGGCGGTCGAGGACGCGCGCCGGCTGCTCGGGCCCGGCGCCATCATCGGGCTCTCGATCAAGACGGTCGCGCAGGCGGAGGCCGCGCCGGTCGATCTCCTCGACTATGCGGCGATCGGCGGCGTCTATGCCACGACCTCCAAGGACAACCCGGATCCGCCGGTCGGCATCGCGGGCCTGGCGTGCATCGCGGACGTGCTGCGCCGGCGCCGAGCCGAGCTGCCGATCTGTGCCATCGCCGGCATCGACGCGAGCAACGCGGCGGCCACCATCAAGGCCGGCGCCGATGGCGTTGCGGTGATCTCGGCGCTGTCGCTCGCCGAGAACCCGCCGGATGCGGCGCGCGAGCTGCGCGCGATTGTCGACGCGGCGCTCAAGGAGCGGCAGGGCAAATGACCGCGATCGCGGTCACCATCGCGGGCTCCGATTCAGGCGGCGGCGCCGGCATCCAGGCCGACATCAAGACCTTCTCGGCGCTCGGCGTCTATGGCGCCTCCGTCATCACCGCGCTCACCGCGCAGAACACTTTAGGCGTGACCGGCATCCACGACGTGCCGGCCGATTTCGTCACCGCGCAGATCGACGCGGTGTTCTCCGATCTCAAGATGAATGCGGTGAAGATCGGCATGCTGTCGCAGCCGGCCGTGATCGAGGCGGTGGCGGCGGGGCTCGAGCGATGGCAGCAGCGCCAGGTCGTGCTCGATCCGGTGATGGTCGCAACCTCCGGCGACCGCCTCATCAGCCCGCAGGCGATCGACGTGCTGCGGCGCGTGCTCATTCCGCGTGCGCTGGTGATTACGCCCAACCTGCCGGAAGCGGCGGCGCTGCTCGATTGTCCGATCGCGCGAAGCGAGGACGAGATGCGCGCGCAAGCGGTGCGGCTGGTTGAGCGCGGCGCGCGCGCGGTGCTGATCAAGGGCGGGCACGGCGAGGGCGAGGAGAGCGTCGATCTCCTGCAGGCGCCGGGCTCGTTCACGCGGCTCGCAACCCAACGCATCGCCACCAAGAACAC
>DAIUEP010000454.1:0-1765 GCA_036845065.1 Xanthobacteraceae bacterium | reverse complement strand
GCGCTGAACAGGGCTTGGCCTCGCGCGCCAGTCCAAGGCCGATGCCGCGTTCTCCGAAGCCGGCATAGCGCAGGTCTCAAGATACCGTAATGCCGGCTAGTGCCGCTTTTCGATTTGAGGGTCCTACAGCGGCTGCAGCAAACCCGGTTCGGACCTTCAATCGTGGCACTAGAATCATAGGTTTGCGGATTCACCCACACGGCGACCCTGATGATGACCCGGTTGCGCGACGAGCCGAGCGAGGATTGGCTCGCTCCGGCCGCTCTGCCGAGTGCAAGCTAGCGCTCGGGGCTGGCCCGCTGCGTTCGCGGATCGGATGCCTTCTTTGAATTAACTATGATTGTTTGGCCGCGAAGCCCTTGCCTTAGTATACTTTCCTCACAATCGCGATATGGTCGGGCATGACCGATTCGCTCGACCGGCTCCATATGGCTGTGCAGGCCGCACGCGATGGCGATCCCGCCACGTCGCGGACCGCGCGCCTGCTGCAGGCCGGTCGCGGCAAGATGGCCAAGAAGATGGCCGAGGAAGCGGTCGAGGTGGTGATCGATACGGTGCACGGCGATACCGCTGCGGTCATCCGCGAAAGTGCCGACCTGATGTACAACCTGGTTGTGCTCTGGGTCGCGGCCGGCGTCCGTCCCGAGGACGTGTGGGCCGAGATGGACCGCCGCGAGCGGCTCCTGGGCATCGCCGAAAAGATTCCCAAGCGCATGCTTGAGCCGCAACTGGCGCCGCGGCGCAAGGTTGTCGCGCTCGCCAGCCAGCGCCTGCGCAAGCGCCGCTGAGCGGCTGCGACCTGCGAAATTGGGGCCTGCCCCCGATTTCCGAATAGGGTCTGTCCCCGATTCCCGAAATGCTCTAAGCAAGCCCGCCATGCTTAGAAAAATGTACGACTGGTGCGTCGCCGCCGCCGGCAAGCCGCATGCGACCTGGCTGTTGGGCATCGTCTCGTTCGTGGAAAGCTCGTTCTTTCCGGTGCCGCCCGACGCGATGCTGGTCCCGATGGGGCTGGCGCGGCCCGACCGCGCCTTCCACTACGCCACGGTCTGCACGCTGACATCGGTTGCGGGCGGCGTGCTCGGCTATGTGATCGGTGCCGCGCTCTATGACACGGTCGGGCAGTGGCTCATCCAGCTCTACGGCTATGGCGCGAAGGTCGAGTCCTTCCGCGAGGCCTATCGGCAATACGGTGCCTGGATCATCGTGCTCAAGGGCATGACCCCGATCCCGTACAAGATCGTCACTATCACGTCCGGGCTCGCCGACTATCCGATCATTCCGTTCGTCCTGCTCTCGATCATCTCGCGCGGCATGCGCTTCTACCTGGTCGCGTTCCTGATCTATCGTTATGGCGCGCGGGCACGCGGCATCATCGAGGAGCGGCTCGGATTCTGGGTCACGCTCGCCGGCATCGTGCTGGTGGCCGGTATTGTCGTGGCAATTTACCTTATCTGACGTTAGGGTTCGCCGCCGCCGCGACCTCACTTTCGCCACGCCGCGACACCAGTTTGATCCGGCAATGAGGCGTGAAGTTCCCATGAGCCGATCTTGCAACGCGAGTTCCGACCGGAGGCCTGGCGCCGCACGTGCGCGGCTCGCTGGCGTCTTGCTTGCGGTGCTGTGCTCAGGCGTTGCACTCACCCAAGAAGTGCAGCCTCCACCGCCAGCCGAGCCGCCGCCGGCTGTCCAACCGGGCTTCTTCGATGCGATCGAGCGCTGGCTCGAGGATTCCAGGACCAAGATCGATAGCCAGATCAAGAGC
>DAIUEP010000453.1:0-1788 GCA_036845065.1 Xanthobacteraceae bacterium | reverse complement strand
GTCTTCAGCGGCGCGAAGCCGTTGAAGGCCACCGAGGCGTAGGTCGCCGTGTAGGCGCCGGTGCTCTCGATCAGGAGCTTGTCGCCGATGGCGAGGCTCACTGGCAGCGCGTAGGGCTGCTTCTCGTACATGACGTCGGCCGAATCGCAGGTCGGGCCGGCGAGCACGCACGGGCCGCAGTCGTCGCCGTCGCGCGGGGTGCGGATCGGGTAGCGGATCGATTCGTCCATCGTCTCGGCGAGACCGCCGAACTTGCCGATGTCGAGATAGACCCAGCGCACGTCGTCGTTCTCGCTCTTCTTGGAGACGAGCACGACCTCCGTCTCGATCACGCCGGCGTTGCCGACCATGCCGCGGCCGGGCTCGATGATGGTCTCCGGGATCGCGTTGCCGAAGTGCCGGCGCAGCGCGCGGAAGATCGCCGAGCCGTAGGTCTTCACCGTCGGCACGTTCTTGAGGTACTTGGTCGGGAAGCCGCCGCCGAGGTTGACCATCGAGAGCGCGAGCCCGCGCTCGCCGCACTCGCGGAACACCGCGGCCGCCGAGGCCAGCGCCCGGTCCCAGGCATGCGGGTTGCGCTGCTGGGATCCGACGTGGAACGACACGCCATAGGCCTCGAGCCCGAGCTTGTGGGCGTGCTCGAGCACGTCCACGGCCATGGCGGGCTCGCAGCCGAACTTGCGCGACAGCGGCCATTCCGCCCCGACGCAGTCGGAGAGGATGCGGCAGAACACGCGCGCGCCGGGGGCCGCGCGCGCGACCTTCTCGACCTCGGCCACGCAGTCGACCGCGTAGAGGCGAACGCCGAGCGCATGGGCGCGCGCGACGTCGCGCTCCTTCTTGATGGTGTTGCCGTAGGAGATGCGGTCAGCGCTCGCACCCGCCGCCAGCACCATCTCGATCTCGGCGACCGAGGCGGTGTCGAACGAGGAGCCGAGCTTGGCGAGCAGCGCCAGTACCTCCGGCGCCGGGTTGGCCTTCACGGCGTAGAACACGCGCGTGTCCGGCAACGCCTTGGCGAAGGCGTTGTAGTTGTCGCGGACGAGATCAAGGTCGACGACGAGGCACGGGCCGTCCTCGCGGCGATTACGAAGGAAGTCGCGGATGCGCGCAGTCATGGCGCTCTCCCCAATAGGCTCAAGCAGGCGGATCTGCCGCCCGAAGGTGATGCCGGCTTTGAGTCCGCGGCCGTCGCGCGATGGGGACGCGCCGGCTCAGGAACTCTCAAGCCCGCTCAACTGCCTTGGATTGGAATGGGGAGACCCCGTTCCGCACGGCCGGCAAGGATGGACAAGCCTCTACGGTGACTGCGCCGGCTGGTGGAAGGCCGGCGGAAACCAAGAAGCCCGCTCCGTCGTTGCTTTAAGCCGCGTCCCCCGTGGAGAGCGGGGTGCGCCGGTTTCGCCTCCGGCTGCCGGTTAAGTGGTTTCGGAGCTCATGACCGCAGACTTGCGTCTTGGCGATCTCACTCCGGGCGGCTGTCCGGCCTCTTGTCCGGATGCCCACCAACCGACACGCGGCCACAGGCACGTGCGAAATTGGGCAAGTCCGCACATAAGTGCATCTGGACTCGCATGCAAGAAAAATTTTGCGACAAGGTAATTTTTTTGGTGCGTAGCGACTAGTGCCGCCGATTTGAAGTTCCTACGCCGCCAGCAGCGAGCACGGTTAGGAACTTCAAATCGCCAAGCGGCACTAGGATCATGGAGCTGCTAGTGCCCCTTTGTTTCCGAAGTTCGTGTCAGAGTATGCCGAGATGCTTCACGAACTTCGGAAACGGGGCACTAG
>DAIUEP010000452.1:0-1803 GCA_036845065.1 Xanthobacteraceae bacterium | reverse complement strand
GCCGACACCCTGGTGCGCTCGGGCGCGGTCGACATCCTGGTGATCGATTCGGTCGCGGCGCTGGTCCCGCGCGCCGAGCTTGAGGGCGAGATGGGCGACCAGATGCCCGGCCTGCAGGCGCGGCTGATGAGCCAGGCGCTGCGCAAGCTCACCGCCTCGATCAACAAGTCCAACACGATGGTGATCTTCATCAACCAGATCCGCATGAAGATCGGCGTCATGTACGGCTCGCCCGAGACCACGACCGGCGGCAACGCGCTCAAGTTCTATGCGTCCGTGCGCCTCGACATCCGTCGCATCGGTGCGATCAAGGAGCGGGATGAGGTGGTCGGCAACCAGACCCGCGTCAAGGTGGTCAAGAACAAGCTCGCGCCACCGTTCAAGACCGTCGAGTTCGACATCATGTATGGCGAAGGCGTCTCCAAGGTCGGCGAGCTGGTCGATCTCGGCGTCAAGGTCGGCGTGGTGGAGAAGTCGGGCGCCTGGTTCTCCTACGACAGCCAGCGCATCGGCCAGGGCCGCGAGAACGCCAAGACCTTCCTCAAGCAGAACCCCGACGTCGCCGCCCGGATCGAAGCGGCGGTGCGCCAGAACTCCGGCCTGATCGCCGAAAAGATCCTGGCCGGCGAGAAAGAGGCTGATGACGATGACGGGGACGAGTGAGCGTCGTCGCTCAATAAATGACTTCATTCAATAAATGACTTCATAATGACTTCAGGCGTCGTCATGGCCGGGCTCTGTCCCGGCCATTCACGATTTTGATGCTGCACGGCGCGCTATGCGCGGGCATGACGAGTTCGAGCCTCGTCGGTATTATCGCTTCGGTAGGCGCTGGCGCGCCCGGGCGATGACGTCCGGCACCGCCGCCTCGTTCGCCGGCGCCATGATGTGCACGCCCGCGACGCCCGCGGTGGCGGCCAGCGCTTCGATCAGCTCCACGCAGATGCGCGCGCCCTCGGCGGCCGGGTCGGCCGCGCGCTCCAGCCGCTCCACAATGTTGTCCGGTATGATCGTGCCGTAGAGGTGCTCCTTCATCCAGCGCGCCGACTTGGCCGAGCGCAACGGCGCAATGCCGATCAGGAGATGGAGCGCGTGGGTCTCGGCATTGGCGGCGATGCGCTTCACGTAGCGCGCGACCACGTCCTGATCCATGCAGAACTGGGTCTGCACGAACTGGGCGCCGGCCTTGGCCTTGGCGGCAAGCTTGACGGGCTCCCAGCCGGGCGTCGGGTCGATCGGCATGTCGGCGGTGCCGAGAAAGAAATGCGCCTGGCCCGAAATCTTGCGGCCGGTCGGCAGCTCGCCCTGCTCGCGCATGACGAGCGCCATGGCGGTGAGCGCGGTCGAATCGACGTCGAACACCGGCTTGGTCTCGGGCTGGTCGCCAGTCTTGGGATCGTCGCCGGTGAGCAGCAGCAGGTTGTGGATACCGAGTGCCGCGGCGCCCATGAGGTCGGCTTGCAACGCGATGCGGTTGCGGTCGCGGCAGGTGAGCTGCAGGATCGGCTCGACCCCTTCGCGCGCGATCAGGCAGGCTGCCGCGAGCGCGCTCATATGCGCGCGGGCACCGGCCCCGTCGGTGACGTTGACCGCGTCGGCGAGGCCCTTGAGCGGCCGCGCCTTGCGCATGAGATCCTCCGGATCGAACGAGACCGGCGGAGTGAGCTCGGTCGTGATGGTGAAGCGGCCGGCCCGTAACGTCTGTTCGAGCTGCGAGGCTTGGTCGGGCATGGGCCTGGGCTTGTCCGTGAGGGGTTGAGCGCTAGTGCCGCCGATTTGAAGTTCGTACACCACCTGCAGCAA
>DAIUEP010000451.1:0-1838 GCA_036845065.1 Xanthobacteraceae bacterium | reverse complement strand
CACACCGAGATCTACCGCGGCGCCGAGTACGCCGTGAGCTTCCTGCCCAAGGTCAAGATCGAAGTGGCGGTGCCGTCCGACCAGGTCGACAAGACCGTCGACGCCATCACGGCCGCCGCCAAGACCGGCCAGATCGGCGACGGCAAGATCTTCATCCTCGGCCTCGACAACGCCGTGCGCATCCGCACCGGCGAAACCGACGCCGCGGCCCTCTGAATTCCGCGCACCCCCATAAGGAGCTGACCATGAAGTTGACGACACCTATTCGCGCGGGACTTGCGGCCGCTGTTCTTGTTGGCGTCGCGTTCCTGACGTCCCACGGCGTTTCCGCCGAGGAAGCGGCGCCAGCAGCGCCGATGACATTCAACAAAGGCGACAACGCCTGGATGCTGACGTCCTCGGTGCTCGTGCTGCTGATGACGATCCCGGGGCTTGCCCTGTTCTACGGCGGCCTCGTGCGCTCCAAGAACATGCTCTCGGTGCTGGCGCACGTGTTCTACACCGTGTGCATCGTGACCGTGATCTGGGTGATCTACGGCTACAGTCTCGCCTTCACGGGCGGCTCGTCCATCATCGGCGGCCTCGACAAGCTCTTCCTCAAGGGCGTCACGACCGACTCGCAGGCGGCGACCTTCTCGGTCGGCGTCACCATCCACGAGCTGATCTACATCTGCTTCCAGATGACGTTCGCGGCGATCACGCCGGCGCTGATCGTGGGCGCCTTCGCGGAGCGCATGAAGTTCTCCGCGGTCGCTTTGTTCATTCCGCTGTGGGTGACGCTGATCTACTTCCCGATCGCCCACATGGTCTGGTACTGGGCCGGCCCCGATGCGATCGCGGATGCCGCCAAGCTGCTCGCGGCCGCGACCGACGAGGCCGCCAAGAAGGCCGCGCAGGAGAAGCTCGACGCGGTCCTGGCTGACGCCGGGCTGGTGTTTCAGTGGGGCGCGATCGATTTCGCCGGCGGCACGGTGGTGCACATCAATGCAGGCATCGCCGGCCTCGTTGGCGCGCTGCTGGTCGGCAAGCGCATCGGCTACGGCAAGGAGTTGATGCCGCCCCACTCGCTGACGATGACTATGATCGGCGCCGCCCTGCTGTGGGTCGGCTGGTTCGGCTTCAACGCCGGCTCCAACCTCGAAGCCAACGGCGGCGCGGCGCTCGCGATGATCAACTCCTTCGTGGCCACCGCGGCAGCGGCGCTGTCGTGGATGTTCCTCGAGTGGATGATCAAGGGCAAGCCGTCGCTCCTTGGCGCTCTCTCGGGCTGCGTCGCGGGCCTGGTCGCGGTGACGCCTGCCGCCGGCTACGCGGGCCCGATGGGCGCGCTGGTGCTCGGCCTGGTCGTCGGCGCGGTGTGCCTGTTCTTCTGCACCACGGTGAAGAACGCGCTCGGCTATGACGATGCGCTCGACGTGTTCGGCGTGCACTGCATCGGCGGCATCGTCGGCGCCATCGGCACCGGCATCCTGGTCAACCCGATGCTCGGCGGCGCCGGCATCATCGACTACACGGTGATCCCGTCCAAGGTCGCCGACTACGACTTCATGACGCAGATGATCGCGCAGTCCAAAGGCGTGCTGACCACGCTGGTGTGGTCGGGCGTCGGCTCGCTCATCATCTACAAGGTGGTCGACGTGCTGGTGGGCTTGCGCACGCCGATCGAGAAGGAGCGCGAAGGCCTCGACATCACCGATCACGGTGAGCGCGCCTACACGATGTAACGAAAACGGTTAGGGCGGAGACCCGGCACCGCCCTTGCCGTCGAGGGGCCCTGGCTTGCGCCAGGGCCCCTCACTGTTGTGGGCGATGGCGTGTTACTCTGAGAGCGCCGTAAG
>DAIUEP010000450.1:0-1845 GCA_036845065.1 Xanthobacteraceae bacterium | reverse complement strand
GACCTGGTCGATGACCAACGGCGCCACCGAGACGACGCCGATCGTGCATGACGGCATTCTCTATCTCTTCAATTACGCGAACCGGATCCAGGCGCTCAACGGCGCGACCGGCGATCTGATCTGGGAATACAAGCGCGATCTGCCGGACAAGATCGTCACCACCGGCGGCAATCTGTCCTCGCGTAACATGGCGATCTATGAGGACAAGCTGATCGCCGCCACCGCCGACGCGCATATCGTCGCGCTCGACACCAAGACCGGCAAGGTGATCTGGGATCACACGACGGCCGACTGGACCAAGGGCTGGCGCTATACCAGCGGGCCGTTCGTCGCCGGCGGCATGATTGTGCAGGGCATGCAGGGCTGCGGCAACGCGCAGCCGGGCGGCTGTTTCATCACCGGCCACGATCCCAAGACCGGCGAGGAGAAGTGGCGCGTCCACACCATCGCGCAGCCGGGCGATCCGAACGAGAAAACCTGGAACGGTCTGCCGCTCGAAAGCCGCTTCGGCGCGACCGCGTGGATTTCCGGCAGCTACGACCCGGCGCAGAATCTGGTGTTCTACGGCACCGGCCAGCCCTATCCCTGGATTGCCGAGATGCGCGGCACGGTGCCGAAGAAGGAGGGCTTCGACAACAACGCTCTCTATTCCGACGCCACGCTCGCGCTCGATCCCAAGACCGGCAGGCTGCAGTGGTACCGCCAGCATCTGCCGGACGACACCTGGGACATGGATTATGTCTATGAGCGGCTGCTGATCGACCTGCCGGTCAACGGCGAGACCCGCAAGGCGCTGGTCACCTCGGGCAAGCTCGGCATCCTGGAGGCGATCGATCGCACCAATGGCCAATGGCTCTGGCACAAGGAAATGGTGGCGCAGAATCTCGTCACCGCGATCGATCCCAAGAGCGGCGAGAAGACCATCAACACGGCCTTGATCCCGCGCAGCGGCCAGGGCGTGACCACGTGCCCGGCCAACCCGGGCGCGCGCGGCTGGCCCGCGACCGCCTACAGCCCCAAGACCGGCAATCTCTATGTGCCGCTCAACGAGTATTGCGCGACCATCACGCCGCAGCCGCTCGCGCCGGGGCAGGCCTATGCGGGCGGCGGCGGTGCGAGCTTCAAGTTCATGGCGGTGCCCAACAGCGACGGCAATTTCGGGCGCGTCGACGCGATCAGGCTCACCGATCGCACCACGGTCTGGTCGCATCGGCAGCGGGCGCCCTCGACCAGCGCGGTGCTGCCGACCGGCGGCGGCGTCGTGTTCGCGGGCGACATCGCGCGCTACTTCCGCGCGTTCGATGAAACGACCGGGAAGGTGCTGTGGCAGGTCCGCACCAACAACGCGGTCAATTCGTTCCCGATTTCCTACAGCGCGAACGGCAAGCAATATGTCGCGGTCTCGACCGGCGGCGGCTCGGGCTTCCTGCGCTCGGTCTCCCAGCTGGCAACCGAGATCAAGTATCCGGAAAGCGGCTCCATGCTGTGGGTGTTCGCGCTGCCTGAAAAGTAGGAGAGTTCTTGAGCTGATGATGGCGTTACACCAGCGGCGGCAAGCAATGACTCATATCCGTCACCCTGAGGCGCGACCCCGGCCTCTTGAGCCGGGGGAGCCTCGAAGGGCGACGGCGCTATTTCTTGCCGCAAGTTGTGGCCGATCATCCTTCGAGGCCCGCGCAAAGAGGCGCGGACACCTCAGGATCACGGCGATAGGTCGGCATCTGCGGCCGTTGGTGCTCCTGGCGGCGTGCTGCGCCATGGCGGGCACTGCCCTGGCGCAGACGCCGTTCGTGCCCGACGACTGGAAGTTCGGCAAGCGCCAGGAGGCCAACACGCTGCACTATT
>DAIUEP010000449.1:0-1863 GCA_036845065.1 Xanthobacteraceae bacterium | reverse complement strand
GATGCGCTCGATCTCGTAGGTGTCGTAGACCTGGGTGTCGATGGCGCGCTTCTGGCCGTTGCCGAGGTCGGTGATGGTCTTGGGCTCGCCGAAATAGACGCCGCCGGTCAATTCGCGCACGATGATGATGTCGAGCCCGTCGATCACCTCGCGCTTGAGGCTCGAGGCGTCGGCGAGCGCCGGATAGCAGATCGCCGGCCGGATGTTGGCGAACAGGCCGAGTTCCTTGCGCAGCCGCAAGAGCCCCGCCTCCGGCCGCACGTCGTAGGGCACCTTGTCCCATTTCGGGCCGCCCACCGCGCCGAAGATCACGGCGTCGCAGGCATGCGCCTTGGCCATGGTGGCGTCCGTGATGGCGACCCCGTGGGCGTCGTAGCAGGCGCCGCCGACCAGCCCCTCCTCGCTCTCGAAGGTGCCCATGCCGTGGGCATTCATCCAGGCGATCAGCCGCTTGACCTCGGCCATGACCTCGGGACCGATGCCGTCGCCGGCGAGCAGAAGCAGATTGTGGGTGGCCATGGGACTCTTTGCCTTTTTGGGACTGGAACGCCGCGCGGATTGCTAAAGGGCGGCGCCACCGTTGGCAAGGCATGCGCGCCACGGGGATGTCAGGGGGTAACCCATGGCGTTGGGGATGCGTACATACCCTAAGGCTTCGATGCGCGTAGCCCAGGCGAGGAGTCCATGACGCAGCGCCCCCACGTGGTCATCGTCGGCGCCGGATTTGGCGGCCTCTCGGCCGCCACCGCGCTCGCCCGCGCCCCGGTCGACATCACGGTGATCGACCGGCAGAACCACCACTGCTTTCAGCCGCTGCTCTATCAGGTGGCGACCGCCGCGCTCTCGCCGGCCGAGATCGCCTGGCCGATCCGCGCCATCCTGCGCCACCAGCGCAACGCGACCGTGCTGATGGCGGAGGTCACCGGCATCGACACCGCGAACCGGCGAGTCGAAACCACCGCCGCGCCGATCCCCTATGACCACCTCGTGGTCGCCACCGGCGCGACGCACTCCTATTTCGGCCACGACGAGTGGGCGGAGTTCGCGCCGGGACTCAAGCGCATCGAGGACGCCACCCGCATCCGCCGCAGCATCCTGCTCGGGTTCGAGCGGGCCGAACTGGCGAAGGACGACGCCGAGCGCACGCGCCAGCTCACCTTCGTGATCATCGGCGCGGGCGCGACCGGGGTCGAGATGGCCGGCGCGATCGCGGAGATCGCGCGCTACACCATCGCGAAGGATTTCCGGCGGATCGATCCCCGCACCGCCCGGATCATCCTGATCGAGGCTGGCCCGCGCGTGCTGCCGGCGCTCTCGAATGACCTCTCCGACTATGCCCGGGCCTCGCTTGAGAAGATGGGCGTCGACGTGCGGACCGACACGCGCGTGACCGGCTGCGATCGCGGCGGCGTCGATCTTGCCAACGGACGCATCGACGCCGGCACGATCATCTGGGCGGCCGGCGTGGTGGCCTCGCCGGCCGCGCGCTGGCTCAATGCCGAGCACGACCGCGCCGGGCGCGTGCTCGTCAACGACGACCTCTCGGTGTCGGGCCACGCGGACGTGTTCGTGATCGGCGACGCCGCCTCAGTCAAGACCGCGGACGGAAAGCCGGTGCCGGGCGTCGCGCCGGCCGCCAAGCAGATGGGCGCCTATGTGGGCAAGCTGATCGCCGCGCGGCTTTCTGGGCGCGCGCTGCCGCCGTTCCGCTATCGCCATGCCGGCGACCTCGCCACCATCGGGCGGCGCGCCGCGGTGGTCAGCTTCGGCAGGCTGCACCTCAAAGGCTTTTTCGGCTGGCTGTTCTGGGGCGTGGTGCACATCTATTTCCTGATCGGGCTGCGCCGCCGCTTCGTGGTGGCG
>DAIUEP010000448.1:0-1866 GCA_036845065.1 Xanthobacteraceae bacterium | reverse complement strand
ATCTCCAACAACATCGCCAACATGCGCACGACCGGCTACAAGCGCCAGCGCGCCGAATTCCAGGACCTGATCTACGAGCACGTCAGCCGCATCGGCACGCAAACCTCGACGCAGGGCAACATCCTGCCGGTCGGTATCGATCTGGGCGGCGGCGTGCGCACCGCCGGCACGCCGCGGGTCATGACCCAAGGCACCGTCATGCCGACGGGCAAGGACCTCGACGTCGCCATCCGCGGCGACGGCTTCTTCAAAATCCAGATGCCGGACGGCAGCTTTGCCTACACCCGCGACGGCTCCTTCGAGATGGACGCGCAGGGCCGTATCGTCACGCCCAAGGGCAATCTGGTGCAGCCCGGCATCACCATCCCGACCAACGCGACGGCGGTCACCATCAACGCCCAGGGCCAGGTGTCGGCAACCGTTTCCGGTTCGACGACGCCGACCGTGCTTGGCCAGCTCACGCTCACTCGCTTTGTCAACAAGGCCGGGCTGCTGTCGATCGGCGACAACCTGTTCACCGAGACGCCGGCTTCCGGCACGCCGCAGGACGGCACGCCCAACACCGACAGCTATGGCGACCTGCTGCAAGCCAACCTGGAGCAGGCCAACGTCGAAGCCGTGACGGAGATCTCCGACCTGATCGCCGCGCAGCGCGCCTACGAGATGAACGCCAAGGTCATCACCGCGACCGACCAGATGCTGTCGGCGACCTCCAACATGATCCGATGAGGAGCAGCGCCATGATCCGCCAGATGATCGGACTCGTCACGCTCACCGCCCTGATCACGCTCACGCTTGTCCCCACAAGCAGGGCCGCCGAGCTCGCGCCGCGGCCAGCCAGCCCGCAGTTTGCCGACCGGTTCGGCGGCGAGCCGATCAAGATCGTGGCCGTCACGACGCCCGCGCCGGAGGCGCTCGCCAACATCAACTCGCGGCCGACGCTCAAGGCCGAAGCCACCGTGATGGGCGACATCGTCCGCATCGGCGATCTCGTCGACAACGCGGGCGACGCCGCCGAGGTGGCGATCTTCCGCGCGCCCGATATCGGCCAGACCGGAACGGTGCCGGCGAGCCGCGTGATCGACGCCGTGCTGCCGCACCGGGTGCTCGGGCTCGATACCCGTGGCCTCGCCGAGATCGTGGTCACGCGGGCAAGCCGGCAGATTACCGCGAAGGACATCGAGGCCCGCGTCCTGCGCGCGCTCGCCGGCCAGTCCGGCCTTCCCGACGCCGCCAACCTCACGGTCACGTTCGACAACGACATTCGACCGTTGCAGGTCGAGGCGGCCATCACCGCCGAGCTTCGGATTGCCCGGCTCGGCTACGATCCACGCAGCAGCCGCTTTGACATATCGTTCGAGCTGCCGGGCAGCATGGTCGCTCGCAAGCTGCCGCTGCGCTTCACGGGAGCGATCGGCGAAACCTTCGAGGCGCTGGTGCCGGTCCGCAACCTGGCGCAAGGCGAAGTGATCCGCGCAGGCGATCTCGTGCCGGCGCGCCGCCCGAAGAGCGAGGCCGCATCCAACCCGGTGCGCGAGGTCGAGCAGGCGCTTGGCCTGGCGGCGAAACGATCGCTGCGCGCGGGCCAGCTCATCCGCCAAAGCGATCTCGCCAAGCCGGAGCTGGTGGCGCGCAACGAGGCCGTGACCATCAGCTACGAAGTGCCAGGCATCGTGGTGAGCATTCGCGGCCAGGCGCTCGAGCCGGGCGCGCAGGGCGACCTCATCAACGTGCTCAACGTGCAATCCAAGAAGACGCTGCAGGCAACCGTCGTCGGCCCCGGCCGGGTCAGCGTCGGCACCAATCCGCGGCTCGCCAATCTGCCCTCCAACACGCGCTGAAGCGCCAAGTGAGAGTCATGACAGA
>DAIUEP010000447.1:0-1869 GCA_036845065.1 Xanthobacteraceae bacterium | reverse complement strand
CTGCAACCGGCGTCCCTGTCGGCGCAGACGCTGCCGCGCGGTGCGGGATGGGGCGCCACCATGGTGATCGAGCCCGTCATCATCGCGCATGGGGGATTTTCGGCGCTCTGCAACCCGCGCGCCGCCGCCCGGGCCGGGTGGGGAGTGGACCAGATCGAGAAGGCGGTGAGCCCGACCGGCCCGCAACAGGCGGCGCTCGCCGAGCTCAAGGCGGCGGTGGTCAAGGCGGCCGATGTGAGCGCAGGCGTCTGTCCGGCGCAGATTCCCCGGCGCTCAAGTGAGCGGCTCGCCTTCCTGGAGAAACGGCTGACGGCGTTGCGGGAGGCGGTGCACACCGTCGTTCCTGCGTTTGAGGCCTTTCATGCCTTGCTCAACGACGAGCAGAAGGCGCGGCTCGATACGGGCCCACGCGGCTGGCGCTGGCCGCGAAGCTGAAGCGCGGCACGCACGTAGACTATGAAACGGGCGCCGCTCTGGCATGCGGCGCCCGTTATCGTTTCGCCGAAGTAGCTTACTCGACGATCTGCACGATGCTGCCGTCGGCGGCTTTGCCTTGGGCTCGGTACTGGCCGATGTTGCGCATCAGCGAGCCGTCGGAGACCGTATAGAGCACAGCGTCGGTCGTGCCGGTGTTGACGTGGCGCCGCCATAGGAAGTTCGGCATCACCACGATGTCGTTCTGGGTCCACTCGAAGCGCTTGCCGCCGACTTCGGTGTAGCCCTGGCCGTCCATCACCACCATGAAGGTGTTGCAGGTCTCACGCTTCGGCAGCGTCTCTTCGCCCGGACGCAGGAGCTGCGCGGCATATTGCAGCGTGCAGCCGACCGGGCCGCCGTTCGCCGGATTGACGAACTCGAGCTGGATCGCCTCGTAGGGATCGCCCTTTTCCTGCCGCAGGCCATGGAGCGCCGCGCGCACGTCGGCACCGCGATAGTGAATCATCGCATCGGGATTGTGGCCCCAGCCGCGCTTGTGCTGGACGAAGGTCGGCTTGAGGCCGCCATGCCCGTAGAGCCGGCTGGAATAGCCGTCGGTGTGGACGGTCTTCTGGATCTTGGCGTTGCTCTCGTCACCCGCGCCCTTGTAGTCGAGATCGACCCAGGCGAGGTCGAGCACCTCGAGCAGCGGCCAGTCGAGCATGTCGATCCACACCACCGGTGTATCGGAGTCGTTGCCGTGATCGTGCCAGGTGCCGTTCGGGGTGATGATCAGGTCGCCGCGCAACGCCTCGCAGCGCTCGCCCTCGACATTGGTGTAGCCGCCCTTGTCGGACAGGATGGTGCGGCTCGCGTTGGCGCTGTGAATGTGCGCCGGCGCGACGTCGCCGGGGGTGTAGATCGAAATGGCGCAACGCATCGTGGACGTCACCTGCAGGCGGCCGCCGAGCCCGGGATTGGTGAGGAGAATGCTCTGCCGGTCGGCGAACTCGATCGGCGACACATCGGCGCGCGCGGCGATCTCGTTGATGCGGTCGAGGAACGGGCGATAGTCCTTCCAGCGCCACAGCGTCGGCAGCGCCTTGATCTGGTTGGCGGACACGCGGCCGCCTCCCGCCAGCTGGCCGGCGCCGGTGTCACCGCCCGGATCGGTGAACCAGGAGCGCTGGGCCGGCGCGTTCATTTCCGTGCGGACCCAGATGTTGAGCTTGCTGGCGTCAGCGTTAAGCTTTTCCATCAGTTCGCGGGCCTTGACCGGCGGCTGGTCACCGGCTTGCGATGCCCTCTGTTTGGCTGCGACCGTCATATGCGTCCTTCTCCCTGCTTCCCGATGTGACAAGAACCGGGGCTAGTGCCCCGTTTCCGAAGTTCGTGAGACACCTCAGCACACTCTGACACGAACTTCGGAAACAAAGGGGCACTAGCAACTCT
>DAIUEP010000446.1:0-1883 GCA_036845065.1 Xanthobacteraceae bacterium | reverse complement strand
GCGAGACGAAGCTGCAGCCATGACCGAAGCCGACATCAAAACTGCGGGCTCGCCGTTCTGGCGGTTCTCGCTCAAATTCTACCGCCAGCCGGGCGTCGCTGACGCCTGTATCGCGCTGCAGGAGGGCGCGGGCCTCGACGTCAATCTGCTCCTGTTCCTGCTCTGGCAGGCGACGCAGCGGCGTGCGTTCACGGCGGCGGATGTTGCAGCGCTCGACGATCGGGTCGGGCCCTGGCGTGAGGCGGCGGTGATTCCCCTGCGCAACGTGCGCCGCGCCTTGAAAGCGCCGCTGGCGCTGGTTGCGGCCGGAACAGCGGAAGCGTTCCGCACCCGGATCAAGGCGGTCGAGCTTGAAGCCGAGCGGCTGCAGCAGGAGGCGATGTACGAGCTTGCCGCAACATCGCCGCTTGGCCGTGCGCTTGGCGGTGATGCGACGTCGCCGGTCGAAGCCGCGCGCCGCAACGTCGCCGCTTACGAGGCGATGCGGTCCGCCATCTTTCCGGCAGCGGCGGTCGATGCCGTGCTGGCGGCGTTCGCAAACCTCAAGGGGGAGTGACATGGACAACGAGACCTACGACCGGGGCATGGCCATGCGCCGCAAGGTGCTGGGCGACGCCTATGTGGATCGCGCGATGGAGGGCATTGACGACTTCAACCGCGACTTCCAGCGCATCGTCACCCAGTACGGCTGGGGCGAGACCTGGGGCGACCCGACGCTGACGCCGCGCGAGCGCTCGATCCTCAACCTCGGCATGATCGCCGCGCTCGGAAAGATGCAGGAGTTCGAGACCCACACCCGCGGGGCGTTGCGCAATGGGCTCACCCCCAACGAGGTCCGCGCCGTGCTGACCCAGATCGCGGCTTATTGCGGCCTCCCGGTCGGGGTCGACTGCTTCCGGGTCGCCCGCAAGGTCATCGACGAGCATAAAAAATGATTATGGATCAGGCGGTTGTGCCGCCGACGAAGGGGCGATCCGCGGCCGCAGCCCGGACCTGGGTTAAATCGGCATATCAATGGCTTGATTATCAAATCGTTGGATCGTCTTGAATGTGCCTTGATCCTGAGTGATTTCGGGGGTCATTCTGGTTTGGTTGGCTAGAGGAGCGGGTATGCGCTCACGCGCGGCTACCACCATTACTGCGTTGCTGCTGGGACTTGCGGGGACTCCGGCCCTCGCGCAGTTCCTGCCGCTGCCGATTCCGCCGTTCCAGCAGGCGCCGTTCCAGCCGCCGCCTCCGGTCGAGGCCGAGGACGACGCGCCACCGTACGATCCGCCGCCCGGATACCGGCGGGCGCCGCCTGGCGCGCAATCTGGCCCGCAATATGGTCGGGGCTATCCCCAGGACGTCGAAACCAACCAGTTGCCGCCGCCGGGCGGCTATCGCCAGCCGGTTCCAGGCTACGAACCGATCGAGCCGATCGAGCCCCGCAGTCGCGTTGGGCGTCCCTACGGCGACCAGCCGCCGGCCTACGAGCCCGATCCGCGCAGCCGCATCGGCCGTCCGAACTACGGCGACCAGCCACCCTACGAGCCCGAACCCCGCGGCCGAATTGGTCGCACGGAGCAGCCGCCGGCCTATGAGCCGGACCCGAGACAGGGCCTGCTGCCCAACCCGCTCGACATTCTGCGGCCACCGGCTCCGGTCGGCCGCCAGCAGGAGGGCCGCCCGCAAGAGGGCGCCGTCTACGCGGCGCTGCCGCCCGAGGAGCGTCCCGAGACCGGTCCGCGCAAGGAACTCGCTCCGCATCTGCGTCGTACCATTGTCGACTACCGCACGCGCGAGCCCGTCGGCACGCTCATCATCGACACCGCCAACACCTACCTCTACCTCGTGCTCGCCAACGGCAAGGCGATGCGCTACGGCATCGGCGTCGGCCGCGA
>DAIUEP010000445.1:0-1885 GCA_036845065.1 Xanthobacteraceae bacterium | reverse complement strand
GCCGAGCGCAAGCCAGATCACGAGCGCGCAGGCCGCCGGGATGAGCGCGATCAGCCAGGCGGCGGTGACGGCGGCGGCCTTGGCGGCGATCAGCGTCGGCATCCGATAGGGCAATTGCACCAGCAGGCGCAGCGTGCCGGTCTCCTTCTCGCGGCCGAGCGCTCGGATGGCGACGAACGGAAACAGCAGCGTGACCGTGACATAGAACGCCCCGAAGGTGGGAACGAGCACGCCGTCGAGCGGTGACAGCCCGCTCGCCAGCGCGGCGGCGTCGCTGACGGAGGCGCTGGCTTCGCTATAGAGAGAGACCGCCTGAAAGAAGCTGAAGCCGACAATCGGGCACAGGATCAGCAGCATCGTCCAGAGCGCACGGCCGCTGACGACGCCCGCGAGCTCCTTGACCAGCAAGGGAGAGAGCGGCGCAGCGCGAACGACAATGACATCAGGTGAGCGCAAGGAACACGTCCTCCAGAGCCGCCGACTGAAGTCCGGTTTGGGCGCGCAGCTCATCGAGCGTTCCGACACCCCGCACCGTGCCGCCGGCGAGCAGCACAAAGCGATCGCAGACGCGCTCGGCGTCGCCCAGCTGATGGATCGCCAGAACGAGGGTGCGGCCAGCCGCCGCGACGCGACGGATGAGCCCCATCACGTCGCGCGTCTGCCGCAGATCGAAGCCGTCGAATGGCTCATCCATCAGCAGCAGCGGCTGTGGCGTGAGCAACGCGAGCGCCAGCATCAGGCGCCGCGCATAGCCTTTCGACAGCGCCAGGACGCGTTTGCGCAGGACCGGCGTGAGCCCGACGGACTCAATCGCTTCGGCCAGGTCGTCCTGCGTTCGGCCATGGGCGGCGGCGAAGAATTCGAGCACACGCACGGCGAACTCGTCGGCCCAGGGCCGCAGGCCGTCGGGCAAATAAAAGATCATCTCACGGCGGCGCCCGATCGGTACCGGCGCGCCGTGCCAGCGCAGCTCGCCCGCATCGACCGGGATGAGGCCGGCGAGTGCCTCCAGCAATGTGGTCTTGCCGGCGCCATTGGGGCCGATGAGGCCGAGCACCTCGCCGGCGTGGACATCGAACGAGACATCGGAAAGCACCGGCTGATCGCCATAGCGCTTGCTCAGCGCCGCAACGCGCAGGATGGGCACAGCGCGCCCGACGACGGGATCTGCAATGGCTGCCGTCACGGTCATGCGCCGGCCTAGCTTCCTCTGACAAACAGCGTCATGCGCACAACGAACTCCCTGGTGTCGCTCTCGTCGATTCTCAGCGTGATCGATGCCGGCCCGCGCACCGGGTGCAGGACCACATAGCCGGGCGAGGATCGATCCTTGATCTCGAGCCAGCTGCCGGCAAAGCAGGACAGGATCTGGTCGGCGGTTCTCGCTTGCGCCTTCTCGGCGTCCTGCTTGGTCGGGAGCGGCTGCGAATCGCAGGTGTACATTCCCGATCCGTACAGCGAGCAATCGGCCCAGCCGGTCAGCGGGAGGATGGTGTCGCTGAAATTGCCCTCCCGCGGCTTGCCGGCGATAGAGGCGAAGCGATCGCGCGCCGACGCCAGCGCGGCCACGCGCTTCAAGTCGGCGCAATAGGGAGCGGCATCTTGCGCGATCGTCACTCCGGAAGTCGCCGCCAGCGCAACGCCGATGATCAATCTCGCGAGGGTCATTTGCTCTCTCACGCCGCCGTTGCTTCGGACACTAACGCCGATGCGTCCTGCAACCGACCTCATCGATAGAGCGCATCATAGATGATCATGCCATGCCTGAGCATGGCATGATCATCGGGGTCGTTGGCCGGGACCCGTACGAAATCGCCTGCAGGTCTTCAGCTCAGCTCTCGCGGCTATACTGATCGTAGAGCCGCACGGCATTATCCCAGCGGAT
>DAIUEP010000444.1:0-1906 GCA_036845065.1 Xanthobacteraceae bacterium | reverse complement strand
CCGGCAGGCCGGCGAACCATTCGCGGATCGGCGTGAACGCGCCGGTATAGGTCGCCGGGTTCGAGCGCGGGGTGCGTCCGATCGGCGACTGGTCGATGTCGATCACCTTGTCGAGGTGCTCAAGCCCCTCGAGGCGGTCGTGCGGGGCAGGGGCGTCGGAGGCGCCGTTGAGCTTGCGCGCGATCGCCTTGTAGAGCGTGTCGACCAGGAGCGTCGACTTGCCGCCGCCGGAGACGCCGGTGACGCAGGTGAACAGGCCGAGCGGCACTTCGGCGGTGACGTTCTTGAGGTTGTTGCCGCGCGCGTTGATCACCTTGAGCGTGCGGCGCGGATTGCGTTGCCGCCGCTCCGGCACCGGCACGACCAGCTCGCCGGAGAGATACTTGCCAGTGATCGAGCCTGGTGTGGCGATCAGGTCCTCGACCGTGCCCTGCGCCACCACATGGCCGCCGCGAATGCCGGCGCCGGGGCCGATGTCGAGCACATGGTCGGCGGCGCGGATCGCGTCCTCGTCGTGCTCGACCACGATCACGGTGTTGCCGAGGTCGCGCAGCCGCTTGAGGGTTTCCAGAAGGCGGGCGTTGTCGCGCTGATGCAGCCCGATCGAAGGCTCGTCGAGCACGTAAAGGACGCCGGTGAGGCCGGAGCCGATCTGCGAGGCGAGCCGGATGCGCTGGCTCTCGCCGCCCGACAGCGTGCCCGACGCGCGCGCCAAGGTGAGATATTCGAGCCCGACATCGACCAGGAACTTGAGCCGATCGCGGATCTCCTTGAGCACCCGCACCGCGATCTCGTTCTGCTTCCCCGTCAGCCGCTTGGGCAACTCGCCGAACCATTCGCCGGCGCGCTTGACCGACAGCTCGGCCACCTCGCCGATGTGCTGCTCGCCGACCTTCACGCACAGCGCCTCGGGCTTCAGCCGGAAGCCCTTGCAGGCGTCGCAGGGAATGTCGGTGAAGTAGCGCGCCATCTCCTCGCGCGCCCAGTCGCTCTCGGTCTCGCGCCAGCGCCGCTCCAGGTTGGTGATGACGCCCTCGAACGGCTTGCTGGTCTGGTAGGAGCGCATGCCGTCGTCATAGGTGAATTTGATGGCGTCCTCGCCGGAGCCGTAGAGGATCGCGTCCTGCGTCTTCTTCGGCAGGTCCTTCCACTTGCTGTCGAGCGTGAAGCGGTAGTGCTTGCCGAGCGCGGTCAGCGTCTGCAGATAATAAGGCGAGGATGACTTGGCCCACGGCGCGATCGCGCCCTTGCGCAAGGTCGCGTCCTTGTCCGGGATGACGAGGTCGGCGTCGATGCGCTGCTCGATGCCGAGGCCGCCGCACTTGGGACAGGCGCCGAACGGGTTGTTGAACGAGAACAGCCGCGGCTCGATCTCCGGAATGGTAAAGCCCGACACCGGACAGGCGAATTTCTGCGAGAACACGATGCGCTCGGCGGTCTCGTTGCGGGCCTTGTTGGCCTTGGCGCCGGCGATCGGCGCGGTGTCGGCGAGCTCGACCACCGCGAGCCCATCGGCGAGCTTGAGCGCCTGCTCGAGCGAGTCCGCGAGCCGCGTCGCGATATCGGGCCGCACCACCAGCCGGTCGACGACCACGTCGATGTCGTGGGTGAACTTCTTGTCGAGCGCGGGCACCTGCGCGATCTCGTAGAATTGGCCGTCGATCTTCAGGCGCTGGTAGCCGCGCTTGAGAAAGTCGGCGATCTCCTTGCGGTACTCGCCCTTCCTGCCGCGCACGACCGGCGCCAGGAGATAAAGCCTGGTGCCCTCCGGCAGCGCCAGCACCCGGTCGACCATCTGCGAGACGGTCTGGCTCTCGATCGGCAGCCCCGTGGCGGGCGAGTAGGGCACGCCGACGCGCGCCCACAGGAGCCGCATATAGTCGTAGATCTCGGTGACGGTGCCGAC
>DAIUEP010000443.1:0-1963 GCA_036845065.1 Xanthobacteraceae bacterium | reverse complement strand
GCCCCCGCGCGCCAGGCCCTCGAAGAAGCGGATGATCTTGTCGCGGCCATAGATGGGATTGAGCGCGGCCGCTCGCTTGCCGCCGCCGTCGGAATAGAGGATTGCGTCCGCCGCCAGCACCCCGGCGAACTGCGCCGCATCGCCGGTCACGATGGCGCGATGGAACGCGTCGGCGAGCCGCATCGCCTCGTCCTCTGGCACGCGAAACCGCGGTCGCGCCTCGTGCACATGGGCCCGCCCGCGCGCCGCCAATTGCCGGCAGGCGCTTTCGCTGCGCTCAAGCACCTTGGCGATGTCGCCGAACTCCATCTCGAACACATCGTGGAGGAGGAAGGCCGCACGCTCGAGCGGCGAGAGCCGCTCGAGTGTCATCATCAGCGCGAGCGAAAGATCATCCGCCAATTCGCTTGCGGTGTCGGGCGCGAGCGCGGTCTCGTCGACGATCGGCTCCGGCAGCCAGGGGCCGACATAGGTCTCGCGACGCGCTCGCGCCGACTTGAGGTGATCGAGGCAGAGCCGCGCCACCGTGCGCGAAAGATAAGCGCGCGGGTTGTCGACACGGTTGCGCTCGGCCGCGTGCCAGCGCAGGTATGCCTCCTGCACGATGTCCTCGGCCTCCGATAGCGAGCCGAGCATGCGGTAGGCAAGGCCGGTGAGCCGCCGCCGGTGCGGCTCGAACGTCAGTGCGGCCTCGTCCGTCACGGCCATCACGCCGCCTCCTTCAGGACCGGCAGCGGCTTGCCGCCAACCGTCAGGCGCGCGCAGGCCTTGCCATGGCCGAGCGCGTATTTCATCGTCGGGTAGACGCGCGACGCCGCCAGCGCAAACGCAAGCGAGATCAGGCCCCGCTCTCCCCAGCGCTTCACGATCTCGTTCCGCAGCTCATCCGCCGCCAGATCATGCGCAAGGCTCGCCTTGGCGAAGCGATAGGCCAGCACGACATCGTCGGGCATGGCGCGCAGGTCGCCGGCGACGATGGCGCGAAGGGTGTCGGGGGCGACGCCTTCTCGCTCCGCCATGGTGACGCCAAGTTGCGTGCATGGGCCGCAGTCCTCGGCGAGCGAGCCGACAAGACCGGCGGCATACCAGGCCTCGGCTGGAACGTCCTTGCGGTAGCGGGCCATGCCCTGCACTTTAAAGAGCGTCATCACGGCATTCGCATCCGCGGCGAGCATCTCGCGCAGGTAGCTCACATCGTAGCCAGTGTCGCGTTCGAAGGCGTCGAGGCGGCGTTTCATCAGCCAACCGAGCATGGGATTTCTCCTTGAGATAGGGGTGGACGACAAGACAAGCCAGAGCGCGATCGCGGCCGGCGCAAACACGGTGACGAGGTCGGCAGCGACGTGCTCCGCGTGCATCCGCCCGGCGATCGCGTCGGTGACGTGAACGAGGGCGTGCAGAGTCAGGAACAACGCCCCTGCGAGCGCCGCGGGAACGGCCCGCACGTCAAGCGCGAGCACGGCGATGGCGGCGCCGGTCACGAGATAGGCAGCGCCGATGTCGCGGACGAAATGCGGATTGAACGGGCCGGTCTCCGGCACGCCGGGCACAATGACATACCAGCCGGCCGGGTCGGCCAGCATGAGGAACCCGTTGGCCGTGAGCAATAGTCCGAGCCCGATGGCGAGGGTAGCGAGGGTGATGCGCATCGCTGTTCTCCCGTCTTTGAAGGCAGGACGAGGCAGCAAGGCCGCATGTGACATGGAGGGCGGGCTTTTGGGCCAAAGACGCGCGTGGATGCGCTTGAGGCTCCATCCAGGCTACAATCGCTGGCACAACAAGCGCCGGAGACCCATCATGCGCGCCATCCGTCCCCTGCTCGCCGCTCTCGCCATCTCGGTGACCCTGCCCGCCTCCTCTGCCTTCGCGGTCGGCGAAGGGTCGACCTGCGGCACCATCGTCGGCATTGTGTGCGACGAGGGGCTGTTCTGCGACCACCGCGTCGGGCTCTGCAACGCGCCCG
>DAIUEP010000442.1:0-1987 GCA_036845065.1 Xanthobacteraceae bacterium | reverse complement strand
ACCCAGCTGGTCGCCTCGCAGCTCCTGTTGGTCGCCACCCCCTCGCTGCCGGCCAAGTCGGTGCAGGACCTGATCGCGCTCGCCAAGGCCAAGCCCGGCAGCCTGAATTACGGCATGACCGGCATCGGCAACCCGCTGCACCTGACGGTGGAAATGTTCAAGCACGCGGCCGGCATCGAGCTGCAGGCCGTGCCCTACCGCGGCGACGCGCCGCTCAACACCGCGCTGATCGCAGGAGAAGTGCACCTCGCCGTGGTGCCGTTCGCGACCGCCAAGCCGCATGTCGAGGCTGGCCGGCTGCGCGCGCTCGGAATTCCAGGTGCCAAGCGCTCGCCGGCGCTGCCGGACATACCAACCATCGCGGAAAGCGGCCTGCCCGGATTTGATTCCGCGAGCTGGCAGGGCTGGTTCGTGCCCGCCGATACCCCAGCTGACATCGTTACTATGATCCAGCGCGAAGCCGCCAAGGCGCTGAACGCGCCCGACGTGCGTGCCCGCCTGGAGGCGACCGCCAACGAGGTTGTCGCCAGCAGCCCCGCGGCCTTCGCGGCCGTGTTCAAGGCCGAGCTGGACAAGTTTGCCAAGGTGGTGAAGGACGCTAAAATTCCGCTGCAGGATTGAGGACGCAAATTGAGGACACGTGCAAATTGAGGACACGTCATGTCGATTGAAGCGCTCGGATATGTCGGCGTGCGCGCCAAGTCGCTCGAGGATTGGGCTGGCTTCGGCGAGAAGTTTCTGGGCATGCAGCTCGTGGACAAGAGCCGCGGCATGCTGGCCTTCCGCATGGACGATCGCAAGCAGCGGCTGGTGGTCACCGAGGACGGCGGCGAAGGCGTTGCGTTCTTCGGCTGGGAGGTCGCCGATGCGGCGACCCTCGACCGCTTCGCGGCCGGACTGGAGCGCCATGGCGTCGTGGTGACGCACGGCACTCGCGCGCTCGCCGATGAGCGGCGCGTGCAGGACCTGATCACGTTTTCCGATCCGCTCGGCAACAGGCTCGACGTGTTCCATGGCGCCGAATGCACGAGCGAGCCGTTCAAGCCCGGCCGCAACATCTCCGGCTTCCGCACCGGGCCGCTCGGCATGGGCCATGCGGTGCTGCACGTCAAAGACATCAACGAGGCGATGCCGTTCTATCGCGACGTGCTCGGCTTCCGGCTCAGCGACTACATGACCAAGCCGTTCAATGCCTATTTCTTCCACGCCAATCCGCGTCACCACTCGGTCGCGTTCATCGAAACCGGGCGCAGCGCGGTGCATCATCTCATGGTCGAGCTCTACAATCTCGACGACGTCGGCCAGGGCTACGACCTCGCGCTCGGCGTCGAGGGCCGCATCGGCGTCACGCTCGGGCGCCACATCAACGACGAGGTGACCTCGTTCTATTCCAACAGCCCGTCGGGCTTCATGGTCGAGTACGGCTGGGGCGGACGCGTGATCGACCCTGACAGCTGGCAGACCGAGGAGGTCACCTGGGGCCCGAGCCTGTGGGGCCACGACCGCCTATGGATGCCGCCGGAGGGCCGCGTCGAGGCGCGCAAGATCCGCATCGCCGCCGCCGCCACCGGCCTGCGCAAGCCGGTGAACGTGATCGAGGGCAACTACGAGCGGATGGAAGGCGTCTGCCCATGGTGGGACCGGGCTCGCGCCGACGAGGCGGCGGAGTAGGCCGACGGAGGGGGCTGATGCGACGCGCTCGAATTGTAGCAGTTCTTTTTGCTGCACTCACTTTGGGCGCCGGTGCCGCGCAAGCCCAGCCCTATCCAAACCGCCCCATCCGCATCGTCGTGCCGTTCGCGGCCGGTGGCGCGGTCGACGCGCTCGCGCGCATCGTCAGCGCCAAGCTGCAGGAGTCGTTCGGCCAGCCGGTGATCGTGGAGAACCGTGCCGGTGCCGGCGGCGTGACCGGCGCCGATCTCGTCGCCAAGTCGCCGCCCGACGGCTACACCATCCTGCAGAACACCAACGGCCAGGCGATCAGCCC
>DAIUEP010000441.1:0-2070 GCA_036845065.1 Xanthobacteraceae bacterium | reverse complement strand
AGCTGGTCATCAATCTCAAGACCGCCAAGGCGCTCGGCCTCACCATCCCGCCCGCGCTCCTCGCCCGCGCCGACGACGTGATCGAATAGGGACGGCGTTGGACAGCATCGCGCTTGCGAAACCCCCCATCCCAACCTTCCCCCGCAAGGGGGGAAGGAGATCGTTGCGCTTGAGATCAGGTTGAGTTGCCGCACTCGCACGCCGTGTCGTGCTCGTCGCCCCTCCTCGAGTCGAGCCACGGGATGCACGCATCTATCTCCCGCGCGAGATTCTATCTCCCGCGCGAAATAACTGCGTGTGCTCGTCGTCCCTCCTCGAATGAGGAGGGACAGGCGATCTCGCGAAGGCGAGATCGCCGGGGTGGTGAGTCCACGGCGTTACGTCGCTCGCGTCGATCACGGCCGTCGGAACGGCGCCAAGCTTGACCTCGCCAGCGTCGTGGCGTGTATCAAGGTAGCATTGGACCGTGGACTCACCACCCCGCGCGGCTGCGCCGCGCTGCCCCTCCTCGAGTCGAGGAGATGAGGTGATTGGGTGGGTTGCCGTTGAGTGGCTGTCCCTCAATCTGACCGATGTGAACGGGGTCGAGCAATGAAGCGCGCCCCAAACGCTCAGGAGGGACAGCCATGAAACACTATGCCGGACTTGACGTGTCGTTGGAACAGACGAGCGTTTGCGTTGTTGACGAGAGCGGGTCGATCCTTTGCGAGGGCAAGACCGAGAGCGATCCCGCGGCGTTGACGGCCTGGCTGGGGCGTGTCGGCCACGCGATCACGCAGGTTGGTCTCGAGGCGGGGCCGCTGTCTGTGTGGCTTCACCGCGGGCTGTTGGCCCAGGGCTATGCGAGCGTTCTGATGGAGACGCGCGAGGTGAAGGCGCGGCTGAATTCGGGACGTCACAAGACGGATCGCGCGGATGCGCGCGGGATCGCGCAGATTCTTCGGGTCGGGTGGTTCCGGCCAGTGCATGCGAAGAGCGCGACCGCCCAGGACGATCGCTTGGTGCTGACGCAACGCAAGTTCGTGCAGGGCCAACTGCGGGCGCTGGAGAACAGTCTTCGCGGGACGCTGAAGGGGTTCGGGCTGAAGCTCGGCAAGGTGAGCGTGAAGGGCTTTGCCGGACGTGTGCGCGAGCTGGCGGCGGGGCGCGAGCTTATGGTCGAGGTGAGCGAGGCGATGCTGGCGGCGCGCGAGACGATGCTGGCGAGCTTCCAGCGGCTCGACACGCTGATGCGGGCGCGGGCGCGAGATCCGCTGTGTCATCGGCTGATGACGTGCCCGGGGGTCGGGCCGCAGACGGCGTTGGCCTTCCGCGCGACGATCGATGATCCGCATCGGTTCAAGACATCGAAGCAGGTCGGCGCCCATCTCGGCCTGACGCCGCGCAAGTACCAATCGGGCGAAACCGACCGCAACGGTGGGATCAGCAAGCAAGGCGACACCCTGTTGCGCGCCACGCTGTTCGAGGCCGCGCAGGCGCTGCTCATGCGCGTGCGCCGCCCCTCGGCGTTGCAGGCCTGGGGGCGCCGCTTGGTGCGTAAGCGCGGGCGCAAGCGCGCCACCGTCGCCGTCGCGCGGCGCCTGGCGGTGATCCTGCATCGGATGTGGGTGGATGGCAGCGAGTTCCGCTGGACCGCGCCGGCGGAGGCTGCAACGGCCAAAGCGGTGACGGCGAAAGCCGCGACGCCCAAGACTGTCCTCTCACGGCGCGCACAGCTCGCCGCCGTGTGACACCGAAACCGCTGTGCTCTCTGCCACAAAAATCTCGACCGCTTCGCCGCAAGGCGAAAACCGTCCCGCGTGGGGACGACGGCGAGGTGAAGCCGGGTCGCCCCTCGTTCGCGCGAGCTCGCTCGCCCAGAACGCCGAAGGAGATTGGCTCCCTCACCGAACGTCATCTTGTGCCGGCCTCAGCGCCGAGCCCGTAGAGAAGCCCGTGACCCACGCAGGCGGTCAATACTTGCCAAATTGCCAGAGAGCAGAAAATGCTTTGACTCGCGCACCCCCAATCAGAGAAGGGGCGACGAATACCGGCTGGCGACGCGTTTGGAAGATGCGTGCATGCAGTAGC
>DAIUEP010000440.1:0-2072 GCA_036845065.1 Xanthobacteraceae bacterium | reverse complement strand
GTCTGCATCGCGGCCTCCGGCACGTTGTAGGGCAGCCAGCGATCGGAGGCGCCGCGCGGCTCGGTGAGGCAGTGGGCGAGCAGGAATTGCGGGTCCTCGGCGATGCGCGGAAACCAGCGCTCCTGCAGGTGGCGCGGCGCCAGGTTGCGCAGCAGCACCGAGACCTTCCAGATCTGCACCAGCTTGTCGGCGAGCCCGGAATCGCCGCGCGCGATCTCCTCCGCGATGATCGCGAAGGTCTGCGTTTCGGTCGCCTTGTCGAGCTCGAGGCCGCCGAACTCCTCCGGAACGCCGAGGGTACGGATGCCGACCTGCTGGGCGCCCTCGAGGATCTCCGGCGCCAGCCGCTCCTCCGGCACCATGCTCCATTCGCGCTGCCAGTTGCCGCGAATGAACGGGGTGACGACCTTGTCGACGAACTCCCGGCAGCTCTGCCGCATCATGCGCTGCTCTTCTGAAAGGACGGCCATCTGGATCTCCCGTTCATAAAAATCAAGGGGCGCTACCATATCCCCCGCGCGCTGCCGGGCTCAACCGAGCGGGGACACTCGCCCCCGAATCACGGCCTTGCGGCGGCCATTTTGACGGCGGTGCGCAGACCTCGGTATGACAAGGGGCAATCGCCGGGCGGGCGGGGACCGAGCACATGGACGACCTGGACGAAATCCTGGAGGCGCTTTCGGCCAGCTGGACGGCCGTGGCGGCAAAGGTCGCCACCATCTGGACGCCGATCCAGATCGCACTGATCCTGCTCGCGGCGCTGGCCGGCTGGGCCGTGGCGGCAGCCGTGCGCAAGCGCTTCGACCTTGACAAGCTGACATCGCCCTGGCCGACCTATCCGCGGATAGCCGCACGGGCCGCAGTCCACACCCTCGGCATCATCATCGCGATCGTGCTGCTTCTTCTCATCCGCGTCGGCATGCAGGCGGCCACGCTGCCGAGCCGCTCCTACCTGATCGGCGTCGCCGCCAACCTGGCGACCGCCTGGGTGGTGATCGCGATCCTGGCGAGCGTCATCCACAATCAGCTTTTCAACCGCCTGGTGGCGATCGCGGCGTGGACAATCGCGGCGCTCAGCATCCTCGGCCTGCTCGAGCCGGTGCAGGAGGCGCTTGATTCCGCCGGCATCCTGATCGGCGGACTGCGGATCACCGCGCTTGTCGCGATCAAGGCGACCGCGCTCCTGCTGCTCGCGCTCTGGGCCGCGACAGCGCTGAGCAACTTCCTTGAGCGGCAGATCAGGAGCTACCCGGACCTTACGCCCTCTATCCAGGTGCTGCTCGGAAAGCTCGTCCGCATCGGCTTGATCACGCTTGCGGTGTTGATTGTGCTCTCGTCCGCTGGCATCGATTTCTCGGCGCTGGCGCTGTTCTCCGGCGCAGTCGGTGTCGGCATCGGCTTCGGCCTGCAGAAGATCGTGTCCAACCTGGTGAGCGGAATCATCCTGCTCGCCGACAAGTCGATCAAGCCGGGCGACATCATCACGCTCGGCGACAACTATGGCTGGGTCGACACCATGGGGGCGCGCTACACCTCGGTGGTGTCGCCCGACGGCCGTGAATACCTGATTCCGAACGAGGACTTCGTCACGCAGCGGGTGATCAACTGGTCCTATTCCAATGAACGGGTCGGGCTCGATGTCCGCTTCGGGGTGAGCTACGCGAGCAATCCACACCATGTGCGCGACGTCGCGCTGGCTGCTATCGCCACGGTGCCGCGCGTGCTGAACGCGCCGGCGCCGGTCTGCCATCTGGCGAAGTTCGGGGATTCTTCGCTCGACTTCGCGCTGTGGTTCTGGATCGGCGACCCGATCAAGGGCGTCGGCAACGTGCGCAGCGCCGTGCTGTTCGCGCTGTGGGACGCCTTCAAGCGCGAGGGAATCGAGATTCCCTATCCGGTGCGCGAGATGCGCCTGGACAAGGGCGTCACCATGGTGGTTGAGAAGCCGGGCTGAGAGTTGTTGGCCTCGGGCTTTTGGCCTGAAGACTTGACCTGAAGACTTGACCTGAAGACTTGACCTGAAGACTTGACCTGAAGACTTGGCTCTGAAGACTTGGCTCTGAAGACTTGGC
>DAIUEP010000439.1:0-2074 GCA_036845065.1 Xanthobacteraceae bacterium | reverse complement strand
ATAGCGAATAGCGAATAGCGAATAGCGAATAGCGAATAGACAACCGGTCGTCATTCGCGGTTTACTCCCTATTCGCCACTCGCCATTCGCTATTCACCCGTCAGGTACTCCATGATCATCGACTTCCACGTGCATGTCCTGCCGCCCGAGGACATGGCGGCGTTCACCGGCACGCAGTTCCATAAGAACATCGGGGCGCGCCACAAGCCCTCGCCGACCACGATCGAGAACGCGCTCGAGGCCGCCAAGATCGGCGGCGTCGACATCACGGTGATCTCGAACCCGATCCACAACCTGCGCGACATGGACCGCCAGCAGCAGCTCGAGCGCTGCCAGCGCCAGAACCGCTTCAACGCCGAGTGCCAGAACAAGTATCACGGCGCGATCGTCGGCATGGCTTCGACCGTGCCCTATGGCGGCGACGAGTTCCTGCGCGAGTTCGAGCGCGCGATCAGGGAGGACGGCCTCAAGGGCGCCTGGATCACCTCGAGCCTGCAGGGCAAGTACCCGGACGACGACGAGGCGATGCCGTTCTTCGCGCTCGCGCAGGAGCTCGACGTGCCGGTGGTGATCCATCCGCCGTCGGTCGGCTTCGGCGAGGAGCGCATGCGCGACTACCGGCTCGCCTCCAGCATCGGGCGCCCGATGGACGGCGCGCTCGCGATCGCGCGGCTGATCGTGCGCGGCGTGTTCGAGAAATTCCCGAGGCTCAAGCTCGTCGGCACCCATCTCGGCGGCGGCATCTGCGAGATGATCGGGCGCATGAACTACGCCTACCGGCTGCAGGAGGAGGCGTTCTTCCTCGGCTCCTATGAGCCGATGCTGATCAAGCACGAGCCGCTGCACTACCTGAAGATGATGTATCTCGAATCGACCTGCTACCACGCGCCGGGCGCACGCTGCGCGATCGACACCGTCGGGGTCGATCACTTCCTGTTCGGCACCGACTCGCCGCCCTTGTTCGTGCTCAAGAAGGAGGGCGTCGATCTCATCAACAAGCTTGGCCTCACGCCCGAGGAGAAGAACAAAGTCTATTACGAGAACGCCAGGAAGCTGTTGAAGCTGTGATGCGTAAAGCTGTGGCGCGCTTGGCGATCAACATACTCCGCCGTCGTCCCCGCGAAAGCGGGGACCCATTCGCCTTGCGCTCGCGACGTTGTACGACCTGTGAGCTACCCGAAATCTCAGTGGTTATGGGTCCCCGCCTGCGCGGGGACGACACCGGAGAGGTTCGCGCGATGATGCTTTCGATCCATCGCAGTGTTTGCCTGGCGGCTCTTGCACTCGCAGCCGCCGTTGTATCGCCCGCACCAGCACAGGACTTTCGCGGCAAGGACGTCAACCTCTACGTCGGCTCCGGCGCCGGCGGGCCCTACGACGCCTATGCGCGGCTCGTCGCGCGTCACCTGGGCAGGCATCTGCCCGGCAATCCGAACGTGGTGGTGCAGAACATGCCTGGCGCCAGCGGCCGCCGGCTGATCAACTTCATGATCAATGTCGCGCCCAAGGACGGCAGCGCGCTCGCCACCATCCAGCGCGGCGTTCCGTTCGAGCCGCTGATGGGCGAGGGCCAGTTCGACGTCGAGAAGATCGCCTGGATCGGCAATGCCAACAACGAGACCAACGTCTGTATGGCCTGGCACGCTTCGCCGGTGCGCACCATCGATGACGTGCGCACGCGCGGCATGGTGGTGGGGTCGAGCGGCCCGGCCTCGACCGACTCGATCTACCCCAACGTGCTCAACGCGCTCTACGGGATGAAATTCAAGGTGGTCGAGGGCTACAAGTCGGCGACCGAGACCCATATCGCGATGGAGCGCGGCGAGGTCGACGGCCGCTGCGGCATCAGCTGGGATACGCTGCAGGCGCTCAACGCCGACTGGCTGCGCGACCGCAAGGTGCGCATGCTGGTGCAGATCGGCCTCGACAAGGTGCCTGAGCTTGCAAACGTGCCGTCGGTGTTCGACCTGGCCGCGACCGAGGAGGAGCGCCAGATCTGGGCGCTGTGGGCGGCGCCGCTCAAGATGGGACGGCCGTTCTTCGCGCCGCCCGGCCTCGCGGCGGAGCGCGTCAA
>DAIUEP010000438.1:0-2088 GCA_036845065.1 Xanthobacteraceae bacterium | reverse complement strand
CCGTGTGTCGATCGGTGGGCATCCGGACAAGAGGCCGGACAGCCGCCTAAGGAAGAGAACTCACTTCCTTGCTCATGCGATCGGCAGCCGGAGGCGAAACCGGCGCACCCCGCTCTCAACGGGGAACGCGGCTTAAAGCAACGACGGAACGGGCTTTTTTGGATCCCGGCGTGAATGCCGGTTGACTGAAAAGGCTTGTCCTTCTTTGCCGGCCGTGCGGAACGGGATCTCCCTCATCCGGACCAAGGCAGCAATCGACGTGATGCCGTAGGGCTCGCAATTGCGGGCCGCACGCATCACAGCAGGTTCACCCGGCGGCTCCGCCGCCGTTCCGGACTGGGGAGCTAAGCTTGAGATGACTGCACGTATCCGCGAATTTCTGAAGCGCCGCAAGGAAGAGGGGCCGTGCCTAGTGGTCGACCTCGATGTCGTGCGCGAGAACTACCAGGCGTTTGCCAAGGCGCTGCCGGACAGCAAGGTCTTCTATGCCGTGAAGGCCAATCCGGCGCCCGAGATCCTCAAGCTGTTGGCCGCGATGGGCTGCTGCTTCGACGTCGCGTCGGTGGCAGAGACGCACGCCGCGCTCGCCGCCGGCGCTGGGCCCGACCGCGTCTCCTACGGAAATACCATCAAGAAGGAGAGCGAGATCGCGGCTGCGTTCGCGCTTGGGGTGACGCTCTATGCGGTCGACTGCGAGGCCGAGGTCGAGAAGATCGCCCGCGCCGCTCCCGGCAGCCGCGTGATCTGCCGCATCCATTGCGACGGCACCGGCTCGGAGTGGCCGCTGTCGCGCAAGTTCGGCTGCGAGCCGGAGTTCGCCGCCGACATTCTGGAGCTCGCCCACAAGCGCGGGCTCATCGCCTATGGCATCTCGTTCCATGTCGGCTCCCAGCAGCACAACGTCGAGGCCTGGGACCGGGCGCTCGCCTCCGCGGCGTCGATCTTCCGCAGCTGCGCCGAGCGCGGGATCAGCCTCGCCATGGTCAATCTCGGCGGTGGCTTCCCGGCGCGCTATGTGCGCAAGACGCCAAAGCTCGAATCCTACGGCAAGGCGATTTTCCGCGCGCTGCGCCGGCACTTCGGCAACGCTATCCCGGAGACCATCGTGGAGCCTGGCCGCGGGCTCGTCGGCAATGCCGGCGTCATCGAGGCCGAGGTGGTGCTGATCGCCAAGCGCAGCCCCGAGGACGAGGTGCGCTGGGTCTACCTCGACATCGGCAAGTTCCACGGACTCGCCGAGACAATCGACGAATCGATCCGCTACCCGATCCGCACTTCGCGCGACCGCGACGAGACCGCGCCCTGCATCATCGCCGGCCCGACCTGCGATTCGGTCGATGTGCTTTATCAGAAGAACCCCTACCCCCTGCCGGTCTCGCTCGCCATCGGTGACAAGGTGTTGATCGAGGCGGCTGGCGCCTACACGGCGACCTACTCGTCGGTCGGGTTCAACGGCTTTCCACCGCTGCGGCAGTACGTGATTTGACGTAAGCCCCCGACTCGGCAAACGCTCGCGGCAAGTCGGGAGCTGGACGCTATGACCTTTGCCCTGCCTGCGGATGCCACCGACCCAGGAGCTTGAGGCGGCGGAATACCGCCCCGAAGCAGCGCTCCTGCGCGCGGTCGAGCACGCGAACGACATCGCTCCTGCAGTCATTGCATTGGTGGAACAGACAGCGGAGGGCGTTCATCTCCTTCCCAAGCAGGAGATGCTGCTCTTTTGGGGCATCCATCACCCCCGCCACTCGACGTGCGCCTTGATCGCCTTGCGCTCGTCATCGATCCAGCCATGCGGCCGCGCCTTCTCGATCATGGTGCCGAGCGCGTCCTGCCAAGCCTTGTCCTGCGCAACGTCCGGCCAGTGCCGTAACGTGCTCTCGAACACCCAGGCGGTATCGGCATCCGCAAGCTCGATGGCGCCCGCGAGCGCCTGCCGCACGCGCTCGAAATCCTCGCGACGGCCATCGACCACGAGCTTGAAAGCGCGGAAATTGTCGCGGTCCTCGAGCCGCAAGCGATCGGCGAGTGAAATCCTGAAAAACATGCCTGCCCTTTGTCCTGACGCTTCCCATTCTGGAAGCGTGGGTT
>DAIUEP010000437.1:0-2091 GCA_036845065.1 Xanthobacteraceae bacterium | reverse complement strand
TGCACGCCGCCCTTGAGCTCGGCCGCGAGCGTTTCGTTCACCATGCGGTGGCGCTCGATGCGGCTCTTCCCCCGGAAGGCCTCCGACACGATATGAACCCGGTAGTGGGTCTCGCCGCCTTCCCGATGGCCGGCGTGCCCGGCGTGCTGGTGGGACTCGTCGGCCACGTCCAGGCTTATGGGCGCGAAGGCCCTCGTCAGTTTCTCCAGGATGGCGTCGCGCGTGCCCATGGGGAGCCGATTAGCCGTGCGAGGCACTAAAGGTCAATGCGGCTGTTCAAATCGGTCCCTGAGAGATATTCGACTTTGTCAAGACTTGAAGGTTGCAGCCCCACGCCTGCATAATGTTCGGTCATGTCCAACGACTCGCCTCTGTTCGACCGCATAAGGGTCAAGCCCGACCAGGATCGCCGGCTGCGTGCCGAGCACCCCTGCTGCGAATGGCCGGGCTGCAACGGGGCTGCGACCCATCGCGCGCCCAAGGGCCGCGGCCGCGAGAAGGACTATTGGCGCTTCTGTCTCTCCCATGTGCGCGAGTACAATCACTCGTACAATTTCTTCGCCGGGATGAGCGACGACGACATCGCCCGCTTTCAGAAGGATGCCATTGTTGGCCATCGCCCGACCTGGAAAATGGGCATGAACGGCGGCCGCCCAGCGACCCGGTCCCATTCGGCGCGGTTTCAGCCCAATCTCGATGGCGCCGACGACCCGCTCGACCTGTCTCGTCATTTCGGTTCGGCTGCCGCCGGCGCCGAGGGTGAGCGCCTGCGCCGGCGCGAAAGCCGTGTGATCCACAATGCCGAACGCCGGGCGCTCGATGCCCTCGGGCTCGAGTCGGGTGCGACCACGGCTGAGATCAAGCTTCGCTTCAAGATGTTGGTGAAGCGCCATCACCCCGATGCCAACGGCGGCGATCGCTCGACGGAAGATCGGCTGCGCGAGATCATCCAGGCCTATAATTATCTCAAGTCGGTGGGCTTCCGCTGAGCCGACCTGAGAACCAGCGCCCGGCATGGCTGCTCTGAGCGCCGGTGGATTGCAATCAAGCCGCTGAATTTACATATAAAATGTGTCGCGATGCGGGGGTTTCGCGGCGCTTATGGTTTCTGGTAAGGTCGCCCCCGCTTTCCGAGCCGCATTACTCGAACCGAATTTCGGGTCTCGCGTGTTCCGAGACCACGGAGGATCAATGACCGTCGCTACAGAAGAAATGGCCGGCCTGCCAGACATGAAGGTGTCGGTCAGGCAGGTTTTCGGCATCGACAGTGACATGGAAGTGCCGGCCTACTCCGAGGGCGATCCGCATGTGCCGGATGTGGATCCGGACTACCGCTTCGACCGCCCGACGACACTCGCGATCCTGGCAGGTTTTGCGCACAACCGCCGCGTCATCATCTCGGGCTATCACGGCACCGGCAAGTCGACCCACGTCGAGCAGGTGGCGGCGCGGCTCAACTGGCCGTGCGTGCGCGTCAACCTCGACAGCCACATCAGCCGTATCGACCTGATCGGCAAGGACGCCATCGTGATCCGCGACGGCTTGCAGGTGACCGAGTTCCGCGACGGCATCCTGCCGTGGGCCTATCAGCACAACGTGGCGCTCTGCTTTGACGAATACGATGCCGGCCGTCCGGACGTGATGTTCGTGATCCAGCGGGTGCTGGAGTCCTCCGGCCGGCTGACGCTGCTCGACCAGAGCCGCGTGATCAAGCCGCACCCGGCGTTCCGCCTGTTCGCGACCGCCAATACGATCGGGCTCGGCGACACCTCGGGTCTCTACCACGGCACTCAGCAGATCAACCAGGCGCAGATGGACCGCTGGTCGATCGTCACCACGCTGAACTATCTGCCGCACGACAACGAGGTCGAGATCGTGCTCGCCAAGGCACGGCACTACCGCACCGATGCCGGCCGCGACATCGTCAACAAGATGGTGCGCGTCGCCGATCTCACCCGCAACGCCTTCATGAATGGCGACATCTCGACCGTGATGAGCCCGCGCACGGTGATCACCTGGGCGGAGAACGCCGACATCTTCAAGGACGTCGGCTTCGCCTTCCGGCTCACCTTCCTCAACAAGTGCGACGAG
>DAIUEP010000436.1:0-2108 GCA_036845065.1 Xanthobacteraceae bacterium | reverse complement strand
GCAAGGACGCATGGTACCCCCTCCCTTTGACTGCTAAGCTTTTCAGCATATTGAGATCGAGCCGCGCGATAAAGGTTGCCGAGGGAGGAGCCCGCATGAAGATCACAAGCCTGTGCTGGATCGTCGCGGGCGCAACCTTGCTCAGACCGGACGCCGCCGCCGCGCAGACGGTCGTGAACATCGGCGCCGCCAGCACGACCAGCGACGCGCCGATCTACATCGCCGACAAGAAGGGCTATTTCCGCGAGGAAGGCTTCGAGCCGAAAGTCACAAACTTCCGCTCCGCCGCCGACATGGTGGCGCCGCTCGGCATCGGCCAGCTCGACGCCGGCGCCGGCTCCGCCTCGGCCGGGCTCTATAACGCGATGCTGCAGGGCATCAAGATCAAGATCGTGGCCGACAAGGCGTCGTCGCCGCCGGGCTATGGGGCGACCAAGATCCTGGTGCGCAAGGACCACGTCGACAGCGGCCGCTACAAGGAGCCGAAGGACTTCAAGGGCATGAAGTTCGCCATGAACGCGCCGGGCGTGAGCAACACCGCCACCCTCAACGCGATCTTGAAGTCGGTCGGGCTGAAATATTCCGATGTCGAGACCATCAACATGCCGTTCCCGGATCATGTCGCCGCGCTCGGCAACAAGGGCGTCGACGCCTCGGCCTCGGTCGAGCCCGGGCCGACGATCGCGATCCGGCAGGGCTTCGCGGTCCTGGTGAAGGCGGACGACGAGATCATTCCCTATCACCAGATCGCGGTGCTGCTCTATTCCGAGAACTTCATGAAGAACCCGGACGCCGCCAAGCGCTTCATGCGGGCCTATCTCAAGGGCGTGCGCTTCTACAACGGCGCGCTCGCGAACGGCCGCATGACCGGGCCCAACGCGGACGAGGTGATCGCCATCCTGGCGGCGTCGACCCCGATCAAGGACCCCGCGATCTACAAGGCGATCACACCGACCGGCATGAATCCGGACGGCCATGTCCACGTGAAAAGCCTCGCCGACGACCTTGCCTTCTACAAGGAGCAGAAGCTGATCACCGGCGACATCCGCGCCGAGCAGGTGGTGGATAATTCGTTCGTGGAGGCCGCGTTGAAGGAGCTTGGGCCGTATAAGAGATAGGCTGCCACACATCGATTATTCTCCGTCATGCCCGGCCTCGTGCCGGCCATCCACGCCTTCCTTTCTTCGATGAAGCGAAGACGTGGATGGTCGGGACAAGCCCGGCCATGACGAGGGAGAGGCATGGAGGATTTGATGTACGACCTTTCGGGCCGCGTCGCGCTCGTCACCGGCGCCGGCCCCAATATCGGGCGCGCCATCGCGGCAACGCTCGCACGCGCCGGCGCAACGGTGCTCTGCAACGATCTCAAGCCGGCGATCGCAGAAGCTGCCGCCAAGGCAGCGGCCAACGGCAATCGCAAGGCGTTCGCGCTGCCCTTTGACATCACCGATCCGGATGCGGTCGAGAAGGCGGTCGACGAGGCGTCGAAAAAGCACGGCGTGATCGACATCCTCGTCAACAATGCCGGCGTCACCGTGCCGCGCAGCATCCTCACCATGACGGTCGAGGAATGGCGTCTGGTCACGCGCGTGATCCAGGATGGTGCTTTCCATTGCAGCCGCGCCGTGGCCAAACGTCTGGTCGCCGCCAAGACGCCGGGCGCGATCGTGAACATCGCCTCGACCACCGGTCATCGCGGCCGCAAGAACGCCATCGCGTACGCCACTGCCAAGGGCGGCATCCTCAACTTCACGCGCGCGCTCGCGATGGACCTCGCGCCGCACAAGATCCGTGTCAACTCGGTGTCGCCGACCAAGACCGGCGCGTCGGTGGGCGCCATCGAGTCCGCGGGCGCGCGCAATTTCGACGAAATCCCGCTCGGCCGGCTGGGCGAGCCGCAGGATCACGCCAACGCGGTTTTGTTCCTGGTCTCGGACGCGGCCTCGTTCATCACCGGCATCGACCTGCGCGTCGACGGCGGCACGCTCGCCACCTGGGGCACGCGCTCGCAGACCGACACCGCCGCCGGGCAGCCTGCCTGATGACGGAGACACGTTACCTCGGCGTCGATACCGGCGGCACCTTCACCGACCTCGTGGAGATCGACG
>DAIUEP010000435.1:0-2121 GCA_036845065.1 Xanthobacteraceae bacterium | reverse complement strand
TCTCCTCACTCCTCGCTGGCGCCGCTGGCCTTGACCGGCGCCGCCCACTTGTCGAGGTCGCTCAGCACCAGGCGGGAGAGATATTCGGGGGTGCGGCGCTCGCGTCCCGGCACGTTGAGACCGAGCCCTTCGAGCCGCTCGCGCATTGCCGGCATATCGAGAATGTCGCTGATTGCCGTCGCCAGCCGGCGCACGATCGCGTCAGGCGTGCCCTTCGGAAAAAAGAACGCGTTCCAGCCGTCGCAGTCGAAATCCTTGAGGCCCTGCTCGTGCGCGGTCGGCAGCTCCGGCATCGCCGGGCTGCGCGCCGGCGAGAGGAGCGCGAGCGCCTTCACCTGATTGCCGCGAACCAGCGGCACGGCGGTGGAGATCACGTCGCAGATGTAGTCGATGCGGCCACCCATGATGTCCTGCATCGCCGGGCCCGTGCCGCGATAAGGCACGTGCGTGATGTCGACGCCGATCGCCATGTTGAGCATCACGCAGGTGATGTGGGTGGCGGAGCCGGTGCCGGCCGAGCCGTATTGCAGCTTGGCCGCGTTGGCCTTGGCATAGCTGATGAACTCGGAGAGCGAATTCGCTGGGAAGTCCTTGCGCGTCACCAGGACCTTGGAGTTCTCGATCGCGATGACGGCGGGCGTGAAATCGGCGACCGCGTTGAACAGCGGCTTCTTGGGCATCAGCTGGCTGAACGTGTGGGTGGCCTGGTTGCCGAACAGCAGCACCGAGCCGTCGCCGGGCGCCTTGGCGACGCGTGCGGCGCCGGTCCATCCGCCCGCGCCACCGATGTTCTCGATGATGAATTGCTGGCCAAGCCGCTCGGACAGGTGCTGGGCGAAGATGCGGGCGGCCAGATCGACCGGCCCGCCGGCCGGGAACGGCACCACCAAGGTGACGGGCCGCGTCGGCCAGACCTGGGTTGTCTGGCTCGGCGAGGTCTGGGCGGCAGCAGAACCCGCAAGCAGGCACGCGAAAGCGGCGGCGACGATCGTCCTCATCGTTCCTCTCCCCGGCTTTTGTCGCTGCCATCCCTCGTTCCTTGGGGACGGCTGGAACACATCAATCGGCGTTGATGCCGGCAGCCTTGACCACCTTGGCCCAGCGTTCGATTTCCCCCGGCAGATACTTCGCGAGATATTCCGGCGTGCGCTGCTCCGGCGGCAGGATTTCGAGGCCGAGCTCTTCGAGGCGTTTGCGGATGGCGGGATTGTCGACGGTGTCGCTCATCGCCTTGTTGAGCTTGCGCACGATTGGATCGGGTGTGCCCTTGGGCAGGAAGAAGGCGTTCCAGACGGTGGCCTCGACGCCAGGCAGGCCTTGCTCGCCGGTAGTCGCGAGGTCGGCGATGATCGGCACGCGCTTGGGCGCCATCACGGCGATGCCCTTGACGAGGCCGGCCTTGGCCTGGGCGGCGCCGGTCTGGATGGTGTCGCACATATAGTCGATGCGCCCGCCGACCAGGTCCTGCATCACCGGGCCAGCGCCGCGATAGGGGATGTGCGTGACCTCGACACCGAGCGCGAGGTTCAAGAGGACGCAGGGCAGGTGCGTGCCCGAGCCGACGCCCGCGGAGCCGAACTGCATCTTGGCGTGGTTGGCCTTCACGTAGGCGATGAATTCCTGCAGGTTGTTCGCCGGCAGATCCTTGCGCGCGAGCAGGATGCGCGGCGAATCCGACATCAGGCCGACCGGCTGAAAATCCTCGACCGAGTTGTAGAGCGGCTTCTTGTAGAGCGACTGGTTATAGGCGTGGGTGCCGGTGTTGCCGATCAGGAAAGTGTAGCCGTCGGGCGCCGCCTTGGCGACACGTTGCGAGCCCGCCATGCCGGCGGCCGCGCCGATGTTCTCGACCACGATCGGCTGACCCAGGAGCTCGCTCATGTGCAGCGCCTGGATGCGGGCGCTGGCATCGATGCCGCCACCGGCCGCGAACGGGATCACCAGTGTGATGGGGCGGGTCGGCCACTCCTGCGCGAATGAGGCGCCGGCAAGCGCGATCACGGCGGCGGAAGCGGTCAGCATGGTCGTGCGCATAGGGCTTCTCCTGGCGGTCAACCGCGGCACATGGCGACAACAGTCGCGCTCATTGCGGCCCGGATCAAGCGCCTTGGCGTCACAGGT
>DAIUEP010000434.1:0-2122 GCA_036845065.1 Xanthobacteraceae bacterium | reverse complement strand
AGGAACTTCAAATCGAAAAGCGGCACTAGAATCATAGACTTGCTAGTGCCCCCTTTGCTTCCGAAGTTCGTGTCAGAGGGTGCTGCAACGGACGACGAACTTCGGAAGCGGGGCACTGGGGAACGATGAGCGACCGACGGACCATGACGAGCTCACATCCGGCCCCGCGCCGCCTGACGGTCGCCCTCCTGGGCGGCACGCTGGCTGCCGGCTCGGTCGTGCTCGCGCCGGAGCCCGCCGCCGCCGATTTCAGGCTCTGCAACAACACCACCAGCCGCGTCGGCATTTCGATGGGCTACAAGGAAAACGAAGGCTGGACCACCGAGGGCTGGTGGAACCTGCCGCCGCGCACGTGCGAAACTTTGATGCGCGGACCGCTGGTCGCACGCTATTATTATATCTACGCCGTCGACTACGACCGCAGCGGAGAATGGTCCGGACAGGCCTTCATGTGCACGCGCGACAAGGAATTCACCATCCGCGGCACCGAGGATTGCCTCGCGCGCGGATTTGACCGGACCGGTTTCTTCGAGGTCGACACCGGCGAGCAGCCTTCCTGGACGGTGCAGCTCACGGAATCCGCCGAGGCGGCGCCGCAGCAGCCGCTGCAGTCGCGCGTTCCGGTCGTCCAGCCTCCGCCCGTGTCAGGGCGCCCTCCCACGCCAACGTCACCCCGAAGCAAGAACTGATGCGACGACTGCGCCGGACCAAGATCTTGGCGACGCTCGGCCCTGCGTCGTCTGAGCGAACCATCATCGCGAATCTGTTTCGCGCCGGTGCGGACGTGTTCCGCATCAACATGAGCCACACCTCGCATGACCGCATGCGCGAGCTGGTGGCGCTGATCCGCGCCGTGGAATTCGAATACGGGCGGCCGATCGGCGTCCTGGTCGATCTGCAGGGACCGAAGCTGCGGATCGGGCGCTTCGGCGGCGGGCCGGTGATGCTCGCCAAGGGCGACACGTTCTTCCTCGACAGCGATGAGGCGCCCGGCGACGCCAGTCGTGTCCTTCTTCCTCACCCGGAGATTTTTGCAGCCATCGAGCCCGGCCATCAATTGCTGCTCGACGACGGCAAGGTGCGGCTGACCGCTACCGACGTGGGGGCGCAGCGCATTGCGACCCGTGTCGAGGTCGGCGGCAAGCTGTCGGACCGCAAGGGCGTCAGCGTGCCCCAGACGACGCTGGGATTTTCGGCGCTCGCGCCCAAGGACCGGTCCGATCTCGACGCCGCGCTCGATGCCGGCATCGACTGGGTGGCGCTGTCCTTCATCCAGCGGCCCGACGACATTGCCGAAGCCAAGAAGATCACGCGCGGCCGCGCGCTCGTGATGGCCAAGATCGAGAAGCCGCAGGCGGTGGATCGCCTGGGCGACATCATCGACATCACCGACGCGCTGATGGTGGCGCGCGGCGACCTTGGCGTTGAGATGCCGCTGGAGCTGGTGCCCGGCATCCAGAAGCAGATGACGCGGGCTGCGCGCCGCGCCGGCAAGCCGGTGGTGGTCGCGACCCAGATGCTCGAATCCATGATCACCGCGCCGGTGCCGACCCGCGCGGAAGTCTCCGATGTCGCCACCGCGATCTTCGAGGGCGCCGACGCCGTGATGCTGTCGGCCGAGTCGGCGGCCGGGCAATATCCGATTGAAGCCGTCACCACCATGAACCGCATCGCCGAGGCGGTGGAGAAGGACCCGCTTCATAGCGGCATCCTGCACGCGCAGCGCACCGATCCCGAGGCCACCGGCGCCGACGCGATCGCGGCGGCGGCGCGGCAGATCGCCGACACGCTCGACCTCGCGGCCATCATCTGCTGGACCTCCTCCGGCTCGACCGCGCTGCGGGTGGCGCGCGAGCGGCCGACGTCGCCGATCGTCGCCATCTCGCCCAACCTCTCGACCGCACGCCGGCTATCGCTGGTGTGGGGCGTGCACTCGATCGTGGCGGAGGACGCGCGCGACCTCGACGACATGGTGGCGCGCGCCTGTCGCCTCGCCTTCAAGGACGGCTTCGCGAGGGCCGGGCAGCGCGTGATCATCGTCGCGGGCGTGCCGCTCGGCACGCCCGGCGCCACCAACATGCTGCGCATCGCATTCGTCGGGCAGGACGCGCCGGGGGATTGA
>DAIUEP010000433.1:0-2132 GCA_036845065.1 Xanthobacteraceae bacterium | reverse complement strand
GTGTTCAGCTTCGGCGGCGGGCTCACGGCCTGGTTCCACCGCGAGGTGGTGCTGGTGCGCGGCTGGATGACGGACGACGAGTTCTTCTCCGGCTACTCGCTGGCGCAGGTGCTGCCGGGCGTGAACTCGACCAACATGGCGGTCTATATCGGCCAGCACGTGCGCGGCGCCGCCGGCTCGGCGGTGGCGCTCGCAGGGCTGCTCTCAGGGCCGTTCTTCATCGTGATCGCAGCCGCCATCGCCTACAATCGGCTGGTCGAGCTGCCTGGCTTCACGGCCGCGATGAGCGGAATCGCGACCGTCGCGGTCGGCATGATCTTCCGGCTTGGCATGGCGTCGGCAAAAGACTCCGTGCGCCACCTGCCCTCGCTCCTGGTGCTCGCGGCCTCCTTCGTCGCCATCGGCATCATGCAATGGCCCTTGCTGCCGGTGCTGCTCGTGCTCGCGCCGCTCAGCATCGCAGCGGCTTGGCTGCGCGGTCCGCCGCCGGTGCGAAAGGACAAGCATGAGTGACCATCCGCTCCTCGCGCTGATCATCGTGATCGCGCCGCTCTCGCTGGTCGCGCTCGGCGGCGCGTCCGCCATCTACGCGCCGCTGCAGCATCAGGCCGTCGACGTCTATCAGTGGGTCTCGGGCCGCGAATATCTCGAGCTGTTCGCGATCGCGCGGGTGACGCCGGGACCGGGCTCGATGCTGACCACGATCCTCGGCTGGCGGGTGGCCGGACTGCCGGGCGCGCTCGTCGCAACGCTAGCGCTCTATATTCCCTCCTCGGCGCTCTGCTTCGTGATCGCGCGCACCTGGAACCGCTATCGCGGCTCGCGCTGGCATGCCGCGATCGAGAACGGGCTGCGCCCGATCGGGGCGGGCCTGATGATCGCGGGCGGCGTCATGATCCTGCGGGTCGAGGAGTCAGGCCCGCTCGCCTGGGCCATGGCGCTCGCGGCCTGCGCGCTGCTCACCTGGCGGCCGCTGCTGCACCCGATGATCCTGATCGGAGGCGGCGCCGTGGTGTTCATGGCGCTGCGCGCGGTGATCGGCTAACCACCGGCCAGCAGCCCCTTCACCAGGCCGCTCGCCTTGCCGAAATCCATCTTGCCGGCGTGGCGCTCCTTGAGCGCGGCCATGACCTTGCCCATGTCCTTCATGCCGGCTGCGCCGGTGTCCTTGATCACGGCCGCGATCGCGGCCTTGGCCTCGGCCTCCGACATCTGCTGCGGCAGGAAGCCCTTGATCACCTCGATCTCGCCGCGCTCCTGGTCGGCCAGCTCCTTGCGGCCGCCCTTCTCGTAGATCTCGACCGATTCCTGGCGCTGCTTGATCATCTTCTGCAGAAGCCCCAGGAGGTCATCCTCGGCGAGCGTCTTGCCGGCCCGCTCGGCTTCGATCGTGGCGTTTTGAATCGCGGCATTCATGAGCCGCAGCGCCGACAGGCGCGGCTTGTCCTGCGCCTTCATGGCGGTTTTCACCGATTCGTTGATCTGGTCACGGAGCACGTGAGCCTCGCTGTGGTCTAAGACGATTGCCGGAGCAATTCACGCTGAACGGGCGGACACGGCGCGCTGCCGTACGAGCAGAACACGCAGCAATCGCCCGCCTTCGGAACCAGGTGCTCGCCGCATCCCTGGCAGTCATATCCGATCCGACACGCATCGTCCGGCATCTGCTCGGTCGCGCAGTGCCCGCAGTGCGGACAGGTCACGGTCGATTCAAGAACGATCATCGCCCCCTCATCCGCTGCCGGCGGATCGCGTCCGCCACCGCGCGACGGCGATCAACGCCGGCTCGATCACCCCGAAGGGCAACGCGCCCTGCAGCGAGCCTCTTTGACGGCGGCGCAACGGGCGACTATGTAGTCCGCTAATGACCGCCAAACAAGACTTGAACGGCTGGACGGAGCCCCTGGCGACCGCCCTCCTGGTGCTGGCCGACGGGACCGTGCTGGAAGGCACGGGGCTGGGCGCCACCGGGCATGCGGTGGGCGAGGTCTGCTTCAACACCGCCATGACCGGCTATGAGGAGATCCTGACCGACCCGTCCTATGCGGGCCAGATCATCACCTTCACCTTTCCGCATATCGGCAACGTCGGCACCAACGACGAGGATATCGAGACCGTCAACATGGCGGCGA
>DAIUEP010000432.1:0-2168 GCA_036845065.1 Xanthobacteraceae bacterium | reverse complement strand
TGGTGCTGGGCGCAGCGATTGTCCCAGAACGCGATTGAATTTCGCTGCCAGCGGAAGCGCATGCTGAGCTCGGGCGTCTCGATGTGGCGAAACAGCATCGCGAGGATCGCATCGCTTTCGTTGCGGCTGAGCCCCACAATGCGGGTCGTGAAGAAGCGGTTCACGAACAGGCATTTGCGGCCCGTGACCGGATGCGTGCGCACCACCGGGTGCTCGGCGCGGGGATATTTCCTTCCGGCGTCGTCGACGCCATAGCGTCCACGATAGAACGGCTCGCCATCGTGGATGGCACTGAGGCCGTCGACGAGCTTGCGCACCGGCTCCGACAGCGTCTCATAGGCTTGATACATGTTGGCGAACATGGTGTCGCCGCCGCCGTCGGGCGGGACCTCTGTCAGATACAGCATCGTCCCCATCGGCGGCTCGGGATCGCATGACACGTCGGAGTGCCAGTCTTCGCCGGCGATATAGGTCGATGTCTCGTCCGCCGCGATCACCATCACCTCGGGATGCCCCGCAACCGCGTGCGGGGACGCCGGATGGGTATGCAGCCTGCCGAAGCGGCTGGCGAAGTCCTTCTGCTGCTCGACACTGAGCATCTGGTCGCGGAAGAAGATGACCAGGCGGTCCATCAGCGCGTCATGCACCTCCTGGAACTGCTGATTGCCAAGGGGACGCGACAGATCGATGCCGAGAATTTCCGCGCCGATGTGCGGCGTCGATTTGCGGATATCGATGGTCTGGTAGCCCATACGGTGTCCTTTCGATCTGATCGAAAGCGTCTTGAGCTTGTTCTTGACCTTGCACCCTAACTTATTTGGTCTCGAGCGTCACGCCGCCGGCTCCTGAGCCAGAACGCGAACATGACCACAAGCACCGCCGCAAGCCCGTACCAGGTCATCGCGTATTGCAGGTGGTCGTTGCGCAGGCTGGGTACCAGGCGCCCCGCGCGCGGCAGTGGCCCGGTCGGTGTCTCAAGCTCGAGGTAGAACGGCGCCACCCTCCCCCAGCCCTTGGCCTGCGCCATGGTAAGCTGGTCGCGCACGAACCAGAGATTGCGGGCGGGGTCGTCCTTGGGCACGAAGGAGCCGCGCGCCTCGGGCCAGCGCAGCGCGCCGACCAGATCGACGCGGCCCACTGGCGGCAAGTGGGTGCGGGGATCCTGCCGGCCCTCCGGCACGAAGCCGCGATTGACCGCGACCACGGCGCCGCCTTCAAGCTCGGCCGGCGCGAACACCCAATAGCCCGGGCCTGAGACGTCGGGACGGACGCTCGAGCCGGCGGCATAGACCAGCGCCTCGCGGTCGGGCGCAAAGGTCGCCGCAAATGCCATGCGACGAAACTCGTCCGTGGCAGGATCGAGCATGGACCAGCGCTCGGGCGGCGGCAGCGGCACGGGTTCCGCATTGACACGCTCGTCGAGCGTTCCGATCAAGGCTTCCTTCCAGGCCTTGCGTTCGAGCTGCCAGGTGCCGAGCCCGATCAGCACAATGAAAGCCGCAAGCGCGAAGAGGCTTGGCCACCAGAAGAGGCTCGGCCACCACACGCGCGTCGAGCGACCACTCACGGCCTAATCGCCGCGCCAGAGCCGCCCCTCGGCGGCTTTGTGATGGTATTGCAGCGCAATCATCACGCCCTTGATCGGCCGCAGCGGGCCAAGCGTGGTAAGCGCAATCAGCGGCAGCCACAGCAAGGCGTGCACCCAGTAGGGCGGCTGGTAGGCGAACTCCACCGCCAGCGCCGCGAACACGACAATGAAGCCCGAGATCATGATCACAAACACCGCCGGCCCGTCGGCGGAGTCGGCAAACGAATAATCGAGACCGCAGCGCTCGCAGCTCGCTCGTAGCGTGAGGAAGCCCTGGAACAGCCTGCCCTCGCCGCAACGGGGACAGCGCGCCCGCAAGCCGCGCATCATCGGCGCTCGCAGAGACCGGTCGTCAGTCGACATGGCGTCGCCTCTCAGCAGGGGGACTGGGCGCATGACGCCAGACCCCATCATGCCCCCCGCGATGGCTGCGGCCGCGCTCGGTAGAGCGGCAAGCGTACGCTGGACGTCAGTGTGCCCCAGCGGCGGCACCCGCGGCATGTCCCGCGCCGGCGCCCCAGACATAGATGCAGGCGAACAGGAACAGCCACACCACGTCGACGAAATGCCAGTACCAGGC
>DAIUEP010000431.1:0-2169 GCA_036845065.1 Xanthobacteraceae bacterium | reverse complement strand
GCATGACCACGATCTTGTCGGCCATGGTCATGGCCTCGATCTGGTCGTGGGTGACATAGATCGAGGTGGACTTCAGTTTCTGGTGCAGTTCGCGGATCTCCGTGCGCATCTGCACGCGCAATTTGGCATCGAGGTTGGACAGGGGTTCGTCAAACAGGAATACTTTCGGATTTCGCACGATGGCGCGACCCATCGCCACGCGCTGGCGCTGGCCGCCGGAAAGCTGGCGCGGGTAGCGGTCGAGCAGCGCTTGCAGGCCGAGGATTTCGGCCGCGCGGGCAACCTTCTTCTCCATCTCGCCACGCGGCACCTTCGCCAGCTTGAGGCTGAAGGCCATGTTGTCGAAGACGCTCATGTGCGGATAAAGCGCATAGTTCTGGAATACCATGGCGATGTCGCGCTCTTTGGGCGGCACCATGTTAATTTCGCGGCCACCGATGGCTATGCTGCCGCTGTTGATTTCCTCGAGGCCCGCGATCATACGCAGCAGAGTGGTTTTGCCGCAGCCGCTGGGACCGACCAGCACCGCGAATTCACCGTCGGCGATGTCGACCGAAACGCCGTGCAGGATGGTGGTATCCCCGAAGCGTTTGACCACGTCCCTGATCACAACCGATGCCATGGATCGCCTCTCCTCCAGTCTGCTTTTTTGCGCTCCCGGCGGCATTGCAATCGTTGATGCATGGACGTATCATATTTGTACTTGTATGATGACCATACATCTTTCTGAAGTCAATCCGTTTGCAAAAACCGGCGAGCAAGAACTTATGAGCAAGAACCCGTCATTTCATTTCACGTCCGAAGCCGGCGGCTCCACCCGTCTCTCGGCGCGCGTCGCCGAGACGCTGCTTGGGAAGATCCGCGAAGGCGAACTGGCGGCGGGAGCGCGCCTGCCCTCGGAGGATGCGCTCGCCAGACACTTCGGCGTCAGCCGTACAGTGATCCGTGAGGCGATGGCGAGTCTTCGTGCCGGGGGCGCGATTGCCACACGCCACGGCATCGGTGCTTTTGTGCTCGGCGCCTCGGAAAGCGCTTCGCCGCCGGCCGACGCGCTGACACTGCAGTCGTTGGCTTCGCTGCTCAACGTCATCGAAGTGCGACGCGGCATTGAGGCCGCGACGGCGGCGCACGCCGCCGCGCGCCGCTCGGAAGATCACCTGAACGACATCCGCAAGGCGCTTGACGCTATCGCCCGGGCCACGGCGGGGGGTTCCGATGGCGTCGAGGAGGACGTGCGCTTCCATCACGCCATCGCCCGCGCCACGGGCAACCCCTACTGGGTGCAGCTCGTCGAGAGCTATGCCGAACAGATTCGCCAGGCGGTGCGCGTCACCCGTGCCAACGAGGCACGCCTGGCCGACCTTGCGCGCCAGGTGAAGGTCGAGCACGAACGAATCGTGGACGCCATCGCCGCGGGCGACCCGGCGCGGGCGCGCAAGGCGGCCGCAGCGCACATGGAACACGCGGTGCGCCGGGTGAGCGCCGCCGACAGGGACTTCTGGCAGGGCGAGGGCGGCGAACTGGCTCGCGGCCTGTTGCAGGGCAAACGATCGGATTGACTCCATCACCGGGAGGAGCGATGAGCAGGGATATCCACAGCGTCGGCGTGATCGGACTGGGCGCCATGGGCATGGGAGTGGCGCAATCACTTTTGCGCGGCGGATTCGAGGTGCATGCCTTTGACATACGGCGTGAGGCGGTCGACAAGGTTGCCGCCGCCGGCGGTTATGCGGCCGACTCGCCGGCTGTATTGGCGAAAAAAGTTGATGCGGTGGTAGTGCTGGTCATCAACGCCGACCAGACCGAAACGGTGTTGTTCGGCGAGAACGGCGCGGCCGCCAACCTGGCCCCCGGTTCCGTGGTCATCGCCAGCGCCACGGTGTCGCCGGAGTTCGCGCGTGCCCTCGGCAAGCGTCTCGCCGGCATGGGCCTGCTGATGATCGACGGCCCGGTCTCGGGCGGCGCCGCCAAGGCGGCATCCGGCGAGATGACCATCATGGCTTCGGGCGCGCCCGAAGCTTTCGCCAAGTGCGAGGGCGTGCTCAAGGCCATCGCCGGTAAGGTCTATCGCCTCGGCGACGAACCCGGCCCCGGCTCGGTGGTGAAAATGGTCAACCAACTGCTGGCCGGCGTCCATATCGCCGCCGCCGGCGAGGCCATGGCCCTGGC
>DAIUEP010000430.1:0-2195 GCA_036845065.1 Xanthobacteraceae bacterium | reverse complement strand
GTGTCGATGACGAACGGCTGGCCCAGCCGCTCCTGCAGCCATTGGGCAACCGGCCGCGCCAGGATGTCGCTCGTGCTCGCGGCCGGAAACGTGACCACGATGCGCACCGGCCGTGCCGGATAGGCTTGCGCCCGCGCGGCGCGCGACACGATCGGCAGCGCGGTAGCGCTGGCGGCGAGATGCAGGAATGTGCGGCGGGGAAGCTCCATGGCGTTTCCTCCCAGCAATGCGCAGACGCTCAATGCCGAAACAGTTATACGCCGCGCGCTGTCGCGCTTGCCAGGCCTTCCGCCACCCGCCGCAGCGCCTCCGGATAGATGCGGTGCTCGACCGCGAGCACGCGCGCGGCGAGCGTGTCGGGCGTGTCGCCCGCGAGCACCGGCACCTCGCCCTGCGCGATGATCGGCCCTGAGTCCATCTCCGGCACGACGAAGTGGACGGTGGGCGCCATGGGTCTTGGCGCCGGCCGCGAGCACGCGTTCTCGCCATCGCGTCACCAGGCGAGGTCGAGGTGTCCGGCAAAGCTCACCTGCGGCATGCCGGCCTGGAGCGCAACCACGCGGCCGAGCCGCGCCACCGTTTCGCCGGCGTCGGTCCAGGCCTTGATCGCCGCCTCCGCGCCCTTGGGATCGAGCACCGCGATCATGCCGATCCCGCAATTGAAGGTGCGCAGCATCTCCGGTTCCGAGCCGCCCAAGTTCGAGTAGGGCGGCAATGATCGTCCTGGACACCAATGTGCTGTCCGAGGTGATGAAGCCGGCGCCTGAGCCGACCGTCGCCCGGTGGATGGTGCTCGAGCATGGCCGCAGGCTATTCACGACTGCCGTGTCTGAAGCCGAAATCATTTACGAGCAGGCGCGCCGCACCTGACGGGCCGCCGTGTTGCGTGCTCCAGCAACGATCGCGTCACGGACGCGCGCGCAACTTCTCTAATTCGGCTTCGAGCGCGTTGATGCGGTTTTGCAGGCCGTTGACGCGGCCCAACAGCGCCCCGACGTTGTAGAACACCTCCTGCTCGGCCGGCGCGGTCAGCATGCCGGCATAGCCAAGCCAGCTGGGCTCGTAGACCTTGACATTGGTGAAGCCCAGATCGCGCATGACCGCCGCGGTCTCCGCCGCGCGCACGCCGCTCTGGCAGTACACGATCGTCTCCTTGCTCGGATCGAGATTGGCATAGAGCTTCTTGAGCTCGGCGACCGGCTTGAGGGACATGCCTGCGCGCGTCGTGACCTCCTTGCGCGCGAGCTTGCCGGAGGTTGCGGGGTCGACCCAGTTCTGCTCGTAGGGGATGTTGACCGCCTTCGGGATGTGGCCGCCGCGGATCGCCCGAATATCGCTGCCCGAATATTCCCCCGGCGTGCGCGCGTCGACGATCTGGGCGCTGCCCTGACCCACCTTGGCGAGCATCTCGTCGTTCCAGATCACCACGCCCTCGACCGGCGTGAGCTTCAGTGCGATGGGCGTGACCTTGGTCGGCTCGGTCGCGACCGGGTTGCCGGCGGCTTTCCAGGCGTCAAGGCCGCCGTGATAGACTTTGGCGTTCTTGCCGCCGAAATAGCGCACGGTATTGAGACCGTAATAGGCGGACGGATCGCCGGTGTGGCCGTAGACGATCACGTCCTTGCCGAGGAGGTCGATGCCGCCCTTGCCGAGGATCGCCTCGACCTGTGCCACCGGCAGCCAGTCCTCGGTGTTCGGGTTGCGCAGAACGGCGCCGATCTCGCCGACATTGAGCGCGCCGGGGATGTGGCCCTCGTTGTAGGCTTTCGCATCGCGGACATCCCACACGATCGCACCTCGGTTGAGGGCGTCGGCGACGTCATCCGTGTCAACGATGTCGGCCGCCCACGCCGTGGCCTGGATCAACAGCAGCGCCAAGCCGGCGCAGCGAAGGGCTCGTTGCAGCATCATTGCTCTCCTGTGTGGGCACTGAGACATTGAAGGTTCGGATGTGCGCCGACCGCACTTACGCGACCGCCAAACTGAAGCGGGACCACGGCAGGTCCCGCTGACAGCTCGGCCGGGATGCTACATCAGTTTGGCGAGCGCACAATGGTAGGTCTTTGCCTGTCGCCTTTGCCCACCTTACAGTGCTGCAAATTCACCGCCCCAGCCCTTCCGCCACCCGCCGCAGCGCCTGCGGATAGATGCGGTGCTCGACCGCGAGCACGCGCGCGGCGAGCGTGTCGGGCGTG
>DAIUEP010000429.1:0-2203 GCA_036845065.1 Xanthobacteraceae bacterium | reverse complement strand
CCTGTATCAACGATGGCGCCGGTCATTGCGGCCGAAGCCTGCGAGATGCTCCGGATTCGAAGCAAGGTCGGCAATGCCTGAATCAATCGTTCCACGCCCGCGCTTCATGAGCTGCGCAAGGCTCCGGCGCCGCCGCGTCTTGTGCGGAGCTTCGAGAACAAGCCGCAGCCCTTCCTCGATCAGGTCCCTGAGCTTGCGGCCGCGTAGCGCCGCCTCCGCCTTGGCTCGACGGTACAGATCGTCAGGGACTTCCACGGTGGTCTTCATGCGCGCATTCCGATTGGTACGGGCCATAAAACCATATTTATGGGCACCGGAGCAAGATTCAAGTCGTTGCAGCGGTCTCCAGGTTCCGGCCTTGCTGCCTCGACCATGTCGCGGTCGCTTCGAATCTTTGGTGCGCTGAGCAGGACTCGAACCTGCACTGAGCGGGTTTTGAATCCGCCGCCTCTGCCGTTGGGCTATGCGGGTGTCGTCACATGTTTGCTGCAACCGCTGCAGGAACTTCAAATGGGCGGCACTAGAACGAGCGATCGAGCGTGACGTCGATCAGCATCGGTCCACCGTCCTTGATCGCCTTGGCAATGAGATGAGTGGCCTCGTGCACCGTCTTGGCGCGCTCGGCCTTGACCCCGAACGAGCGCGACAGCGACAGGAAATCGACCTCCGGGTCGTTGAGTTCCATCCCCACATACTGGCCGACCTGGTGCGCCAGCCCCTGCATGGCCTGCAGGCGCTGCTTGAGGATGCGGTAGGACGTGTTGTTGAGGATCACGAAGATCGCACCAATCTTGTAGCGCGCCGCGGTCCACAGCGCCTGCGTCGTATAAAGCGCGCTGCCGTCGCCGATGATGCCGACCACCGGGCGCTCCGGCAGCGCGAGCTTCGCCCCGATGGTCGCGGGCAGGCCCCAGCCGATGCCGCCGCCACGCAGCCCGAAATAGCTCTGCGGGTCGTCGCTGTTGATGAGCTGGCGGATCCCCGGCGCATTCGACAGCGCCTCCTCGATCACCACCGCATCCTTGGGCAGCATCGCGCCGATCGCTTCGAGCAGCGCCAGCGCCTGCACCGGAACCGCGCTCGCGAGCGCGCGCGCTTTCGCGCGCAGCGCCTCGCGTTCCTTGGCGATCGCCTCGCTCGCGGTCTTGAGCCGGTCGCGGGCTAAGCCCCTGGCGCCGGCCGACATGCGCTCGCGCACGGCGGCGGTGAGCTCCGGCAGCGTGGCTTTGGGATCGCCGAGGATCGCGACCTTCGGCGGATAGTTCTTGCCGATCTCCCACGGATCGACGTCGAGATGGATGAGCGTGATGCCTCCCGGCATCGGATCGACGTCGGACGGCAGCGACAGCGTGAACAGATCGGCACCGGCCGAGAACAGCACGTCATACTGTTCGAGCACCTGGCGCACCGCCGGCGCGAGCCGCGTCAACTGGCCGCGAAACAAGGGATGCGATGTCGGATACGACGCCGTGCTGGGCACGAACTCGGCGTAGACCGGCGCGCCAAGAAGCTCGGCCAGCTCGACCAATTCCATGGTGCCGCGGCTCTGCGCCACTGCGTCGCCGGCCATGATCACAGGCCGCTCCGCGCGCGCCAGAATGTCGGCCGCCGCCTCGATCGCGGAGCGATCGCCGCGCGTGCGTGGCGCGATGCGCGTCGGTGTCATCAGGTCGAGGTCGGCGTCGGCGCGCAAGATATCGCCCGGCAGCGAAAGAAACACCGGTCCGGTCGGCGGCGCGAGCGCGGTCTTGGCCGCGCGGTGCACGAGCCGCGGCAGGTCGGCGAGACGGTGAACCTCGAACGACCACTTCACCAAGGGCCGCGCGATCACCGGCAGGTCGGCCCACAGGATCGGCTCGGTCGCGGTGAAGCTCTGCTCGTGCTGGCCGGCCGTGACCAGGATCGGCGCGCCCGCCTTCTGGGCGTCGTAGAGCATGCCGAGCGCGTTGCCGAGGCCCGGCGTGGTGTGAAAGTTGCACACCGCGAGCTTGCCGGAGGCCTGCGCATAGCCGTCGGCCATCGCCATGATCGCGGCCTCCTGCAGGCCGAGCAGGTAGCGGATGTCATCCTCGGTCGCGAATGCATCCATCAGCGGAAGCTCGGTGGTGCCGGGATTGCCGAACACGAACTCCACGCCCTCCTGCTTGAGGAGCTCGAGAAATGCCTTCTTTCCGGACATCATTGGCACGGGCAGCCTCCATGA
>DAIUEP010000428.1:0-2231 GCA_036845065.1 Xanthobacteraceae bacterium | reverse complement strand
CCGGCGACGCCGTGAAGCCGGGCGACAACCTGTTCGAGATCGAGACCGACAAGGTCTCGATGGAGGTGCCGTCGACATCGGCTGGCGTCCTGTCGGAGATCCGCGTCGGCGTGGGTGAAGTGGTGCCGGTCGGTGCGATCGTGGCAGTGATCGCGGGCGAGGGTGGTGCTGCTGTCTCGGCGCCGGCAACGGCCGCGCCGCCGAAGCAAAGCCCGCAGGTGCAGCGCGTAGGCGCGCTGCCGGTTGCAGCTGCTGCGGCGCCGACCGCCGGTCCGGCCAAGCTCGATCCGTTCTTTGAAGTGCGCACGCCTGACCGCAACTACGGCCCGGCGAAGCTCGCCGGCGGCGTGGTGGTGACACCGCTGGCGCGGCGGCTCGCGGCCGGTGCCGGGATCGATCTGGCTCGCGTCACGGGTTCTGGTCCACATGGCCGCATCGTGGCGCGCGACATCGATGTGGCTTCTGGTGCGGGACGCGCGCTGGTACCGGCCGTCGGGACGGGCGAGGTGATGGCGCTCTACCGCGACACGCCATTCGAGGAAGTGCCGCTCGACGGCATGCGCAAGACCATCGCGGCGCGTCTCCTGCTGGCCAAGCAGACCATCCCGCATTTCTACCTGTCAGCGGACGTGGAGATCGGCCGCCTGCTGACGATGCGCGAGGAGGCCAATGCGGCTGCACCCAAGAACGACGACGGGCAGCCGCTGTTCAAGCTGTCGGTCAACGATCTCATCATCAAGGCCTGGGCGGTGGCGCTGCAGCGCGTGCCGGAGGCCAATGCGGCCTGGGCTAATGATCGCATCCTGCGCTTTCGGCACTCCGATATCGGCATCGCGGTCGCGATCGACGGCGGGCTGATCACGCCGATCATTCGCCACGCCGAATCCAAGCCGCTCACCATCATCTCCGCCGAGATGCGCGAGCTGGCCGAGCGCGCGCGCTCGCGCCGCCTCAAGCCGCATGAGTATCAGGGCGGCTCGTCAGCGATCTCGAATCTTGGGATGTATGGTGTGCGCGAGTTCGCAGCCATCATCAATCCGCCGCACGCGACCATCCTGGCAGTCGGCGCCGCACGGCGGCAGGCGGTCGAGACGAGTGCAGGTGGCGTCGCCTTCGCGAGCGTGATGACGGTGACGCTCTCGTGCGACCACCGGGTGGTCGACGGTGCGCTTGGTGCCGAGCTCGTCGCGGCGTTCAGGGGCTTGGTCGAAACCCCGGTGACAATGCTGGTGTAGGTGATGGCTGCTGATAAGATCGAAGTCCTGCTGATCGGGCCGCCGAAGCGCACCATTGTGAATGGCCTGGCATCGCTTACGCTCCACCGCCTGGGCGAGGCGAAGGACCGCGATGCTTTCTTGAACGAGGTCGGGCCGCGCGTGCGCGCCATCGCCTCGAGCGTGACCTCCGAGGGGATCGGCGGCGAGCTGATGGCCAAGCTGCCGCGGCTCGAGATCGTCTCGACCTTCGGGGTCGGCTACGATCACATCGATGTGCAATGGGCGGCCGCGCGCAGTGTCACCGTCACCAATACGCCGCAGGTCCTCACCGAGGAGGTTGCCGATACCGCGTTGGGACTGCTCCTGTGCACGGTGCGCGAGTTTCCGCAGGCCGAGCGCTACCTGCGCGCCGGCAAGTGGCCGGAGCGCGCCTATCCGCTCAGCAAGGCGACGCTGCGTAACCGCACCGTCGGCATGGTCGGGATGGGCGCTATCGGCCAGGCGATTGCGCGCCGGCTCGATGCGATGAAGGTGCCGGTTGTCTATCATTCGCGCCGGCCGGCTTCAGGCGTGAGCTACCGGCACTATGCTAGTCTCCTCGACATGGCGCGCGATGTGACCGTGCTTCTGGTCATCACGCCAGGCGGTCCGGAGACCCGCAATCTGATCAATGCCGAGGTGCTCAAGGCGCTGGGGCCTGACGGCATTGTCATCAACATGGCACGGGGCTCGGTGGTCGACGAGGACGCGCTGATCAAGGCGCTTCAGGACAAGACCATCCTGTCGGCCGGCCTCGACGTCTACCTGCGCGAGCCCGAGGTGCCGCCGGAGCTGATTGCGATGCAGAACGTGGTGCTGTTCCCTCACCTCGGCTCGGGGTCGGTCTACACCCGCACCCAGATGGACCAGCTTGTGGTCGACAACCTTTTGGCCTGGGCAGCCGGCAAGCCGCCGCTCACGCCGATACCTGAGACCCCATGGCCGCCGAAGCGGCCTGCGTAAACGGCGCGTCAA
>DAIUEP010000427.1:0-2236 GCA_036845065.1 Xanthobacteraceae bacterium | reverse complement strand
ACCATCGACTACGTCGTCACCAAGGTGCCGCGCTTCGCGTTCGAGAAGTTCCCGGGCGCCGAGCGGATTCTCACCACATCGATGAAATCGGTCGGCGAGGCGATGGCGATCGGCCGCACCTTCCAGGAAAGCTTGCAGAAGGCGCTGCGCTCGCTCGAGACCGGGCTCACCGGCCTCGACGAGCTCGCGATCGAGGGCATCGGCAGCGACGAGAGCGAAAACCGCGCCGCCATCCGCGCCGCGCTCGGCTCGCCCACGCCCGACCGGCTCCTGAAGATCGCGCAGGCGATGCGGCACGGCCTGTCGGACCAGCAGATCTTCGAAGCCTGCAAGATCGACCCATGGTTCCTGGCGCAAGTCCGCGGCATCGTCGACATGGAGGCCGAGATCCGCTCCAAGAGCCTACCGACGAGCGCGGCGTCATTCCGCCGCCTCAAGGCGATGGGGTTTTCGGACGCACGGCTCGCCAAGCTCACCGGCCAGTCGGCCGACGCGGTCGCGGCCAAGCGCCGCGCGCTTGGCGTGCGGCCGGTGTTCAAGCGCATCGACACCTGCGCGGCCGAGTTCGCCTCGCCCACCGCCTACATGTATTCGACCTATGAGGCGCCGTTCGCGGGCCGCGCGGCCTGCGAAGCGTCGCCGTCCGACCGCAAGAAGGTCGTCATCCTGGGCGGTGGCCCCAATCGGATCGGCCAGGGCATCGAGTTCGACTACTGCTGTTGCCACGCCGCGTTCGCGCTCAAGGAGGCGGGCTACGAGACCATCATGATCAACTGCAATCCGGAGACGGTCTCGACCGACTACGATACGTCGGACCGGCTCTACTTCGAGCCGCTCACCGCCGAGGACGTGATCGAGATCATCGATACCGAGCGGGCGAACGGCACGCTGCATGGCGTCATCGTGCAGTTCGGCGGCCAGACCCCGCTCAAGCTCGCCGAAGCGCTGGAGCAGGCGCAAGTGCCGATTCTCGGCACCTCTCCCGACGCCATCGATCTTGCCGAGGATCGCGACCGGTTCAAGCAGCTGCTCGACAAGCTCAAGCTGCGCCAGCCCAGGAGCGGCATCGCCAAGAGCCCGCAGGAAGCGCGCGCGATCGCGGAAGCGATCGGCTATCCGATCGTGATCCGGCCGTCCTACGTGCTGGGCGGGCGCGCCATGGAGATCGTGCACGACACGCCGCAGCTCGACCGCTACATCGCGCGGCTCGCCGGCGATCTCGACCGGCCCTCGGAGCTCGTCGTCTCCGACAAGCGTCCGCTGCTGATCGACCGCTATCTCTCCGATGCCATCGAGGTCGACGTCGATTGCCTCGCCGACGGCAAGGACACCCGGATCGTGGGCATCATGGAGCACATCGAGGAGGCCGGCATTCATTCCGGCGATTCGGCCTGCTCGCTGCCGCCCCACTCGCTCGACGCCGCGACCATCGCCGAGCTTGAGCGCCAGACCCGAGAGCTCGCCCTAGCGCTCCATGTCGGCGGGCTGATGAACGTGCAGTATGCGATCAAGAACGGCGACATCTACGTGCTCGAGGTCAACCCGCGCGCCTCGCGCACCGTGCCGTTCGTCGCCAAGGTGATCGGCGTCCCGGTCGCCAAGATCGCCGCGCGCGTCATGGCGGGCGAGCCGCTCAAGAGCTTCGGGCTCGAACGGCCGAGCTTTCAGCACGTCGGAGTCAAGGAGGCGGTGTTTCCGTTCGCGCGCTTCCCGGGCGTCGATACCGTGCTCGGCCCGGAGATGAAGTCGACCGGCGAGGTCATGGGCATCGATCACTCCTTCGCGGTCGCCTTCGCCAAGAGCCAGATCGGCGGCGGCTCACGGCTGCCGCGCGAAGGCACGGTGTTCGTGTCGGTGCGGGACGCCGACAAGCCCCGCATCCTGGAGGCCATGCGGCTCCTGGAGTCGCTCGGCTTCCGGCTGATTGCGACCGGGGGAACCCAGCGTTACCTGGTGGCGCAGGGGGTCAAGGCGGAAAAGGTTAACAAAGTGGCCGAAGGCCGGCCCCATATCGTGGACGCCATCCGCAACGGCGGGGTCCAGCTGGTGTTCAATACCACCGAGGGTGCCATCGCGCTGGCGGACAGCCGGTCCCTGCGCCGTGCTGCCCTCTTGCATAAAGTCCCCTACTACACCACTCTTTCCGGGGCCGTCGCCGCGGCGCAGGGAATCAAGGCTTATCTCGGGGGCGACCTCGAGGTGCGCGCGCTGCAGAGCTATTTCGGCGGCAGGGGCT
>DAIUEP010000426.1:0-2254 GCA_036845065.1 Xanthobacteraceae bacterium | reverse complement strand
TTCGGCATCCGCTGCGTGATCTCGACCTCGTTCGGCGACATCTTCTACAACAACTGCTTCAAGAACGGCGTGCTGCCGATCAAGGTCTCGCCCGAGGATCTGGAGAAGCTGTTCGATGACGCCGAGCGCGGCGCCAATGCGACGCTCAGCATCAACCTCGAGAAGCAGGAGATCCGCGGCCCCGACGGCGGCGTGGTCAAGTTCGAGATCGACGCCCACCGCAAGCACTGCATGCTCAACGGCCTCGACGACATCGGCCTCACCATGGTGAAGGCCAGGCAGATCGACGATTTCGAGGCGAAGGCCAAGTCCGCACGGCCGTGGGCGTAACGGGCGAATAGCCCCTACTTCATCCGGAGCGCTTCGTCCTGTTCGCGCAGCCGATCACGGCGCGGTCGGCTGCCACGAGCCGCCCGGCGCAACCTCCAGCCCGACGATACCGCTGCGCTCGATCGACGCCTTCAAGAGCCCGGAAGCCCGCGCATCGTCGATGAAGCGATTGACCGCCTCGAGCGCCGCGACCTTGCCCTTCGGTACGATGACGGTCTGCGGTACGCCGAACAAATTGTCCGGCAACAGCCGCGTACCCGGTGTCTCGGCGACAAGCCCGCTCAGGCGCGGACGGCTCGCTCCGAACGCATCGATCTCCTTGCCGGCAAGCATGCGCTTGGTCTCGGGCGGATTGTTGGCGATCTCGACCAGCGTCGCCTGCTTGAGGTTACGCCGCAGGTAGAGCGAGATGGAATCGTCGCGCACGCCGGCGATCTTCTGGCCCGGACGGTCGATATCGGCGATCGCTTTGATCGAGGAGCCATCGAGCACCATGAAACCCTGCTGTACCAGCAGATAAGTCTGCGAGAACTCGATCGCTCCGGCGCGCGACGGCTCGTACGCGATGAAGCCGATGTCGGCCTCGCCGCCACTCACGGCCGCGATCACCGCCGCCGGTCCGGCGACCGGCTTGACGTCGACCGGGATGCCAAGGCGCTTGCCAAGCTCGACCGTGAGATCATATGACGGGCCGCGCGTCACGCCCGTCGCGGGATCGCGCATGGCCTGCGCCGGATTGCTGCCGATATAGGCCGCCCGCAACGTGCCACTTGGCGCGATGTCGTCTGCCGCCGCGGGCGCCACGAACGCGCCGAGCAGAGCCGCAATGATGAGCTGGCGCATTGGCGTTCCCTCGCTTTGCCGCGGACCTCCGCAGCGTCAATAGCGCGCGAAGTCTCAGCGCGATCCGCCGCTGGGTCAAGACGGGGGCCGCACTATCCGCCCTGCATCGCCGCGATCGCGTCCGCGATCGCAACCGTGCGGCGCGCCATCTCGGCATGCAGCCGCTCGACCATGCGGCCATCGAGCGCAATGACGCCTTTGCCTTTGTTCTCCGGCAACTCAAAGGCCGCGATGATCGTACGCGCCTGCGCGATCTCTTCGGCGCCCGGCGCGAATGTCGCATTCGCAGCCGCGATCTGGTTCGGATGGATAAGGGTCTTGCCGTCGAAGCCCATGTCGCGCGCGTCGGCGCATTCGCGTGCAAAGCCATCGGCATCGGCGAGGTCGTTGTAGACGCCGTCGAGGATGTCGAGGCCATGCGCGCGCGCCGCAGCAAGGCAGGTCATCAGCCAGGGCCGCATCACCGCGCGGCCGGGTGCAATGCGGGCGCGCGTATCCTTGGCGAGATCGTTGGTGCCCATCACGAAGGCGGACAAGCGCGTCCGCCCGTCCTTGGCGGCAGCAATCTCGGCAGCGTTGAGCACCGCCAGCGGGGTCTCCATCATGGCCCAGACCTGGATGCGGCGCTCGGCGCGAAGATCAGCGAGCCGCTCGGCGATCTCTTCCAGGTGATCGGGGCTCGACACTTTCGGCACCAGGATCGCGTCGGGCTTCACGGCCGCGACGGCGGCGATATCGTCGCGCCACCAGGCGGTGTCGAGCCCATTGATCCGCACGATCACCTCGCGCCGCCCGAAGCCGCCGGCCTTCACCGCCTCGCAGGCCTGCGCGCGCGCCGCAGGCTTCGCATCGGGTGCGACGGAATCCTCGAGGTCCAGCACGATGCCGTCGGCTGCGAGCGTGCGCGCCTTCTCGATCGCGCGGGCATTGGAGCCCGGCATGTAGAGCACGCTGCGGCGAGGGCGGAGCGACACCACGGAACCTCCGGATAATGCGTTGAAATCTAGCGGGCGCAGCCGATGCGTGCTAGTGCCGCCGATTTGAAGTTCCTACACCACCTGCAGCAAACTCTGTTAGGAAC
>DAIUEP010000425.1:0-2263 GCA_036845065.1 Xanthobacteraceae bacterium | reverse complement strand
CCGCCCTCGGTCTGCTCGCCGCCATAGACGCGGTCGAAGCCGCGCTTCGACTGGTTGCCGCCGCCGTTGTTGTTGACGACCGTGACCGCGTTGATCTTCCAGCGCACGGCGGTCTCGACCTCGGCGATGTGATACCAGAACCCGGCGTCGCCCGTGAACGTCACCACCGGGCGCTCCGGCACCGCGCACTTGGCGCCGAGGCCGGCCGGAAACGCCCAGCCGAGATGGCCGGCGCTGCGCATGTAGCTCTGGCGTGGGCTCGTGAGATCGAACATCCCGCCCATCCACATGCCGGCATGGCCGGTATCCACCACCACGATCGCGTCGTCGGGCAGGTGCCTGGTCAATTCGCCGCACAGGCGCTCGGGGCGGATCGGCAAGGCGTCGGATGCGAGCGCGCCCTGATACTTCGCGGTCCATGCCTTGCAGATCGCCTGCGCCTCGGCGACCCAGGCCTTGCGTCGCGCCGCGCTGTTCTTGTCGACATTGTCGAGCATCAGCGAAAGGCTCGCTTTGGCGTCGCCGTTGACGGCTGCGAGCAGGGGATAGTTACGGCCGAGCGCCTCCGGATTGATGTCGATCTGGACGGCCGGCGTGCCGATCTTCGGCACCGCCCAGAAGTGCGTGGTCATGCCGCCGGTCTCGCTGCCGATGAAGCAGACGAGGTCGGCGCGGTTGACCACGCGGTTTGCGCTCTCGCGCGAATAGGTGCCGACGACGCCGACCGACAAGGGATGATTGCCCGGGATCGAATCCTTGCCGTTGAGCGAGGTCGCGACCGGGATCTGCAGCGTTTGCGCAAGCTCGATGAGCTCGGCCGCGGCGCCGGAGGCGCGCACGCCGCCGCCCGCGATAATCACCGGCCGCTCGGCTTCCTGCAGATGCGTGAGCAACGCGAGCGCGCTGGCGCTATCGGGCTCCGGCCGGAAGGGCGGCACGCGCCTGAACTCCGGATCGGTGAGCGGCTCCATCTCGGCTTCTTCGAGGTCGACCTGGCCTTCGTTGCCGCGGAACTGCAGATGCACCGGTCCGGGCGTGCCCGACGTGGCGACCCGAAACGCCTGCCGCACCATGTCAGGAAAGCGCGCGACGTCGTCGATGGTGGCGTTGAACTTGGTCACCGGCTCGAATGCCGGCATGTCGTCGATCTCCTGATAGACCTTGCGGAACTTGGTCTTGGGCTCGCGCCCGCCGGTCATCGCGATCACCGGCGAATGCGCGAGCCAGGCGTCGCGCAGTCCGGCCGCCAGGTTGAGCGCGCCGATCACCTGCGCCATGCAGATGCCGGGCTTGCCCGACGCGCGCGCATAGCCGTCCGCCATGTAGGCAGCGGCCTTCTCGCCATGCACATGCAGTCGCTTGATCGAGGTGCGGCTCTCCATCACCGCGAAGGTCTTGCGCAGCACCGCGGGCACATGAAACACGTGCGTGACGCCATAGCCCTTGAGCATATCGGCGAGGCATTCGGCGCCGGACATTTTGCGATTGTGGCCGAGCATAAGTCGTTCCTTGGAGTGGGTGGGGCGGTCGGCAGCAATGCCCGCCTATCGCATATTGTGCCTTTCGATGCTAAGCTAATATTTGGCTCAGGAGACGTGTGGAATGAACGTCAACACCCCCGCGCAGCCGTTTTCCGGAACCATGGACGTGGACGAGTTCATGGCGTTTCTGGAAACGCGACCCAACGGGGAACGTTGGGAGTTGATTGAAGGTGTTGCCGTGATGATGGCGCCAGCCAGCTATGCGCATCAACGAATAGCACATAACCTGTCCCATCTTCTCAACAGCGCCTTTGCCGCACAACACATCGATGCATTTGCCTATATCAACACCGGTGTTCGCAACCCGGGTGTCAGAAATTTCCAGCCGCTGCCGGACATAGTGGTCGTACCGGGCGTTGCAGGGTACGACCATTACGTTGAGCATTACCAGTTGGCCGCCGAAGTGCTGTCACCGTCCAACACCCGGGCGGAGATCGACCTGAAGTTGCGCCGGTATAGCGAGGCGCCCGACAATCTCTACGCCGTGGTGATCGAGCCGCGCGAATTCCTGGTCGAGATTCGTGCGCGGCGCGAGAATTGGCAGCCGCAAATCCTCAAGCAGCCCGGCGATATCGTCGAGATGCCCGAGTTCGGCCTGCTCTGTCGCGTCCTCGACCTCTACCGCGGCACGCCGCTTGATCCACAGCGCAGTGGCGCCTAAGGCGCCCCCTCACTTGATCGCCAGCGGATTGGTCGGCGAGCCGACCGCGCCGGTGATCGGA
>DAIUEP010000424.1:0-2278 GCA_036845065.1 Xanthobacteraceae bacterium | reverse complement strand
AGCGCTGCCAAGGCGCGCGCCGGGTTAGCTCAGTGGTAGAGCAGCGGTTTTGTAAACCGTTGGTCGGGAGTTCAAATCTCTCACCCGGCACCAGTAACGCATTGAATCCTGAGGCAAAGCAGCGAGGTAGCGCACAACCTGTCGGGCGACCCGGCGCGCCTGGCCCGGAGTTTTCCACTTCCCGCCCGCCAACACGCGCTCACCTCTTGCGCCAGCGGCCCGAAGCGTGCTTCCACGAGGCGACCAACCAGGGAGAGATGCGATGGCGTTAGACGAGGGCGTCGAGCTGGAATCCGTGAAGAAGCCGCTGTCGGAACCGGGCGACATCATGGGCCTATGGCAGGACGACGACGGCAGCGTCGGGCTCACTTTCGCGTCGGATTTGAAGCCGGAGGCCTGGAAGGCGATTCTGTCGGAGGCCGTTTTCGAGATCGCCGACGAAATCGCGGGCGGCGACGACAAGAAGCGGGCCGAGGTCATCTCGACCATCATGGGAAAATAAGGGCCGGCGCGAACACCGGCAGCCTAGTTTTCCTGAAACGCGATCGGCGCGTCGGCAAAGATCCTGTATTGCTGCGAGCGCGGCTTGCTTTTGTCGTCGTCGTTGACGAGCTGCAGCGAGCTTTTGCCCAACAGCTCGCGCGGCAGGATCATCACGCGGATGAAGCGGCTCTGCCGGTCGGCGGCCGCCTGCGCGAACACGGGGTCGGGGCCGCTCTCGTACCAGGCCGAGCCGGGGCCGTAGCTCGTCGAATGGCCCTGGGTATCGATGCGGATGCCGCCCTCGATCAGGCAGCGGATGCCGGGCCCCTGGTGCCGATGCAGATAGGCACAGCCGCCGGGCGGAAACGCCACGCTGTCGCCGCGCAACAGCAGCTCGCCCTTGGGCAGGGTCGCGAGCGCGGCGGCGAGCTTCTTGCGCGTGGCACCGCGGCCGAGCGTCCATTCGCTTGCGTCGGCCGCCACCAGCTCGAAGCGCCACCAGGTCACACCGGCCGGACCCGGCTCGATCATCAGCTCGCCCTCGCCGTGCCAGGTTTCGCCCTCGCCCACGGCGCGGCCCTCGAACGTGGCCTGCCCATGCACGACAAAGATCATGCGCGGCGCCGGCGGCAGGCCGACCTCGGGCGAGTCGCTTGAGAGCACGTCTTCGTAGAGGCGCAGGATCGGAGGCATGTTGCGCTATTGCTTCGGAATGCCGGCCTTCTCGATCACCGCCGACCACTTCTTGATGTCGGCTTCGAGCCGCGCCTTGAACTCGGCCGGCGAGCTCGCCTGCGCCTCGACACCGAATTCGGCGTATCTCGCCTTCACCTCCGCGGTCGCCAGAATTTCGCGCATCGCCGTGTTGAGGCGGTCGATGATCGCAGCCGGCGTGCCGGCCGGCGCCGCGATGCCGTTCCAAGACGTCACCTCATAGCCCGGCACCGCTTCGGCCACTGTCGGCACCGCCGGCAGGTAGCTTGCGCGCGTCAATCCGGAGGTCCCGACCGGACGCAGCTTGCCGTCGACCAGCCCGCCCTTCATGGCGGCGTAGAAATCGACCATGAGCTGGATGTCGTTGCGCAGGAGCGCCACGATGATCTCCGGCGTTCCACGATAAGGCACGATCTGGAAGTCGAGATTGGCGGTGGACTTGAACAGCTCGGCACCCAGATTCTGCGTGCCTCCCACCGTGATGGTGCCGACATTGAGGGAGCCCGGCTTCTCGCGCGCCGCCTTGATGAAATCGCCAAGCGTCTTGAAGCCGGACTCCGCGTTGGTGGCAAACACGAGATCGAAGGTGCCGAGCGCGGAGACAGGCGCAAAATCCTTGACCGGATCGAACGGCAGCGATTTGAACAGCGGAACACTGATCGCGGTGCCGTTGGTCACGAGGCCGAGCGTGTGGCCGTCGGGCGCCGCCGTGGTGACGGTGCGCGCCGCCGAGATGCCGCCCGGCCCCGGCTGGTTCTCGATCACCAGCCGCTGGCCGAGCTTCTCGCCAAGCTTTTCGGCGGCGAGCCGCGAGGTGATGTCGGCGACGCCGCCCGCCCCGAACGGCAGCACGAAGCGGATCGGTCTGGTCGGATAGGCCTGTGCGCGCGCGATGCTTGGCAGCCCGACAGCCGCGGCAATGCCGCCCGAGAACTGCCTGCGCGTGATCACTGTCATTTTCAATCTCCTCCAATCTCCTTCAATCCCCTGGCTAGTGACCCGTTTCCGAAGTTCGTGATCCATCGCAGCAACCCCCGACACGAACTTCGGAAACAAAGGGGCACTAGCAACTCTATGATTC
>DAIUEP010000423.1:0-2304 GCA_036845065.1 Xanthobacteraceae bacterium | reverse complement strand
CCAAGCTCTCCGTCCGGCTTCGGCGCCGTTCGGACGACGGGCGCGACCCGTCATCCGTTGGTGCCCTCCACGCCATCATGCTTAGCGCCATCAGGCTCAGCGCTGTTGAAGCGGGAGGCCGGGTGTCATAATGACAAGGCGCAATCCTGATAGCGAGGAGACGGGTATGGCGAAGAACGAGCAGAAGATCGGCTGGATCGGCATGGGCCGCATGGGCGCTCCCATGGCGGAGCGTCTGCTCAAGGCCGGCTATGATGTCTCGATCTGGAACCGGACCCGCGCGAAGGCCGAGCCGCTCGCCGCCAAGGGCGGCAAGGTGGTCGACAAGCTGTCCGACCTCGCCGGCGTCGATGTGCTGTTCTCGATCGTGTCGACCGGCAAGGACCTCAAGGAGGTCTATTTCGGCAAGGACGGCGTGGTCACCGGCCGCAACGGCAAGCTGCCGAAGATCTTCGTCGACTGCTCGACCATCGCGGTCGAGGATTCCGCCGACATTCGCGAGCAGCTCAAGGCGCTCGGCGCCGACTTCGTGGCCGCGCCGATCTCGGGCAACGCCAAGGTGATCAAGGCGGGGCGGCTCTCCTCGGTGATCTCCGGCGTCGATGGCGCCTGCAAGACCGTCATGCCGATGATGGAGGCGATCGCGCCGGCCGGCGTCTCCTATGTGGGCGAGGGCGAGCTCGCGCGCATCTGCAAGATCGCCCACAACGTGATGCTCGGCGTCGTGATCGAGAACCTGATCGAGATCACGCTGCTGGCCAACAAGATGGGCGTGCCGCGCCACGCCTTCCTGGCGTTCATGAACAACAGCGTCATGGGCTCGATGTTCACGCGCTACAAGTCGCCGGCGCTGGTCAATCTCGACTGGACCACGACGTTCACGCCGGAGCTGCTGCGCAAGGACATGGACTTGGGGCTGGGGCTGGGCCGCGAATGGGACGTGCCGATGCCGGTGACGGCGGCCGCGCGCGAGGTGCTGCAGAATCATTTCGGCGCCGCGACGCTGCAGAAGAATCCGGATGACTATCTGCAGAAGGACTTCGCAGCCCTGATGGAGACCATGGCGCTCGCGTCGGGCATGAAGCTCGAAAGCGAGAACAAGAACGTTCCGACCGGGCTGGAGAGCTGAAGGAGCGCGCCGCGATGCTCAGCGCAGAGAAGAACAATATCCTCACCCAGGTCGGCCCCGGCACGCCGATGGGCAACTATCTGCGGCGCTACTGGATGCCGATCGGCGGTGCGAGCGAGCTCGACACGAACTCGATCAAGCCGATCCGCCTGATGGGCGAGGACCTCGTCCTCTACAAGGATCTGGGCGGCCGCTACGGCCTCGTCGACCGGCACTGTCCGCACCGGCGCGCCGACCTCTCCTACGGCTTCGTCGAGGAGACCGGCATCCGCTGCAACTACCACGGCTGGCTGATGGACGAGGCCGGCCGCGTCATCGAGCAGCCCTACGACGACATCGTCCATCCCGGCCGCGGCAAGCGCTGTACCACCAAGGCCTATCCGGTGAAGGAATGCGCTGGCTTGCTGTTCGCCTATATGGGGCCGCAGCCGGCGCCGGAGCTGCCGGTCTGGGAGCCGTTCACCTGGGAGAACGGTTTCCGCGAGGTCGTGCTCTCGGACATTCCCTGCAACTGGTTCCAGTGCCAGGAGAACTCGTGCGATCCGGTGCACTTCGAATGGATGCACGAGAACTGGAACGTGCGCCTCAAGGGCGAGACCGCGCCCTATGCGGCGAAGCACCTCAAGCTGGTGTTCGAGGAGTTCGACTACGGGTTTGTCTACAAGCGGGTGCGCGAGGGCCAGCGCGAGGGCGACCCGGTCTGGACCATCGGCCGCGTCGCGCTCTGGCCGAACGGCTTCTATCTCGGCAATCACTTCGAATGGCGCGTGCCGATCGACGACGAGAATACGCTTAGCGTCTGCTGGTTCTTCATGCGGGTGCCGAAGGGCCGCGAGCCCTATGTGCAAGATAAGGTCCCGACCTGGGTAAGCCCGATCAAGGATGAGAGCGGGCGCTGGATCTCCAGCCACGTCATCAACCAGGACATCATTGCGTGGGTCGGGCAGGGCACGATTGCGGACCGCACCCAGGAGAACCTCGGCGCCAGCGACCTCGGCATCGCGATGATGCGCAAGCGCTTCTTCGACGAGCTCGATGCGGTGGCGAAGGGCGCCGAGCCGAAGGCGAGCGTGCGCAACCCGAATGTTGCGAAATGCATCGAGCTGCCCAACATCACCAAGAAGACCAGCGTCGAGGGGATCACGCTCGCGGAGCACGAGAACTATCCGCTCCTG
>DAIUEP010000422.1:0-2332 GCA_036845065.1 Xanthobacteraceae bacterium | reverse complement strand
TCGGGCCGCCAACGGGCGGCAATCAGCTGTTATTCATGGTAAGGCTTGCCCATCGCGGGAGCATGGGACGATGAAACGATCTCTGGCGGATTTGGGGTGGTGCTTGGGTCTTGTGGCCATGACAGCGCTTTGCAGCGGATCTCCGCCCGCCGCCGCGCAGGGCGGCTCGCGGGCGACGCTCGCGGTGCTGCCATTTGAGAACAACTCGGGCGATGCGGCGCAGGACTTCTTCGCAGGTGGCATGACCGACGAGTTTGCCGCCGTGCTGTCCCGCATATCGGGCCTTGGCGTCGTAGCGCGCTCATCCTCGTTTCAGCTCAAGCCATCGGATCGCGATGCCCAGGCCGCCGGGAAGGCGCTCAACGCCGGCCATGTCGTGCAGGGCACAGCGCGCATGGCGGCCGATCGGATGCAGTTGAGCGTCCGGCTCATGCGCGCGAGCGATGGCGCGCGGCTCTGGTCGGAGGATTTCGACGCGAGGCTCATCGACATCTTCGATCTCGAGGACAATATCGCCCGGAAGATTGCGGGCGCGTTGCAAGTGCCGGTCGGCGCCGGCGAGACGCTGGTGCGCAGTCGCACCCGCGACGCGGCCACTTATCTCGATTTCCTGCGCGCCAAGGTCGCGGCGCGTCCGCGCGGGGCGGCAGCGCTTGGGAGCGCGGTCGCCATCCTGGAGCCAGTGGTGACGCGCGAGCCGGATTTTGCACCGGCCTCTGCGCTGCTCGCCTATGCGTATGCGCTGACGCCGCTGTTTGCGCCGTCGCTGCGCGCCGGCATGCCGGAGGAAGAGCGCAAAATTGTCGAGCGAACGGTTCCGCGCGGCGATGCGTTGGCCCGCCGCGCCACCGAGCTCGATCCGAAGAATGCGGAAGGCTTCGTCGCGCTCGGATATGTCAACATGGTGCAGCGGCGGATGCTGGACGCCGAGGACGCCTTCAGGCAGGCGATCGCGCTCAACCCGAACCAGGCCGACGGGTTGCACGGCTACAGTCAGCTCCTGGCCGCGCTCGGACGCATCAACGAATCGCTGGCGATGCGCGAGCATCTGCAGGCCGGCGAGCAGTTCATCATCAATTACACGGCCGACACCGCCGAGATCTATTGGCTCGCCGGCGACACCGCCAAGGCCATCACCATGCTGCAGCCGTTCCGGCCCGGGCGGACGCTCGAGCTTGCGCTGGTGCTCGCCTCGGCCGGGCGCTACCAGGACGCCGCCGTCGCGATCCGCGAGATGCCGGCGACCAACTATCCGCCCGGCATGACGGAGGCCGCCGCCAGGATTCTCGACTCCGCGCCCGCCAAGGCCGCGTCGCCGGAGAGCCTGCCGCGCGTCGGCAACATGAGCTTCGCCTATATGCATGTGGGGGCGCCCGAGCGCGTGCTGGAGTTCTACGAGGACGAGGTGCGGGGCAACTACTTTCAGCCGATTTCCGCGACCTGGTTCTGGCATCCGACCTATGAGGCCGTGCGCAGGACCGAGCGCTTCAAGAGGGTCGTGCGCGACCTTGGCTTCGTCGCGTATTGGCGCGCGCGCGGCTGGCCCGCGCAGTGCCGTCCGGCTGGAGCCGACGATTTCGTTTGCAGCTGATCGCGGCGATCGGAGGCCGTCGATGTGCAACGGGACGCCTCTTGGCCACGTCAGCGCCGATTGAAGGTGCCCGTGGCGGGGCTGGAGCTGCAACATGGATCAGTCCGCAGCTTTCTAGAGGCTGCCATGAGCTGCCGGCCGAGCTCGGCCGTATTGTGAATGTAGTCCTCGATGACGGCGGCGCTGCAGGCACGCCAGTCAGCCACATCGTCGACTGACAGCTCGTGGATGGTCATGCCTTTCTGGCGGAAGAATGTGTAATTCTTGGCCTCCAGCTCCGCGATGTTTTCGCGGCTGTGCCGTTCCTCAGTTCTTGCCGCTTCCGCCAGGATCGCTCGATGGGCTTCGGGCAGCGCCTGCCAGGTCTTCTCGTTGACGATGAGCAGGAACTCGATCGGCGCATGCATGGTGCGGGTGATCGTATCCGCGACCGTCCACAGCTCGCGATTGAAGACGGCGCTGCCGGCACCGGTGGCCATGTCGATTTCGCTCTTCCGAAAAGCCTCGTTCAGCCTGGTGGTGGATAACGTGACCGGGTGCGCGCCGCAGTGTCGGACGAATTGTGCGACCGTTTCACTGAAAACACGGACCTTTCGATCTTTGATCTGGAGCGGGTCCGTGACATCTTTGCCCTTGGACACGAAGATTTGGTTCCCGACCGACTGCCACCGGAGGACTCGCACTCCGATGGTGTCCAGAACCGCCTTGTCGATGAGCCGCCTCATCTCGCTGTCGGGGCTC
>DAIUEP010000421.1:0-2333 GCA_036845065.1 Xanthobacteraceae bacterium | reverse complement strand
TGTCGGTGGTGGCGGCGCGGCGGATCATTCGGTTCTGGCAGGTGCGCTCGAGCGTGAACCCAGGCGCAATGCCAACCCCGATATCGGCCTAAGCGCGCATTGCGAGAGGGGCCGGCGACTGGCGGCGCCAGTTAGTCTAGCGGCGGCCTGGGGCTGATCGGCTGTTCGCCAATGGTCTTGTGATTTCACGCACCTGTTCGCAGAACATCTGGGCGAGTGGGCTGAGCTCGCGGTTTTTCAAAGTTGTGATCGCGATCGGGTGTCGCATGCTAGGCAGCTTCACGGGCAGCGCCCGGAGCGTCGGGTGGGGGCGCGGTAGTTTCAGCGAGAAGCCGGGGACCACCGACAGAAATCGCCCGGTCGCGAGCATCTCATCGCGCAGCGGGATGCCCCAGCTCGCGACGGCAGGCCGTGGCAGCACGAGCCCGCCCGCGCGCAGGGCCGCGGCGGAAAGTGAACCAAAAACGCCATCGAACGGCAGCAGCACCCAGGGCTCGTCCGCGAGGCTGGCCAGTTCGATCTTGCGCCGTCGTGTCAGCGGATTGTTTGCTCCGGCGACCACGACCGCCGAATCATGGAAAAGAGGCTCGGCGGAATAGTCCTCGGCAGGCGGGCCGACAATCCGGGAGATCACAAGCTCGATGTTCCGCTGCGCCAGTTCCCGGTACATCGCTGCCGAGTCGTCGATCGCGACATGAAAGGCCATCCGCGGATATTGTCGTGTGAGCCGGTCGACGATCGGCGCAACGATGGCGACAGCGATAGGGTCGGTCGTTCCGAGGCGCAACTCCCCTGCGGTCGGGTCGGCAAGGAACTCGATATCCTGGACGCCATGGCGCAATTCGTCGAAAGCCGCGACGCCCCGCCGCACGAGGGCGCGACCGTAGATCGTTGCCTCTACGCCCTGATGTGAGCGGTCAAGCAGGCGCACAGCGAGCGCATTCTCGAGATCGGCGACCGCCTTCGAAACAGCGGGCTGGGACATGTTGAGGCGGTGCGCCGCCTTTCCCATGCCGCCCGCCTGGATGACGGTCATCAGAATATCGAGGTCGCGCAGTTTGAGCCGGCGCTTGACGCGATCGTCCCACGGCATGGCGGGCATCCATTCGAAATTGCGATGACCTCATCCAGTATTATTATTATCAGGTTATGATTGGTCGGGCTACGCTCGAACTGACTTTGGTCGCCAAGGCAGGCGCACAAGGGAGTTGAGCCATGAACCGACGAGCCTTTCTCGCCGCCGCGACCGTGTTCGCCGCCGGCTTCGGCGCTCCCAACTCGGTCATGGCGCAATCCAGTTCGTCGCGGTCGATCCGCGTGATTATCGGCACTTCGCCGGGCGCGGCGACCGATCCCTATGCTCGCCTGATTGCCGATCACATGGCCAAAACGCTCAGGCGCTCCGTCATCATCGAGCACAAGCCGGGCGGGAGCATGAATATCGCCGCCGAGTTCGTCGCCGGTGCTCCGGCCGACGGCAACCTGATCCTGATCGGCACGCAGTCTGCGGCGGAAATCAATCCGAGCTCATACAGCAATTTGAAGTGGACGATCGACGATTTCATCCCGCTCATCCGCGGCGTCACGGCGCCGCTCGTGCTGGTGACCAATCCCGGTGTGCCCGCGAAGACGCTGGCCGAGCTCGTGGCGTGGGTCCGGAACAACCCCGGGAAGCTCAGCTATTCGTCGTACACCGCAGGCACGCCGTCGCACTTCCTTGGGTTCCAGTTGAACGAGCGCTTCGGGCTCGATCTCGTTCACGTGCCCTCGCGAGGATCCGGCGCGCAGGCGACCGACCTCATGGCTGGGCATGTTCTCTTTGGCTTTGCGCAGATGCAACCGACGCTGCCCCTGATCCAGGATGGCAAGCTGAACGTCATCGCTGTCACGAGCAAAGCGCGGTCGCGCTTTCTGCCGAACGCCCCGACATTCGAGGACCGGGGTTACCCCGAGTTCACGGCCAGCATCTGGTTCGGCCTTATGATCCGCGCCGGAACGCCACCTGCTGTCGTAGAGAGCCTCTTGAGCGCCGCCAAGGCGGCGCACGCCGATCCGGCCGTGAAGGCCAAGCTCGAAGCGCAGGGATTCGATGTGTCGGGTCAGTCGGGCGCAGAATTTGCAGCGGACATCAAGGCGCAGGCGGAGCGGTGGGCGCGCCTGGTCAAGGCCTCAGGATTCAAGGCCGACAGCGGCGAATAGGCCAGCGGGCACGCGAATGGCCGCGTTTCGCGTCTAAGCCCCACCTTCCCCTGGTACCGACGCGTGGATGGCGAGCGCATGCACGCCGCCCTTGAGCTCGGCCGCGAGCGTTTCGTTCACCATGCGGTGGCGCT
>DAIUEP010000420.1:0-2365 GCA_036845065.1 Xanthobacteraceae bacterium | reverse complement strand
TGTAGGCGCCGGCCGGAAGGGCAATCTTGCTGCTGCCGCTGCTCACGCGTCCGGCCCTCTGGCCGTCGGGCAGCGTGATCGTGTGCTCGTAGATGCCGCGGGCCGTGACCTTGAGGACTCCCGGGTTGAGCGTGGTGGTCTGACCGGGCTTCAGCTCGACGTCCGGCCACACCAAGTCACCGAACGTCACCGAGAAGCGCGAGGGAATGAGCGCGGCGCGATTCTTGGCAAACGACAGCTCCGCCGCCACCTCGCCGGTCTCCGGATCGAGCACCTTGTTGAACTCCAGCCCGGCAGCGTTCTTGATCACGAGGTTGCCTGGCTCGAGCAGGGTGGTTTCGCCCGCGCGAACCTCGACGCTCTTCCAGAGCTGCGGGCCGAACGCCACGTTGTAGATGCCGGGCGCGAGATCGACGATCGGCCAGAGCGGGTGGACGTCATCGACCACCTGGTCGTAACCGGGGCGGATCAGCTTGGCTTTTTGGCCGCTCGCGGCATCGAAGACCTTGTGCCCGTTCCGGTCGGCGCCCTTGACGTGGAGCTTGCCCATCGGCGAGCGCGGCAAGGTGACGACGATCTCGGTCTTCTTCGGCGGTACGGGCTTGCTGGCGGCCGCGCCGAGCGCGGCGGCGAGCTCGCGCGAGGTGCCGGCGTCGGAATAGGTGCCGCGCGCCATGGCGGCGATGCACTGCAGCTGGCGGCGCGCCGCGGCGTCGACGCCGAACCCGATCGTGTGCACCACGAGCTTGGCATCAGCGGCAACGAGCGCCTTGGCGGTCACGCACGGATCGCCCTCGCAGGTCTCCTTGCCGTCGCTCACCAGGACGACGATGCGCTCGGACGACTCTTCCTTGGTAAGATCGCCGGCGGCGAGCGTGAGGGCATGATTGATCGGGGTGTAGCCCTGGGCGCGGATGCCGCGTGTGGCGTCGACGATGGCGGCACGGTTGTGCTCGACCGTGTCGAAGCCGACCACGAGCGCAGTGTCCTTGCAGTCCTTGCGCGCCGTCGGAGACTGATGGCCATAGACGCGCAAGGCGAGGCGTGTGCCCGGCGCGGCCTTACCGACGACGTCGGCAACGGCGGCCTTGGCGGCATCGATCCGGGTGGCGCCGTCGGGCAGCCGCGCATTCATGCTGCCCGATGCATCAAGAACCAGGACGATGCTGCGCTCGCCCTCGGCGGCCGAAGCTAGCGGAATGGCGGTGCTCAGTAGAAATGTCGCCAGAATGGAAAGACGCAGCATGGGAGTTCCTCCGTTGTTGTCAGGCTCAGCAATCCGCGGTTTGGCGACAGCCAGGCCATCGGTCCCAGGCTTCCGGAACGCGCGGGAGATATGGACGACCGGTCTCCTGGCGCATCTGTGTTTCGCCGTTGATCGTCGGGCCGCCGCCTTTTGCCGTCGTCCGATCAATGGCATCACCGAGCGGGATCGTGCCCGAGAGCGGGGGGAGGACGCGTCCCTGTGTCTTCGGCTCTTGCGGCCAGTCCGCTGCGGGAGCTCGACCCGAGAACTGAGTGATCGTCGCAAGCAGCAGAAAGGCGCTACCAAGACTGATCGCCGTCATCTTGCACATGGTGCAAAAACTCCTGTGGTTCATTTGTGATCGCGCTTGGGAACGCTGCCGGAATCGTCGGGTTTGGATTGCGAGGCGGCAGCGTCAGCTGACTGGTCGTTCCGTCCTTCACCAGAGGACACTGCAAGCTCCCGGGTTTGCTCGCTCGGCCGTGCGCCCGCGCTCAAGCGGGGGCGCTGCATTCCGAGCCACAGAGCGCCGTCTGCAGTCACTAACCTGCAGTCACCGCCGGCGGCGGTAAGCCCACTGGCGTTGCGTCACTGCTCATTTGTCTCGACGTCCTGAGATGCGGTTCAAATAGAAACCGCGACCGGCGACTGATCTGCTTTTCAATGTCCGATCAACGTCGAGCAGCCCCGCAAGGCGCTGTCCGAAAGCGCGGGTTGTGTGTCCCAACCATCGAGCGGCCGCCAAAGTGAAAAAAACGACTAGCTCCCCCGGCCGCGCATCCTTCACCCCTGGTCCAATCTGCGCTTTGCCGTCACGCACCCGAGGGGGAGCCGTATGCGGGAAAGCCGCACGTACGGTTCTGTGCGGCGGGCGCTCAGCAATGACCGTCCCTACCGCGACCCAAACGCCCAAGCGCCAGAGCGGGCCCATCGGAAGCGGGGACCGCCCCGGGCTCCTGATAGCGGCGTGGCATGCCGCGAACCGGCATGAAAAGCCTCCGGCAGCCGGTGGCTGCCGGAGGTGGCGCGGATGGTGAGACGCGCCAGTGAGTATCCTTTACTCGCCAGTGGCGAAGTTGCGTTGCGCCCGGAACACCACGGACAGGATGCCCTGATCCT
>DAIUEP010000419.1:0-2372 GCA_036845065.1 Xanthobacteraceae bacterium | reverse complement strand
CCGCCTTGCGAACGCCTCCGGAAGACGCCCCTCGAAACACGGATCGGGATAGACTGTATAAAAGTGAATTTCACTAATAAGTCAATAGCGCAAAAATGGCTCACACCATTGTGATAACAGGCGATCCGGAGACGTCGCTCCAACACCATGAATTTCACGAGTGGTTATTGCCCATCAGGAACACCGCACCCGTCCCGCGCCACGGGCGGCCTCATCCCGCCTTGCCATGACGGCGCGGGCCGTGGAACTTGGCACGCATGAAGAAGATCGCGCTCGAAGAGCATTTCTGGACCGAGGGCTTTCCCCACACCGGCAAGGTCGGCGCCGACCTGTTCGAGCCGTGGTTCCTGCGCCTGATCGAGCAGCGCCTGGGCGAGTTTTCGCAGCTGCGGATCGCGGCCATGGACGCGGCCGGGATCGCGGTCTCGGTCCTGTCGCTGGTTTCGCCCGGCGTGCAGATCGAGCGCGACCATGGCAAAGCGCAGAGCGCGGCCTGCCGCGCCAACGACTTTCTGGCCGGCGAGATAGCGAAGCATCCGACCCGCTATGCGGGCTTCGCGCATCTGCCGATGCAGGAGCCGATTGCGGCCGCGAACGAGCTCGAGCGCTGCGTAGCCACACTTGGCTTCAAGGGCGCGCTCATCAACGGCCACACCAACGGCCTCTATCTCGACGATGCGCGCTATCTGCCGTTCTGGGAGCGGGTCGCGGCGCTCGACGTTCCGGTCTACCTCCATCCGGTGCACATGGCGGCGCGTCCGCCGGTGTTCGACGATTATCCGGGCCTCGCCGCCTCGATGTGGGGCTGGACGGCGGAGACCGGCGGCCATGCGCTGCGGCTGATCCTGAGCGGGCTGTTCGACCGCTTGCCGACGCTCAGCATCATCCTCGGCCACATGGGCGAGACATTGCCGTTCTGTCTCTGGCGGCTCGACAGCCGCTTCAAGATCTACCGGCCGAAGGTCAAGCTCGAGCGGCTGCCGTCCGACTATGTCCGCCGCAACATCTACGCCACCACCGCGGGCGCCTGCCAGCCGGAGGCGCTCCAATGCACCATCGCGGCGCTCGGCGCCGAACGGGTGATGTTCTCGGTCGACTATCCGCTGGAAGACAGCCTCGAAGCGTCGCGCTTCATCGAGGCCGCGCCCATCAGCGACCACGATCGCGAGCTGATCTGCTGGAAGAACGCCGCGCGGCTGCTGCGGCTGTGATACCAACGGCGCTTGGTGATGACTCACGGCGTCGTCATCGCCGGGCTCCGTCCCGGCCATCCACGTCTTTGACGTATTCCGGCTTTCAAGTCGTGGATGCCCGGCACAAGGCCGGGCATGACGGTGGAGATGTGGCACGTATCCATGTGTCATGGACCAGCATAAGCTGTTTCGGACCAACATTTGCAGGAGCAACGGTATGGCGCGCTTTCAGAACATCCTCGGCACGGTCGGCAACACCCCGGTCGTGAAGATCAACCGGCTCGCGCCGCCGGACGTCAATCTCTACGTCAAGATCGAGGCGTTCAATCCGCTCGGCTCGGTGAAGGACCGGCTGGCGCTCGGCGTCATCGAGGAGGCCGAGCGGACCGGCGCGCTCAAGCCCGGCCAGACCGTGATCGAGGCCACCAGCGGCAACACTGGTATCGGGCTCGCGATGGTATGCGCCCAGAAGGGCTATCCGCTGGTCATCACCATGGCGGAGACCTTCAGCGTGGAACGGCGCAAGCTGATGCGCTTTCTCGGCGCCAAGGTGGTGCTGACGCCAGCCGCGCTGCGCGGCATGGGCATGGTGGCGAAGGCGGCCGAGCTCGCCAAGACACATGGCTGGTTCCTGACCCGCCAGTTCGAGAACGAGGCCAACCCCGACATGCATTCGCGCACCACGGCGCGCGAGATCATCGCCGACTTCGCCGGCGAGCGGCTCGACTACTGGGTCACCGGCTATGGCACCGGCGGCACCCTCAAGGGCGTGGCGCGCGTGCTTGCCAAGGAGCGCCCCGACACCAAGATCATCGTGTGCGAGCCGCAGGACGCGCAGCTACTCGGCAGCGGCGCCCCGCAAGAGCGCAACCCCGACGGCTCGCCCGCGACCGCCCACCCCGCCTTCAAGCCGCATCCGATGCAGGGCTGGACGCCCGATTTCATTCCGAAGCTCACCGGCGACGTGGTCGGCACCGGCACCATCAGCCGCATCATCCCGATCCCGAATCCGGACGCGCTGCGCTATAGCCGCGAGCTCGCCCAGAAGGAGGGAATCTTCGTGGGCATCACGGCGGGCGCGACCTTTGCGGGCGCGCTCAAGGTCTGCGCCGAGGCTCCGAAAGGCTCGACCGTGCTCTGCATGCTGCCCGACACCGGCGAGCGCTATCTGAGCACGCC
>DAIUEP010000418.1:0-2404 GCA_036845065.1 Xanthobacteraceae bacterium | reverse complement strand
GCGTCGCCGCCGCTGATCAGCTTGATCATCGGCCGGATCGCGACCTCGCAATCCTGCTCCTCGGCCTCGAACTCGCCGACGTCGACGAGGCTGCGCTGCGCCGCTTCCTTGAGGATGTCGCGAAAGCGCGTGGTCGAAATGGCGTTTGAGCTGTTCGGCCGCACCATTTCGCGGTAGCGGTCATAGAGCGTGTTGAGCGTCGTCACCACGGTCGCGCGGCCTTCCACGGCGCCGACGTTGACCTCGTCCTGCCAGTGCGCGGCGAGCACCAGCATGACGATGGTCTCGTCGAGCTTCATGCGCGGCAGCGGCACGTCCTCGGCGACGGCGGTGATGCCGGCCCACTGCGCCTCCTCGTCGCGGTGGACGCGGTAGCCGCAGCTGTCGAAGAAGCCATCGATCGCGTTGCGGAAGCGTCCGTCCATGACGGTGCTGTAGACGGTGGTCGTGCGCGGATCGCCCGCGAACACGAATTGTCGGCGCAGCAGAAAATGCAGTGCCCGGCGCAGGTCCGATGCCTTCTCGGCGCCGGCCGAGCGCTCGATCTCTTCGAACTCGTTAAGCATGGGCGCTGCCCTTGCGGCGCTCGCCCGCTCGCGCACTCGTTCGCCGCACGATGAAGTTCGGGCAGCGCAGCCACTCGCTGTCGTGCGGTAGCGTGTCCGGTGCGAATTCGAGCTCGAAGGTCTTGGCGATCTCGGGGGGGACCTCGCGGCTCATGGCGAACCGCCGCGCCGTCTCGAAGGCAAGGAAATCGTCGATTGTCTCGATCTGCATGAAGCGCGCTTCCTTGCTGCCGGTCGAAGGCACCTGGCGCTCGAGAAAGCGGCGCACGTCTTCCGGTCGCGGCGCGATCCGAGTGATGTATTGCAGGCGCAGCTGCTTGCGGATCTCGTACAGCGGATCGGACGGCCGCTCGCCGAGCGGGCGGGCGGCGACCGGCTTCCTGGGCTCGCGGCCGCGCGCCGGGTGATGCGCGGACCACGGCGAGCGCAACGGCTCAAGGCTCCATTCGAGCGTCGCTTCCGCGTGGCGGCCGTCCTGCAGCAGCGCGTCGAGACGGCGCACCAGGTCGGCGGCGCGGCCGATGAGCCCTTGCGCGCCGCGCTCGGCATATTTGATCGTGTTGCGCACCCGCGCCTCGAGCTGCCGGCGGAAGGTTTCGATGCGCTCGAACATCTCGCCGATCTGCCCGAAGGTGCTTTCAATCGCGATCAGGTCGCCTTCCACCTCCAGGCGTCCTTCCTCGATCGAGGCGGCCATGCCGGCATTCACGTATTCCTCGGCCAGCACCTGCATGGTGTCCGGCGTGTAGGAAATCCGGCGCGCCAGATCCACGATCTCATCCCTGAAGCGATAGGGATGGTTGACGGTCAGGATCGACTCGAAGTCCTTCAGCAGGATGCGCTGCACGAACTCCTCGAAGAATGCCTCGAGGCGGCCGCCGACCGTCTTCGATTCCAGGACGGTCTGCCGAATACCCTTAAGGTCGGACAGGATGGCGCGCAGGCTCTTGGTGAACTGGTCCGCCTGCCGGCGCGCCTCGCGCACGGCGAGCGCTGCCTCGCGCAGCCTTCGGTCAGTCACGCGCGGATTGAGCTTCTCGACCGCTTCGAGGTTGAGGCGGATCTGCACGATCAGGCCGCCGAACCGTTGCGATACGTCCTTGTTCAGGCTCGCCAGCCGCTGGCTCACCAAGAGCGGACCCATGGGCATGTCGACGGTGACGCGTAGCCCGTATTCCTCCTCCTCGAGCCAGCCCGTCGCCAAGAGCCGGCCATAAAGCTGGCGCGCGATCAGGATCGCCTTGTCGCCGCTCTCCGACGCCCGCCCGAGATCGGCCCGGCGCATCCGGCGCCGGCCAGCGGAGATCATTTCCGGCAGCACCTCTCCGAAATCGTCATTCTCGCTCCACAGCGAGGGATTGGCGCGCATCACGTCATAGATGGCGTGGACCACCTGTTGCGGCGTCGGGAATGCGGGCGCGCCGGTGAAAAAGCGTTCGTGCAGGTCAAGCAGGCACGCGGCATAAAGATGCTTATGATCCCGTGAGAACACGAGAAACGCATTGTCGTGCAGGTGGCGGAACAGAGTCATGTGCTCGTTGTGCTCCGTGCTCCCGGACTTGGGGGACCTTTGGCTGCGCTCCGACAAGCCGCAGCCCATGGGACGCTGGCTGTTAGGATGTCGCTGTCCCGTAGCAATGGCGACGCTAACCAGGGCGACCCTCATCAGGCGATCCTTGGCGCAGCCATGCTCCCGCTACTCACAGGCGTAACGGGTGGAATCACGTGTCAACCCGGTCGCAACATCGAGTGGACAGACCGACGGGCCCCTCGCTCGAATCCTGCTCCTGGCCGGGCTGGCGGGCGCCCACCGACCGAGTATTGATCGACGACTCAAC
>DAIUEP010000417.1:0-2405 GCA_036845065.1 Xanthobacteraceae bacterium | reverse complement strand
GGCTCCTGTTCGAGCGCTTCCTCAATCCCGAGCGCGTCTCGATGCCGGACTTCGATATCGATTTCTGTCAGGACCGGCGCGACGAGGTGATCCGCTACGTGCAGCAGCGTTATGGCCGCGACCGGGTCGCCCAGATCATCACGTTCGGAACGCTGCAGGCGCGCGGCGTGCTGCGTGACGTCGGCCGCGTGCTGCAATTGCCTTACGGGCAGGTCGACAAGCTCTGCAAGCTCGTCCCGCAGAACCCCACCAATCCGGTCACGCTCAAGCGGGCGATCGAGGACGAGCCGCGACTGCAGGCCGAGCGCGACCGCGATCCCGTGATCCGCCGCGCCTTCGACATCGCGCAGAAGCTCGAAGGGCTGCATCGGCATGCCTCGACGCACGCCGCCGGCATCGTGATCGGCGAGCGGCCGCTCTCCGAGCTGGTGCCGCTCTATCGCGATCCGAAGTCGAACATGCCGGTGACCCAGTTCAACATGAAGTGGGTGGAGCCGGCGGGCCTCGTCAAGTTCGACTTCCTCGGCCTCAAGACGCTGACGGTGCTCGAGACGGCGGTGCGCTTCGTGCGCAAGCGCGGCATCGATATCGAGCTGCTCAGCATTCCGCTCGACGACCCCAAGACCTTCGGCATGCTGGCGCGCGGCGAGACCGTCGGCGTGTTCCAGGTGGAAAGCGCGGGCATGCGGCGCGCGCTGGTCGACATGCGGCCCGATCGCTTCGAGGACCTGATTGCGCTGGTCGCGCTCTATCGGCCGGGCCCGATGGCCAACATCCCGACCTATTGCGCCCGCAAGCACGGCGAGGAGGAGCCCGACTACATCCACCCCAAGCTCGAGCCGGTCCTGCGCGAGACCTACGGCGTCATCGTCTACCAGGAACAGGTGATGCAGGCGGCGCAGATCCTTGCTGGCTACTCGCTCGGCGAAGCCGATCTCCTGCGTCGCGCCATGGGCAAGAAAATCCGCAGCGAGATGCTGGCGCAGCGCGACCGCTTCGTGTCGGGCGGCATCGAGCGCGGCGTCGAGCGCTCCCAGGCCGAGACGATCTTCGAGCTGCTGGAGCGCTTCGCCGACTATGGCTTCAACAAGAGCCACGCTGCAGCCTACGCATTGGTGGCCTATCAGACTGCCTACATGAAGGCGAACTATCCGGTCGAGTTCCTGGCGGCCTCGATGACGCTCGATGCCAACAACACCGACAAGCTCGCCGAATTCCGCGCTGAAGCGCAGCGGCTTGGCATCAAGGTGATGCCGCCGTCGGTCAATCGCTCGGGCGTTGCCTTCGAGGCCGAGGGCGAGACCATTCACTACTCGCTCGCGGCCCTCAAAGGCGTGGGCGCGCAAGCGGTCGAGGCGATCGTCGCGGCCCGCGGCGACCACACGTTCTCCGATCTGTCGGACTTTGCGACCCGCGTCAATCCGCGCGCGGTCAACAAGCGCGTGCTCGAAAGTCTCGCGGCTGCCGGCGCCTTCGACACGATCGAGAGCAACCGAGCATGCGTCTATTCCGCGGTCGACGTCATGATGGGGGAGGCGCAGCGCGCCCACGAGAGCAAGGAGAGCGGCGCGCTCGAGTTCTCGTTCGGAGAAAGCTCGGCGCGCGGTGCGCTGCGTCTGCCAAAGGTTGAGCCGTGGCTGCCGGCCGAGCGGCTGCAGAAGGAATTCGACGCCATCGGGTTCTTCCTCTCCGGCCATCCGCTGGACGACTACATGCCGGCGCTCAAGCGCATGCGGGTGCAGTCATGGGTGGAATTCGCCCGCGCGGTGAAGTCAGGCGTCAGCGCCGGGCGCGTCGCCGCGACCGTGGTGGCGCGCACCGAACGGCGCACCCGCACCGGCAGCAAGATGGGGATCATCGGGCTCTCCGATCCGTCCGGCCATTACGAAGCGGTGCTGTTCTCCGAGGGGCTGCAGCAATACCGCGACCTGCTGGAGCCCGGCAGCGCGGTGCTGTTGATGCTGTCGGCCGAGCTGCAGGGCGACGAGGTGCGTGCCCGCATCCAGATGGTGGAGCCGCTCGATAAGGCGGCAGCCAAGCTGCAGAAGGCACTCCGCGTGTTCCTGCGCAGCGAGACACCGATCGAGAGCATCGCCAAAAGGCTCGACGGCCAGGGCGACGGCGAAGTCTCAATGGTGCTGCTGTTGCAGGAGGGGACCGAGGTCGAGGTGAAGCTGCCCGGCCGCTTCAAGGTCTCCCCGCAGGTCGCCGGTGCGATCAAGGCCATTCCGGGCGTGGTGGAAGTGCAGGCGCTGTAGGGGGGCGGTCGCGCTCGTATCAACTCTCGTTGTGATTGACGCGCTCGCCACGTCATGGCCGGGCTCCGTCCCGGCCATCCACGTCTTTGATTCGACTCGCGATCTAACGACGTGGATGCTCACGCCAAGCGCGGGCATGACGAGTTA
>DAIUEP010000416.1:0-2459 GCA_036845065.1 Xanthobacteraceae bacterium | reverse complement strand
CATGCTGGGGCCGGTGAGCACCCTGTTCACCTACATGTTCCTGCACGAGGACTGGGGTCATCTTTTCGGCAACCTGATCTTCCTCTGGGTGTTCGGCGATGACGTCGAGGAGGCGCTCGGCCGCGTGCGCTTTCTGATCTTCTACCTCGGGTGCGGCGCGCTCGCCGCGCTCGCCTATGCGGCGTCCGACATGAATTCAGACATCCCGCTGATCGGCGCGTCGGGCGCGGTCGCTGGCGTCGTGGTCGCCTATGTGATGCTGCGCCCGTGCGCCCGGGTCACGGTCTTGGTGACGATCATCCCGGTGCGGATGAGCGCCTATTGGGTGATCGGCGCGTTCGTGCTGATGCAGATCATCAGCCTCGACTCCGCCTCGAGAAGCGAGGTCGCCTACTGGTGCCACTTCGGCGGCATGGTGTCGGGCGCGCTCCTGCTCCTGTTGCTGCGGCCTGCGGGCGTGCGGCTGTTCGAGTGCATGCGCGCGGAGCCGCTTCCGGTTGGGCCCGCCGAGCCGATGCCGGACGCGTCTCGCCTTCCGGGCGCGCCGAACCACCGACATTGACCGTGATTGCGGGCGCCATTAGCTTGCCCGCGACTGATCCTGTCGGTGCTCCGCACGAGCGCCGGTCATCCCGAGAGCCAAAATCCCATGAAGATCCTGGTGCCCGTCAAGCGGGTGGTCGACAAAGACATCAAGATCCGGGTCAAGTCGGATCATTCCGGCGTCGAGCTCGCCAATGTGAAGATGTCGATGAACCCTTTTTGCGAGATCGCGGTCGAGGAGGCGCTGCGGCTCAAGGAGAAAGGCCAGGCGACCGAGGTGATCTGCGTGTCGGTCGGACCGCAGCAGGCGACCGAAACGATCCGCACCGGGCTGGCGATGGGGGCCGACCGTGGCATCCTGGTGAAGACCGACAAGCCGGTCGAGCCGCTTGCGGTCGCCAAGATTCTCAAGGCCATCGTTGACGAGGAGAAGCCCGGCCTCGTCATCCTGGGCAAGCAGGCGATTGACGACGACTGCAACCAGACCGGCCAGATGCTGGCGGCGCTGACCGGCTGGCCCCAGGGCACCTTCGCATCGAAGCTCGTGCTCGAAGGCGACAGCGTTCTGGTCACGCGCGAGGTCGACGGCGGCCTGCAGACCGTCAAGCTCAAGGGCCCCGCGATCGTCACCACCGATCTGCGGCTCAATGAGCCGCGCTATGCGAGTCTCCCCAACATCATGAAGGCGAAGAAGAAGCCGATCGACGAGAAGACACCCGAAAGCTATGGCGTCGACGTGTCGCCGCGGCTCGAGGTGCTCACGACGCTCGAGCCCGCGAGTCGCAAGGCTGGCGTCAAGGTGAAGACCGTGGCCGAGCTTGTCGACAAGCTCAGGAACGAGGCGGGGGTGATCTGATGGCGACGCTGCTTCTGGCCGAGCACGACAACAAATCGCTCAAGGACGCGACCGCCAAGGCGCTGACCGCCGCCAAGGCGATCGGCGGCGACGTGCATGTGCTCATCGCCGGCAAAGACGCCCGCGGGGTCGCGGATGCCGCCGCCAAGCTCGACGGCGTCGGCAAGGTGCTGCTCGCCGACGGGGCGATTTACGAGCATATGCTGGCCGAACCGGTGGCGGCGCTGGTCGTGTCGCTCGCGCCCGCTTACGACGCGATCGTGGGGGCGTCGACCACCACCGGCAAGAACGTGATGCCGCGGGTCGCCGCGCTGCTCGACGTCATGCAGGTTTCCGACATCGTGAAGGTGATCGCGCCCGACACCTTCGAGCGCCTGATCTATGCTGGCAATGCCGTGCAGCAGGTGCGCTCGAAGGACAAGATCAAGGTCATCACCGTGCGTACCGCTGCCTTTCAGGCGACTGGCGCGGGTGGATCGGCGCCGATCGAGCCGGCCACGGCCGCGGCCGATCCCGGTCTGTCCTCGTTCGTGGGTGAGGAGCTGTCGAAGTCCGACCGCCCGGAGCTGACCTCGGCCAAGATCATCATCTCGGGCGGCCGGGCGATGCAGAGCCGGGACAACTTCGCCAAGTATATCGAGCCGGTCGCCGACAAGCTCGGCGCGGCAGTCGGCGCCTCGCGTGCCGCGGTCGATGCCGGCTATGCGCCCAACGACTGGCAGGTCGGCCAGACCGGCAAGGTGGTGGCGCCGGACCTCTACGTCGCGGTCGGGATTTCGGGCGCGATCCAGCATCTCGCCGGCATGAAGGACTCCAAGGTGATCGTGGCGATCAACAAGGACGAGGAGGCGCCAATCTTCCAGGTGGCCGACTACGGCCTGGTCGCCGACCTCTACCAGGCGCTGCCGGAGCTGGCGCAGGAGCTCGGCAAGATTGGTAAATAGCCGTTCAGGCTGTTGGCGGCGTCCCCGGTGGCGTCGTCCGGCGGATCGGCGTAAAAGGTCGGCCAGCAGGGCGCTGCGCGGCATCTGACGCGCCGGGGGAGCAGGCCCAGACGGAC
>DAIUEP010000415.1:0-2484 GCA_036845065.1 Xanthobacteraceae bacterium | reverse complement strand
CGTCTCGCGCATCATGGCGTTCATCATCGCGACATGGCGCGGCTCGATGATGCGGCCGTAGTCCTGCACCGTGCGCACGTAGAGCGTCTTGCCGGTTGCGGTGCGTACACGCTCGACGACCGACGGCACGATCGCGCTGCCGCCGTTGGCGAACGGCGCATAGGCCGCGACCAGCTCGATCACCGAGACTTCCGAGGTCCCGAGCGCGAGCGAGGGATTGGTCTCGAGCTTCGAGGCGATGCCGAGCCGATAGGCGGTCTTGGCGACCGCCGCGGCGCCGACCTCTTGCATCAGCCGCACCGCCACCGTGTTGAGCGACAGCGCGAGCGCCTGTGTCAGCGTGACCGGGCCGTAATATTCGCGTGCGTAGTTCTCCGGCTTCCAGCCCTTGATCGCGATCGGCTTGTCCTCGCGCACGCTATCCGGCGTCAGTCCGCGCTCGAGCGCGGTGAGGTAGACGAACGGCTTGAAGGCGGAGCCGGGCTGGCGCCGCGCCGCCACCGCGCGGTTGTACTGGCTTTCCGCATAGTTCCTGCCGCCCACCAGCGCGCGTACCGCGCCGTCGGGCGTCATCGCCACGATCGCGCCCTGCTGCACGTCGAGCTTGCCGCCTTTCTGCGCCAGCTCCTCGACCAGCGCCTTTTCGGCGGCCGCCTGCAGGGCCGGATCGATCGAGGTGACGATGACGATGTCCTGGTCGACGTGCCCGACCAGATCGTCGAGCACGTCCATGATCCAGTCGGCGACGTAGTTGACGGTGCCGGCGCCAACGGGCTTCACGGCGCGCGCGGGCTGCGCCAGCGCGGTCTTGGCCATGGTCTCGGTGATGACGCTCTGCTCCGTCATTGCAGCAAGCACCGCCTGCGCGCGTTTCTCGGCGCCGTTCGGATTGCGACTCGGCGCCAGCCGTGACGGCGACTTGACGAGACCGGCGAGCATGGCGGCCTCCGCGATCTTCACCTGCTTCGCGCTCTTGCCGAAGTAGCGCTGCGCGGCGGCATCGACCCCGTAGGCGCCGGCGCCGAAATAGACACGGTTGAGATACAGCTCGATGATCTCGGTCTTGGTAAACTTGCGCTCAAGCCAGAGCGCCAGCACCACCTCCTGCAGCTTGCGCCAGAACGTGCGCTCCTGTGTCAGGAACAGGTTCTTGGCGAGCTGCTGCGTGATGGTCGAGCCGCCTTGCGCCACGCCGCGGCGCATGACGTTGGCGACCGCCGCGCGCACGAGCCCGACCGGATCGATGCCGAAGTGGCTGTAGAAGCGGCGGTCCTCGATCGCGATGAAGGCGCGCGGCAGGTAGGGCGGCAGCTCCTTGAGCGTGACGGTCGCGCCGTGCATCTCGCCTCGGGTCGCGAGCGGCTTGCCATCAAGCCCGACGATCTCGATCTGCGGCGGGCGTTTGGGGATTTCGAGCGACTGGATCGGCGGCAGGCTGATCGCGACCCAGACCATGGTGCCGGCCGCTGCGATCACGAGCCACAGGCCGAGTACCAGGCTCCAATAGACGAGGCGCCGCAGTCCCGAGGGGCGGCGCTTGGCGGCGCGGCGCGGCGCCTGATCGGGCTCCGATTCGCGGCGCTCCGCCCCTTTTCGCCGTCCCTCCGCCATGTCAACCCGTCCCGACCCGTCCTGGAGCGCTCAGGACCCCGCGGCACGGTAAGGAGCGTGATTTAAGGCGCCGTTACCGGGTCGCCCGGTGAGTGCAACATCATGTGATATCCGGGGAATTCGCGTTGTCGCGGGCGGGTGGGGCAGCGGCGCGACACCCAAAAAATAAATCTTGAAGGACCGCCATTGGTCCCTCAGACGGCTTCCATCCGCAAAAGTTCCCGCATAATCTTGCGACCGCCGGGAGAAGACCGGTTCGCGAATGCTTGGGGGTAATCATGCGAAAGCTTGCAGTTCTACTTGCGGCGGCCCTGATGGTATCAGTGCCACTGGTCGCAACCATGACGACGGATTCCTACGCGGCGGGCAAGAAGGGCAAGCGCCACCACCACCGTGCCAAGGCGCCGGCTGCGGCGGAAACGGTCCAGCCGCCGTTTGCCACGATCGTCCGAGCGCTTGACGACCTCGGCCGCCAGCTCGCCACCGGCGGTGCAGGCAAGAGGTAGCACAAGGCCTTCTGTCTCGCATCCGCACGGCGGCCACGGGTCTCAAGGCCCGGGGTTCGCCGTGCGTTTGTGTATCGGGGGCCGTGAATGTGGCGTGGATGGCCGGGACAAGCCGAACAAGCCCGGCCATGACGTGGAGAGTGCGTCGTTCAATACAAGCGCAGGTATCAGAGGCCCGTGCGCTGCCCTGCGGTTGCTCGTGCGTGGCGCTGAAGCGTGAGAGAGCCAGCCAATGCGCAAGAACACATGGGGGCATGTTGCACGTAGACCTGAGCGTGTTGCAGGTAGAACGGCACGGACCGTTGGCCGGCGCCCCGTGATTCAGCCTATTCGGTTATCAAACAGCCCATTCCAGTGAGTGCAATCC
>DAIUEP010000414.1:0-2511 GCA_036845065.1 Xanthobacteraceae bacterium | reverse complement strand
TCGAACACGGTCGGCTTCTGGAACTTGCGGCCGATGCCGAGCTCGGCGATCTGGGTCTCGTCGAGGGCGGTGAGGTCCTGCGTGCCGTTGAAATAGACTTCGCCGTCGTCGGGCCGGGTCTTGCCGGTGACGACATCCATCATGGTGGTCTTGCCGGCGCCGTTGGGGCCGATGATCGCGCGCATCTCGCCGGGCGCGACCGTGAGCGAGAGGTTGTTGAGCGCCTTGAAGCCGTCGAAGGAGACGCTGACGCCGTCGAGGTAGAGCATCGAGCCTGCGGTGAGGTCGTTCATGGTGTCTCACTCCGCCGGGCGAGCTGCGGGTTCGGGTGGAGGCGGGCTGCCCGCGGCTGCGCCATTCGCGGCCGGGCTTGGCTCGCCCGGATTGCGCTCGCGCCAGCGCGTGAGCCAATGCTGCACGGAGCCGACGATGCCGCGTGGCAACAGCAGCGTGACCGCCACGAACAGCCCGCCGAGCATGAACAGCCAATAGGGCGCGAGCGGACCGCTGGTGAAATAGGTCTTGCCGTAGTTGACGATGACGGCGCCGAGGATCGCGCCGGTGAGCGTGCCGCGGCCGCCGACCGCGACCCAGATCACGGCTTCGATGGAGTTGCCGGGCGAGAACTCGCTTGGATTGATGATGCCGACCTGCGGCACATAAAGCGCGCCGGCGACGCCAGCCATGCAGGCCGACAGCGTGAATACGAACAGCTTGTAGGATTCGACCCGGTAGCCGAGGAAGCGCGTCCGGCTCTCCGCGTCGCGGATCGCGACCAGCACCTTGCCGAGCTTCGAGGCGACGATGGCGCGACAGATCAGAAAGCCGATCATCAAGGCCAGCGTCGAGATGGCGAACAGGGCGGCGCGCGTGCCCGGTGCCTGCACGTTGTAGCCCAGGATGTCCTTGAAGTCGGTGAGCCCGTTGTTGCCGCCGAAGCCGAAATTATTCCGGAAGAAGCCGAGCATCAGCGCGAAGGTGAGCGCCTGGGTGATGATCGAGAGATAGACGCCGGTGACGCGGCTGCGGAATGCGAACCAGCCGAACACCAGCGCAAGCAGGCCGGGCACCAGGACGATCATCAGCAGCGCGTAGGGGAAAGACTGGAAGCCGTACCAATAGACCGGCAGCTCCGGCCAGTTCAGGAACACCATGAAGTCGGGCAGGATCGGATTGGCATAGACGCCGCGCGTGCCGATCTGCCGCATCAGGTACATGCCCATCGCATAGCCGCCGAGCGCGAAGAAGGCGCCGTGGCCGAGCGAGAGGATGCCGCAATAGCCCCAGATCAGGTCGATCGAGAGGGCGAGCAGCGCGTAACAGATATACTTGCCGAACAGCGCGACGAAATAGCTCGACAGGTGGAAGGGTGACGTGGCCGGCACCAGGAGATTGAGCAGCGGCACCGCGATCGCGATGGCGGCGAGCAGCGCCAGGAAGACGGTCGTGCCGCGATCGAGCGCGCGGATGAGCGGGAAGGCGGTCATGCTTCCACCGCCCGGCCCTTGAGTGCGAACAGCCCGCGCGGGCGCTTCTGGATGAACAGGATGATCATCACCAGGATCGCGATCTTGCCGAGGACCGCGCCTGCGAACGGCTCCAGGAACTTGTTGGCGATGCCGAGCGTGAAGGCGCCGACCAGCGTGCCCCAGAGATTGCCGACCCCGCCGAACACCACCACCATGAACGAGTCGATGATGTAGCCCTGGCCGAGGTTGGGGCTGACGTTGTCGATCTGCGAGAGCGCGACACCCGCAATGCCGGCGATGCCGGAGCCGAGCCCGAAGGTCATCGCATCGATCCAGCCGGTGCGGATGCCCATGGAGGCCGCCATCGCGCGGTTCTGAGTGACGGCGCGCATTTCGAGCCCGAGGCGGGTGTAGCGCAGGAGCGCGAGCAGCAGAGCGAACACGAGCAGGGTGAACAGGACGATCCAGAGCCGATTGTACGTGACCGTGATGTGTCCGAGATCGAACGATCCGCTCATCCAGGATGGATTGCCGACGTCCTTGTTGGTCGGGCCGAACGCGGTGCGCACCACCTGCTGCAGGATGAGGGAGAGGCCCCAGGTCGCGAGCAGGGTCTCGAGCGGGCGCCCGTAGAGGAACTGGATGATGCCGCGCTCGATCAGGACGCCGACAAAGCCTGCGATCAGGAAGGCCAGCGGGGTCGCGATGAACAGCGAATAGTCGAACAGGCCGGGATAGCGGGTGCGGATGACCTCCTGCACCACGAACGTGGTGTAGGCGCCGAGCATCACCATTTCGCCGTGCGCCATGTTGATGACGCCCATGACGCCGAAGGTGATGGCGAGCCCGATGGCGGCAAGCAGCAGCACCGAGCCGAGCGAAATCCCATACCAGGCATTCTGCACCGTCTCCCAGAGCGCCAGCGTCCGCTCGATGGCGGCGACCGCGTCGGCGGCGAGCTGTTTCACGGTCGGCGGGGTGTCGGCCGGCAGGCCCCGCAGCACCGCGAGCGCATCCTGGTCACCGCGATCGCGCATGACCG
>DAIUEP010000413.1:0-2514 GCA_036845065.1 Xanthobacteraceae bacterium | reverse complement strand
ATTGTCCGGGTCGCGGGCGAGGCGTTGGCGGATGCTGGCGTCGCGCCGGCCGAGGTCGATGAGATCGTGCTCGGTCATTTCAACGCCGGTTTCTCGGCGCAGGACTTCACCGCCGCGCTGGTGCTGCAGGCCTCGCCCGATCTGCGCTTCAAGCGCGCGACCCGCGTCGAAAACGCCTGTGCCACCGGTTCGGCCGCGGTCCATCAGGGCCTCAAGGCGATCGCGGCGGGAAGCGCGCGGTTCGCGCTCATCGTCGGGGTCGAGCAGATGACAACGACGCCCCCTGCCGAGATCGGGACGAATCTGCTGAAGGCATCCTACGTGCGCGACGAGGCCGCGATCGAGGGCGGCTTCGCGGGCATATTCGGCCGCATCGCCGCGCTCTACTTCCAGAAATACGGCGACCAGTCCGATGCGCTGGCGCGGATTGCGGCCAAGAACCACAGGAACGGGGTCGGCAATCCGTTCGCGCAGATGCGCAAGGATTTGGGCTACGATTTCTGCCGCCGCGAGAGCGAGAAGAACCCGTTCGTGGCCGGCCCGCTCAAGCGCACCGATTGCTCGCTGGTCTCCGACGGAGCCGCTGCGGTCGTGCTGGCCGACGAGGAGACGGCACGCACAATGGGCAAGGCGGTGGCGGTGCGCGCCGCCGCCCATGTGCAGGATTTCCTGCCGATGGCCAAGCGCGACATTCTCAAGTTTGAAGGTTGCGCGCTGGCCTGGCAGCGGGCGCTGGCGGCTGCCGGCGTCGCGCTCGGCGACCTGTCGTTCGTCGAGACGCACGACTGCTTCACGATCGCCGAGCTGATCGAGTATGAGGCCATGGGCCTGGTGCCGGAAGGTCGCGGCGCCAGCGCGATCAGGGATGGTTTGACCGAGATGAGCGGCCGTCTGCCGGTCAACCCTTCAGGCGGGCTCAAGGCCAAGGGCCATCCGATCGGCGCCACCGGCGTGTCGATGCATGCGCTCGCGGCGATGCAGCTCACCGGCGCAGCCGGCGATTTTCAGGTCAAGGACGCACGGCTTGGCGGCCTCTTCAATATGGGCGGCGCGGCGGTCGCCAACTACGTGAGCATCCTGGAGCGTATACGCTGAGCGGGGATGTCGGGGTGTCGCGGCTCAAGGCGTTCGTGCTCAATCTGCTGACAATAATGGTGAGCGTCGGGGCGACGCTCCTTGCCGCGGAGATCGTGCTGCGATTCCTGCCGGTCGCGACAGCGCTGCCGGTCGAGCCGCCGACCGCCGAAAATCCGATCCAGCGCTATGGGGCGAACCATCCGTATGTGTGGTCGTTCGATTGGACTATGCACAGCGTCGTTCGCGGTCGCTCGAACGCGCAAGGTTTCCTGGCCGACTACGACTATACGGTGGTGGACCCGCGGCCGCTCGTCGCAGTCATCGGCGACAGCTACATCGAGGCGTTGCGGGTCCCGTTCGCGCAAAGCCTGACCGGCCGTCTGCAGGCGGCGCTTGGCGAGCGCGGACGCGCCTATGCTTTTGCTCAATCGGGCGCGCCACTGAGTCAATATGTCGCTTATGCGCGGCATGCCTGCGCGGTCTATCGGCCGGCGCGGATCGTCGTCAACGTGGTCGGCAATGACTTCGATGAGAGCATCTTCGTCCATCGTCGCCGCAACGGGCTCTTCCATCTTTACCCCACGCCGCAAGGAGGCTTCGACTACCAGTTGACGCCTTTGCCCGAGCCGGGCGTAGTTGAGCGCATCCTGCGCCGCAGCGCGCTCGCGCTCTACCTGATGCGGAACGTCGGCATCACCAACGTGATCTCCAACATGGGCATCCGGCTGGCGCAGGCGGAGCCGCAGCGGGCCGGCCGGCACGTCGGGCACACGGAGGCGGAAGCAAGTCCCGCGCGTCTCGACGAGGGGCACCGCGTGATCGACTGGTTCCTCGAGGCGCTGCCGCAAGCCGCTTGCCTCGCGCCGGCCGAGATCGCCATTGTGGTCGATGCTCCGCGCCCGGAGCTCTATGACCCCGCCGCGCTGGCCGAAGCACAAACGAGCTATTTCGCCCAGATGCGCCGCCGGCTGATCGCTCGCGCGAGGGAATTGGGTTTTAACGTGATCGACATGGAACCGGTCTTTATTGCGGCCTATGCGAAGGATGGCATCCCATTCGAGCATCCGACCGACGGGCATTGGAACGCCCATGGCCACACGGTGGCGGCGACGGCCGTCATTGCTGCACTCGCCGGCTGGTCTGCGCTCGGGCCCCGCGGGCAGCCGTGACGCCGTGCAACGTTGCCTCCACCGCCGGGTTCCGGCTAGGGTCCGCCCCGACACACGAGGAGAACCATGGCCACCGTCCTGGAACCGAAGATCGAGCGCGGGCCGGCGCCGGAAAGCTCCGACCGGAGCTTCGGCTTGGTGTTTGCGGCGGTGTTTGTGATCATCGGCTGCTGGCCGTTTCTGCATTGGGAGCCGCCGCGCTGGTGGGCGCTGGCGATTGCGGCGGCGTTCGCGATTGTTGCGCTGGCGCAGCCGCGGCTGCTGCACC
>DAIUEP010000412.1:0-2546 GCA_036845065.1 Xanthobacteraceae bacterium | reverse complement strand
GAACATAGGTGTGCTCGGATGGCGCATGACTCCTGCGCGCGAGCAACCAATGAATAAACAGGTCATCAAGGCGGACGTGCCGGAAACCGGCGGGCCGTTCAATCTCTGCATCCGCTACGGCAACAAGATCTACATTTCCGGCCTGCCACCGTTCGATGCCGACTATGCGGCGAAGCTGCGCGATGCGCGCGCCAACGGCGCGACGCTGCCGCCCTTTCCCGACATCCCGTTCGAGCGGCAGGTCCGCATCGTGATGGATCACATGAAGAAGCTCGTCGAGGCGGCGGGCTCCAACATGGATTGCCTGCTCAAGGTGATCGTCTGGCTCAAGGACCAGCGCCAGCAGGAGGAATTCGACCGCATCTACCGCAGCTACTTCAGCAGCCCAGACACGCTCCCGGCGCGCACCCGCATGCAGGCCGGCCGCACCCCGATGGACTGCGGCCTCGAGGTCGAAGCGATCGGCTACGTGCCGTGACATGCGCCCACCGGCCAGCCGCAGCGCCTTGAGGGCTGCATCCGATGGGCGGTGGACCCTCGTATTTCCGACACGAGAAATCGGGTATCATCGCCTCAGCCAAGGAGGGCTCGCCAATGACCAGTGATCGTAGGCAATTTCTCTGTGCTCTCAGCGCCGCCCTTGCCGGGCCCACCACAGCCCTTGCACAATTTCCAGCCATGACCCGGATCACCGCCTATGTGTTCTCGTTCACCGCGCTTGACGGCGGCGACATTCGGCTTGCCGACTACACCGGCAAGCCGATCCTCATCGTCAATACCGCCTCGCAATGCGGCTACACCCCGCAATTCACCGGCCTGCAGCAGCTATACGCGCGTTATCTTGAGCAGGGCCTGATCGTCGTCGGCGTACCCTCGAACGACTTCGGCGGCCAGGAGCCGGGCACGCCGGTCGAGATCATGCAGACCGCGCACGACGAATACGGCGTCCGCTTTCCGCTCGCCGCCAAGACCGAGGTGCGCGGCGCCAACTCGCATCCGTTCTATAAGTGGGCCGCCACCGAGCGGCCACTGGAGACGCCGCGCTGGAACTTCCACAAATACCTGATCGGGCGCGACGGCCGGATCGCCGCCGTGTTCCCGACCGCGATCGAGCCGATGGACGCCCGCCTCATCCAAGCGGTCGCCAAGGAGCTCGGCCGCAGCTGAATCACATTTCGGTGCGTTGACAACGGGCCGTGAGGCCGGCCTATTGCGGCCGTCCGATCAGAGATGCGGCCCCTTTCGGCCGCGCGGTTCGTTCACAAGGGAGTAAACCCGATGACCATTCATCAGAAACTGCCGTCCGACATCGTCGGGCTGGCGCATCAGGTCGCCCCGCAATCGCGGCGCGGCTTCTTCATGTCCGCGTCCGCCGCGGCCGCGGCCGGCTATACGCTTGCCGCCGGTCCGGTGCGCGCGCAGACGATCACCACCGACACGGCGGGCCTCACCGCCGGCGAAGCGAAAGTGAAGGTCGCCGGCGGCGATATGCCGGTCTATTTCGCCAAGCCCGCCAACGCCGCCAATGCGCCCGTGATCCTGGTCGCGATGGAGATCTTCGGGCTGCACGAATACATCCGTGACGTCACAAGGCGGCTCGGCAAGCTCGGCGCCTTCGCGGTCGCGCCCGACTACTATTTCCGCAAGGGCGACCTCACCAAGGTCACCGCGCAGCCCGAGTTGATGCCGCTCGTCAACGGCAAGCCGGACGCCGAGCTGTTCGCCGACCTCGACGCCACGGTAGCCTGGGCGAAGTCGCAGGGCGGCAACACCGACCGGCTCGGCATCATGGGCTTCTGCCGCGGCGGCCGCACCGTATGGCAGTACGCCGCCCAGAATTCAGGCCTCAAGGCGGGCGTTGCGTTCTACGGCTCGCTGGTCGATCCGGCGACGCAGGCCGAGGTCTGGCCGAAGAGTCCGACGCAACGCGCCGCCGAGATGAAGGCGCCAGTGCTCGGCCTCTACGGCGAAGCCGATCAGGGCATTCCGGTTGCGCAGGTCGAAGCCATGAAGGCCGCGCTCGCCGCCGCCGGCAAGACCGCCGACTTCAAGATCTATCCGGGCGCGCCGCACGGCTTCCACGCCGACTATCGGCCGAGCTACCGCAAGGAAGCAGCCGAAGCTGCCTGGGGCGAGATGGTGAGCTGGTTCAAGAAATATCAAGTGCTCTGAGCATCACTCTCATCAAATCGTTCCTCATTCGAATCATCGACGCGGCGTCTTCGGGCGCCGCGTTCGTTTCTTGCAGACGTTGTTCTTCTGCAGACGATTTGGTTTGGTCGCGCGCACTCGACGCCGCGACGCGCATGTCGACCGTTCCGGCATCATCGCAAATCTTTGCCCACGGTTATTAAAACAATTGCGCGCTCACGAGTGTTGTACGCGAGTGTCGCACGCGCGCGCCTTCCGCGAGGACCGGACGCTGACCGTTGCGCAGCATCGCGTGCATGATCGACATGATCTAACGGCGCCTCACTGCGCCTAGTGTCGGCGCTCAACGGTAAGCAAGTGCGGCTCGGACGATCCTGGCAGCGGCGGAGCCGCGT
>DAIUEP010000411.1:0-2551 GCA_036845065.1 Xanthobacteraceae bacterium | reverse complement strand
GCGAATTTCGCCAGGTGCTGGTCAAAGCCATGCGTGGGCGATGCCACTGCGACTCTCCGTCTGTCTGCCATCTGCGCGTTCAGCAATAGCGGTCTGCACAATTCAAATACCGCGTGACATAACGCGTGACCGCGTCCTCCAACGGCATGAAGCCGGCATTGTAGCCGGCACGGCGCAGGTTTTCGATCTCGGCTTGCGTGAAATACTGGTATTGATCGCGGATGGCGGGCGGCATGTCGACGTATTCGATATTCGCAGGACGCCCGAGCGCGCCAAACATCGCCACGACCAGGTCGCGAAAGCTGCGCGCCACACCGGTGCCGACGTTGAAGATGCCCGATACCGAGGGCGTCTCGAGCAGCCAGCGCACCACCGCGACGGCGTCATCAACATAGATGAAATCACGCTTCTGCTCGCCATCAGCGATGCCGTCGCGATGCGACTTGAACAGGCGCACCGGCCTGCCGCTCCTGGCGTCGTCGAATCGCTTGGCGACGAGGCTCATCATCTCGGCCTTGTGGTACTCGTTCGGGCCGAACACGTTGAAGAACTTCAGCCCCGCCCATTGCGGCGGCAGCGGCGCGCCCTGGCGCGCGCGCTCGATCAAGGCGAGATCGAACAGATGCTTGCTCCAGCCATAGAGGTTCATCGGCTTGAGCCGCCGCAGCGCCGCAGGCGAACAGTCGTCATCGAAGCCGTCCGTGCCCGCCCCGTAGGTCGCGGCCGAGGAGGCGTAGATGAACGGGGTGCGGGTCTTTGTGCACCAGTCGAGGAGACGCAGCGAGAGCCGGAAGTTGGTCTCGACCACGAGGTCGGCGTCGGTCGCGGTGGTGTCCGAAATCGCCCCGAGGTGAACGACGGCGTCGAGCTTGCGGTGGTCAAGCCAGGGCGCCAGGGCCTGCGGCGATACGATGTCGGCGAGCTGGCGCTTGGCGAGATTGCGCCATTTGTCACTACTGCCCAGCTCGTCGCAGACGGCGATGTCAGTGCGTCCAGCCTCGTTAAGGCCCGCCACCACGTTCGATCCGATGAACCCGGCTCCGCCGGTGACTAACAGCATACTCACTCCGCAGCCTTGCCGGTGGCCCCTCCTTTGCCCCAGGCAGATTGCAGGCGCAACGTGCGCCACCTCTTGGCGCTGGACAGGTGCGGCCGGCTGCCGGCATACCCGATTGACCCGCTCGCCGCGACAGAAGATATGAACAACGGATCCAATCCAAAGCGAATAAAGTGAATACTGATTCATATTATTCAGCAGCGAGTCCTGTTCTGATCGTCCCCTACATGTGGATCGGCGATTTCGTGCGCTGCCACTCGGTGGTGAAGGTGCTGCGGGAGCGATGGCCGCAACGGCCGATCGACCTCATCACCAGCAGCCTGTGCGCTCCGCTCCTCGATTACATGCCTGGGGTACGAAAGGGAATCATCTGCGATCTGCCGCGCGGACGGCTGCCGATTGGCCAATACCTCGCGCTCGCCAGGCGGCTGCGGGCGGAACGCTATGGGACCGCCCTGATCATGCTGCGGACCTGGAAATCGGCGCTGGCGCCCTTCCTGTCGGGGATTCCGGAACGGACCGGCTTCGTCGGTGAGGCACGCTTCGGGCTCATCAATGATCTGCGCTGGGGCGAGCGGCGGCTTACTCGCATGATTGACTGCATGGGCGCGCTGGCGCTGCCCAAGGGCGCCACGCCCCCGCAGGAGTGGCCGCTGCCGGAAATCGTGGTTCCGGCCGACCAAGTCGCGGCCTGGCTCGAGCGCCGCGGCCTCGCCACCGTCCCGCGCCCGCTGGTCGCGCTCGCGCCCGGCGCGGTCGGCCCCGGCAAGCGCTGGTCGACCCGGAACTACGCCGAGCTGGCGCGGCGGCTGACGGCGGCGGGCATCGGCGTGTGGGTGCTGGGCGGGCCGAACGAGATCGCCTTCGCGCGCGAGATTGTGGCCGCCGCCGGCGAGAGCGCGCGCGACCTGACCGGCAACGACCTGCGCGACGCAGTCATTGCGCTGGCAGCCGTCGATGCGGCGGTGACCAACGATTCCGGGCTGATGCATGTCGCGGCCGCGATCGGTGTCCCGACCGTCGCGTTGTTCGGCCCGACCGACCCGCGGCTGTGGGCTCCGCTCAATCCGCTCGCCGCCGCGATCGAGCCTCCATCCGATCGGCGCTGCCCGCGCTGCGGCCGCCCAAGATGTGACGATATACGTCATCGCGACGTTGACGAGATTGCGGTGAGCCAGGTTTTCGATGCGGTCCAGCGCACGCTGGCGGCACGCTAATCTACAGCCGCACGCGTAGCCGGTGCGCCAGCTCGCCGACGATGCCGCGGCGGAACAACAGCACGCACACGACAAAGATCGATCCCTGCACCACGAACACCCACTGACCGATGGCAGTCAGGTAGTTCTCCATCGTCATTACAAAGAAGGCGCCCACGACCGGCCCGAATACGGTGCCGAGCCCTCCGACCAGCGTCATCAGGATCACCTCGCCCGACATCGGCCAGTCGACGTCGGTCAGCGAGGCCAGCTGGAACACGATCGCCTTGGTCGCGCC
>DAIUEP010000410.1:1443-2555 GCA_036845065.1 Xanthobacteraceae bacterium | reverse complement strand
CGCTACTTCCAGATCGCGCCCTGCTTCCGCGACGAGGACGCGCGCGCCGACCGCTCGCCCGGCGAGTTCTACCAGCTCGACCTCGAGATGAGCTTCGTGACGCAGGACGACGTGTTCGCGGCGGTCGAGCCGGTGATGCGCGGCGTGTTCGAGGAGTTCGGCGGCGGCAAGCCGGTGACGCCATCGTTTCCGCGCATCCCGTACGCCGATGCGATGCGCGCTTACGGCACCGACAAGCCCGACCTGCGCAACCCGATCAAGATGCAGGACGTCTCCGAGATCTTCCGCGGCTCCGGCTTCAAGGTGTTCGCGCGCATTCTCGACGGCAGCGCCAAGGCCGCCGTGTGGGCGATTCCGGCGCCGGGCGGCGGCTCGCGCGCGTTCTGCGACCGCATGAACGCCTGGGCGATCGCGGAAGGCCAGCCCGGCCTCGCTTACATCTTCTTTGTGTCGGAGAACGGCGCGACCCTGGGCCGCGGCCCGGTCGCCAACAACGTGGGACCTGAGAAGACCGAGGCGCTGCGCACGCAGCTCGGCCTCAAGGAGGGCGACGCGGTGTTCTTCGTCGCCGGCGATCCCGATGGGTTCGTCAAGTTCGCAGGTCCGGCGCGCAACAAGGTGGGTGAGGAGCTCAACCTTATCGTCAAGGACCGCTTCGAGCTCTGCTGGATCGTCGACTTCCCGATGTACGAGTGGAACGAGGAGGAGAAGAGAATAGACTTCTCCCACAATCCGTTCTCGATGCCGAACATGGCCGTCGAGGACTTCCTCAAGCTCGATCCCACCGACCGCGACACCATCCTCTCCATCAAGGCGATCCAGTACGACATTGTTTGCAACGGCACCGAGCTCTCCTCCGGCGCGATCCGCAACCATCGCCCCGACGTGATGAAGAAGGCATTTGCCATCGCGGGCTATAGCGAGGATGTGCTGGAGCAGAAGTTCGGCGGCATGCTGCACGCGCTATCGCTCGGCGCCCCGCCGCACGGCGGCATCGCGCCCGGCGTCGACCGCATCGTGATGCTGATCGCGGGCGAGGAGAACCTGCGCGAGGTGGTGCTGTTCCCGATGAACCAGCGCGCCGAGGACCTGATGATGGGCGCGCCGTCGGA
>DAIUEP010000410.1:0-1343 GCA_036845065.1 Xanthobacteraceae bacterium | reverse complement strand
GCCTTCGCGCAGGCGCCCATTAAAATCTTCGACTCGCATCTGCACTACAATCACCAGGGCCCGGCGCCGTTCTTCGCGCTCGACCAGGTGCTCGACGTGTTCAAGCGCAACAATGTCGGCGGCATCGTCGCCAACAGCCGGCCCAACCGCGGCACCCAGATGCTGGTCGAGGCCAAGCCGCCGGGCCTGTGGGTGGTGCCGTTCATAAGGCCTTACCGGGTCGAAAGCGACGTGCAGACCTGGTCGGAGGATCCGGCGATCTTCGCGATGATCGAGGAGGAGTATAAGCGCGGCTACTACAAGGGGGTCGGCGAGTTCCACATCTTCGGCGAGGCCGCGCAGCGCCCGCTGGTGCGCAAGACCGTCGACTTCGCGACCGAGCGCGATCTGTTCGTGCTTGCCCATTGCGATGAGCGCGCGCTCGCGATCATGCTCGCCAACAATCCGAAGGCCAAGATGATCTGGGCGCATACCGGCTTCTCGACCGCGGTCGAGCAGGTGCGCGACTTCCTGGACAAGCACCCGAACCTGATGATGGAGCTCTCCTACCGCAGCGGCATCGCCGACGGCGGCGGCATCTCCCCCGAATGGCGTGAGCTGTTCGCGCGCCACTCCGACCGCTTCCTGCTTGGCTCCGATACCTGGGTCAATCAGCGCTGGTCGAGCTATGGCTCGATCATGGCGGGCTATCGCGACTGGCTCGCGCAGCTGCCGGCCGAGCAGGCGAGGCGCATCGCGCACGGCAACGCCGAGCGCATCTATGGCGGCAAGATGCCGGAGTGAATAGACGTCTGATGCGGAGGAGGCGGTGATGGCACAGGCACAGCAGCGCAAGCGGGGCGCCTGGGCGAGGATCGCGGTTGCCATCCTTGTCATCGTCCCGGTCCTGCTGCTGGCGACCCTCGTCACCTTCCAGGTCAGTCCCTGGCCGTCGGTGCTGCTCATTCGCCGCGCCTTTGAGAAGGACGCGCTGAGCGCGTCACAGGCGCTGGAGAAGCACATCCCGCCGGGCCTGTCGGCGCAACTCAACGAGCGCTACGACCCCGCCGATCCCGACGCCCTGCTCGATGTGTTCTACCCGTCAGCCATCGCCGACAAGCCGCTCCCGACGATCGTATGGGTGCATGGCGGCGGCTGGGTCTCCGGCAGCAAGGACGAGATCGCCAACTACGGCAAGGTTCTGGCGGGCAAGGGCTATACGGTGGTCGGCGTCGGCTACTCGCTCGCGCCGGCCAAGACCTTCCCGACGCCGATCCGGCAGGTGAACACGGCGCTCGGCTATCTGGTCAAGAACGCGGAGCGGCTGCGCATCGATCCCTCGCGCATCGTGCTCGCGGGCGATT
>DAIUEP010000409.1:0-2560 GCA_036845065.1 Xanthobacteraceae bacterium | reverse complement strand
GTTTTGAACGGCTAAAATCTAACCACGACCAGACGGGCTCGGCAATTGAATCCTGCCGCCAAATCAGCCTGCGCCGATCACGGCCGCGTGCCATTGGTCGCATGCGCGGCCCGCCAGCGGGCCAGCAGCCGCGCGCTGTCCTCGCGCTCGGCATCCGTCATGGATTGCATGATGGCGCCGCGCAGCTCGAAGGTTTCGGTTTGCCCGCCAGCTGCCGCTAGCTCGAGCCACATCAAGGCGAGCGGCAGGTTTCTTGGGACGCCGTCGGCACGGAAGTGCATCATCGCCAGGAAAAGCTGCGCCGTCGGCTCGCCCTGGTTGGCGGCCCGGTCAAAATGCTGGGCGGCGAGCGTGCCGTCGCGCGGAACGCCGCGGCCGGTATAGTGCATGTAGCCGATCCCGGCCTGCGAGCGGGCATCGCCCGCCTTGGCCAGCGTCTCCCATGCGGCAAGGGCGCGCTCGTAGGAGCCCTGTTCGAAGGCGGACAGCCCGCTCCGGAAGGCCTGGTCCATATCCTGGGCGTGGACCGCGAGCGGCATGAGCGCGACGATCAGAGCGATGAGGCCTCGCATGGACGCCAACCTAGCAGTATAGGAGTCCGACCCCAAGTATGGCCATTCAAGTATCGGGACATCTTGGATTAGGGTCGCCCGCCCGGCATGTGAGAGGTTTCCATGCGACTTCCTCGTCGACAGTTTCTGCGGCTGGCCGCCGGTGCTGCTGCACTGCCTGCCACACCGCGCTTGGCTCGCGCGCAATCCTATCCGGTGCGGCCGGTCCGCTGGATCGTCGGCTTTGCGGCTGGCGGCCCGCAGGACATCGTGGCGCGCCTGCTTGGACAATGGCTGTCGGAGCGGCTCGGCCAGCAATTCGTGATCGAGAACCGGGCGGGCGCCGGCGGCAATATCGCGACCGAGGCGGTCGTGCGTGCGCCGGCGGACGGCTACACCATCCTCATGATCGGCCCGTCGGCGGCCATCAATACCACGCTCTACGAAGGCCTCAGCTTCGTCTTTCAGCGCGACATCGTACCGGTCGCGAGCATCATGCGCACCAGCAACGTCATGGAAGTGCATCCGTCGTTTCCGGTCAGAACCGTCCCGGAATTCATTGCTTATGCCAAGGCCAATCCGGGCAAGATCAACATGGCGTCGGCCGGGAGCGGCAGCTCGCAACATGTGGCCGGCGAATTGTTCAAGATGATGACCGGCATCGAGATGGTGCACGTGCCCTATCGCGGCGCAGCGCCCGCGCTCACCGATCTGCTTGCCGGCCAGGTCGAGGTCATGTTCGACAACCTGACGTCCTCGGTCGAGCACGTGAGGACGGGCAAGCTGCGGGGCTTGGCGGTCACGACCGCGGTTCGTTCCGAGGCGCTGCCGGACATTCCGACGGTGGGCGACTTCGTTCCGGGCTACGAGGCGAGCGGGCTCTATGGGATCGGCATGCCGAAGGACACGCCAGTCGACATCGTCGACAGGCTCAATCGGGAGATCAACGCGGCGCTCGCCGATCCGCGGATCAGGTCGCGCCTGGTTGACCTTGGCGGCACTATCCTCTCTGGCACGGCAGCCGACTTCGCAAAGCTGCTGGCGGGAGAGGTCGAGAAATGGGGCAAGGTCGTTAAATTTTCCGGCGCCAAGCCTGGATAACAGCGGTTGAGCGCGCCGCCATTCGGGACCATGCTTTGATCATTGAGGTCACGGAGCCAATGGATGGAGCGCCGGCATGACGCGGCAACTGCATCTCAACCTGTTCATCCACAGCCGAGGTCACCATGAGGCATCGTGGCGTCATCCGGACGCCTCGCCGCTCGCGCTCACCGACATCCGCTACTACCAGGACCTGGCGCAGCGCGCGGAAGCCGCCCTGTTCGACTCCATCTTCCTCGCCGACCAGCTCGCGCTGGGCGAGGACGTGGCGCAGGCGGCGCGCACCTGGCTCGAGCCCATCACGGTGCTTGCCGCCGTGGCGGTGGCGACGCAGCGGATCGGGATGATCGCGACCTCATCGACCACCTATACCGAGCCGTTCAATCTGGCGCGCCAGTTCGCTTCGTTGGATCACATCAGCAACGGCCGCGTGGGCTGGAACATCGTCACGTCGTGGCTGGCGACGGCGGCGGCCAACTATGGCGACGCCGGCCAGGTGAGCCACGCGGAACGCTACGCCCGCGGCGAAGAGTTCATGGCGGTGGTCAACGCGCTGTGGGACAGCTGGGCGCAGGACGCGGTCATCGATGACCGCGCGGGCGGACGCTATGCCAAGGCTGATCGCATCCGGCCGATCAACCACAAGGGCAAGTACTACCAGGTGGCGGGGCCGCTGAACCTGCCGCGCTGCCCGCAGGGCCGTCCGGTGCTGGTGCAGGCCGGCTCCTCCGACACCGGCCGCCGCTTTGCGGCGCGCCATGCCGAGGCGGTGTTCACCGCCCACATGGAGAAGGCCACCGCGCAGGCGTTCTATGCCGATCTCAAGGCGCTGGTGGCGGCCGAGGGCCGCGCGCCCGAGCATGTGTTGGTCTTGCCGGGCTTAAGCCCGATGATCGCATCCACCGAGG
>DAIUEP010000408.1:0-2563 GCA_036845065.1 Xanthobacteraceae bacterium | reverse complement strand
GCGGCGCCTTCTCGGGCAAGGATCCGACCAAGGTCGACCGCTCGGCCGCCTATGCGGCGCGCTATCTCGCCAAGAACGTCGTTGCCGCCGGGTTCGCGGAGCGCTGCACGATCCAGATCGCCTACGCGATTGGGGTCGCCGATCCGATGTCGCTCCTGGTCGACACGCACGGCACCGGCACGGTCGACGAAGCGAAGCTGCACAAGGTGCTGCTTGAGATCTTTCCGCTGCGGCCGACCAACATTCGGCGCAGCCTCAAGCTGAACCGGCCGATCTACCGCCGCACCGCCGCCTATGGCCATTTCGGCCGCGCCCCGGACAAGGACGGCGGCTTCTCGTGGGAGAGGATCGACCTCGCCGATGCGCTCAAGCGCGCGCTGCGATGAAAGCGAGAAGCGCGCCTTCTTCGGACGGCGCATAGGCCATCGCCTCAAGCCGCAGCAGGCGGCGCTGTTCGACACGCTGCTGCCCCGCTTGGCGCTTGACCTCGGCACGCCCGCGCCGGCGCTCGCGAGCCTGTTTGAAGGGCCGGTGAGCGACGTCCGCGTTGAGATCGGATTCGGCGGCGGCGAGCACATGATCGCGGAGGCCGAGCGCAATCCGCAATCCGGGTTCATCGGCATCGAGCCGTTCGCGAACGGCATGGCGAAGGCGCTGACCGCCATCGCGAGCCGCGGGCTGACCAATATCAGGCTGCATTTCGGTGACGCCATCCACGTGCTCGATTGGCTGCCGGCGGACTCGATTGCGCGGCTCGATCTTCTCTACGCCGATCCGTGGCCGAAGCGCCGGCACTGGAAGCGTCGCTTCGTGCAAGACGCGACCGTCGGCGCCATCGCGCGCGTGCTGGCGCCCGGCGGCACCTTCCGCTTCGCCACCGACTGGCCCGACTATGCGGCCTGGACGCTCCAGCACCTCGCGCGCTCGAGCGACTTCGAATGGACCGCCGAGCGCGCCGATGACTGGCGGCTGCCGTGGCCGGGCTTCACCGCCACGCGCTACGAAGCCAAGGCGAAACGCGAGGGCCGGATGCCCTGCTATCTGATCTTTCGAAGGCGATAGCGCCTGTCCCGGCGAAGTGGACGCCGGTTCGCCCACAAGGACAGGCGCCACGCCAAAAGAACCGAGCGCTATTCCCGGTTTAGTTGAACCGGAAATAGCGCTCGATTACCGGATTTCGGGCGCGGCCGTGGTGCGCGCCTGCCAGAACCGCATGACCCGCTGGGCGGTGGCGGGCGACAATCGCTCAAAGTTGGAGAAGGCGTTGTCGAGCGCATGACCCGAAGCCTTGACGTGCCGCCGCGATTGAATCACGGCGCGTGCCGTCGGCCACCCCCAGCCGGCCGCCTTGCACAGGATCAGGATCGGATCGGGCCGATCGCCTCCCATCAGGCGATCGACCACGTCGATCGGAACTTTGCACAGCAGCTCGATCGACGCGACGGTCTCCTCATAGCGGCCGGACTTGGCGAACTCCGCGAGCTGGGGCTCGTTGAGCTTGCCCTGCTGGCGGAGCTCGGCCACCAGGCGCCGGGCCGCGCCGTAGTCGCGCGGTCGGGCCTTGCCCCCCACCTCGTCCGACACCTTGGCCAGCACCCGCTTGATTTCCGCCTGTGTGGCGGCATCGGCGGACGCGAGCAGTCGCTGCCGCACCACATCGGTCGCTTTGAGCAGCAAATCGCGAAACAGCCGCGGCGGAATGTCGGGCCGCAGCCCGACCCCTTCGGCCAGGATGACATCGCCTTCAGCCTGGCCGACCAGCGCGGCGAAGCTCACCTCGGACAGCCGCGCCGTGCGATTGCGGGCAACGCTGCGCGCCACGTCGCGATCGCCGCGCTTCACCAGCACGTCGGTCACCGGTTCCGCGATGCCGGTCCGGGTCGAGATCGCCAGGAGATGGGCCTGGCTCTTTGTCTCTGCGATGCCGACGAGATCGGCGTCCTTGAGCCGCTGCGACTGCCGCAAGACCGGGCCGGCGACCGATATTTCATCGTCGGCGGCCAGCCTGCGCACCACCTTGACCGGCGCGTTGCCGACCGGCGCCAACCGGATCGCCAGCTCGGCACGCGCCTTGGCCTCGATCTCCTCGATCAGGCAGCTCAGCACGTTGTCGAACAGGCCAACGACGTCTTCGCCAAACCCCTCCGCCCCGTCGATGAAAAGGGTTGTAATGCGCTGCAGCATGAGGGCCCGCCGCTCGGGCGGGCCCTGCTGGATGGCGTCTTCCAATTCCGGAATGATCGAGGCCGGAACAGCCATACTCAAATAACCCGTACTGCCGTCACACACGGTAAACAGAATTCGACGGATCGCAGACTAGAAGGGGATTCTGAACGAACGGTTAGTCGCCTGGTGCCGCTTTGCTCCCGAAGCTCGTGTCAGAGGTTGCTGCGGCGACTCACGACCTTCGGAAGCGGGGCACCAGCAACTCTATGATTCTAGTGCCGCTTTTCGATTTGACGTTCCTGACAGAGTTTGCTGCAGGTGGTGCAGGAACTTCAAATCGGCGGCACTAGACCCGGGGGGATTCAGGGCCCCGGCCCTTGCGCGAGCGGGCAAAATC
>DAIUEP010000407.1:0-2575 GCA_036845065.1 Xanthobacteraceae bacterium | reverse complement strand
GGCGAATCCGGCTCCGGCAAGTCGGCGACCGCGCTGTCGGTGATGAAGCTCCTGCCGTACCCGACTGCGCACCATCCCTCGGGCGCGATCCGCTTCAAGGGCCAGGATCTGCTCGGTATGAGCGAACGGCAGATCCGGCAGGTGCGCGGCAACGACATCACCATCATCTTTCAGGAGCCGATGACGTCGCTCAATCCGCTCCACACGATCGAAAAGCAGATCAGCGAAGTCCTGCTGCTGCATCAGGGACTGACCGGCGCGGCCGCGCGCGCGCGCATCGTGGAGCTGCTGGATCAGGTCGGCATCCCCGACCCGGCGAGCCGGTTGCAGAGCTATCCGCATCAGCTCTCGGGCGGACAGCGCCAGCGTGTGATGATCGCCATGGCGCTCGCCAACGAGCCCGACCTGCTGATCGCGGACGAGCCGACCACGGCGCTCGATGTCACCGTGCAGGCGCAGATCCTCAGGCTCCTCAAGGATGTGCAGTCGCGGCTCGGCATGGCCATGCTGTTCATCACCCATGACCTCGGCATCGTGCGCAAGCTCGCGGACCGGGTTTGCGTGATGAAGGAGGGCAAGATCGTCGAGCAGGGCCCGGTCGAGCGCGTGTTCACTGCGCCCGAGCATCCCTATACGCGTGCGCTGCTCGCGGCCGAGCCGAAGCCCGATCCGGCACCGCTCATGCCCGACGCTCCGGTCGTGCTCGCCGCCAACGATCTCAAGGTCTGGTTCCCGATCAAGCGCGGCGTGCTGCGGAAGACTGTCGGGCACATCAAGGCCGTCGACGGCATCACCATTGAGGTCCGCCAGGGCGAGACGCTGGGAATCGTGGGCGAATCCGGCTCCGGGAAGACGACGCTCGGGCTCGCCATTCTGCGGCTCATTTCCTCACAAGGGTTGATCACGTTCCTGGGCAAGCCGATCGATGGTTTGAATTTCAAGGCGATGCGGCCGTTCCGCCGCAACATGCAGGTCGTGTTCCAGGATCCCTATGGCTCGCTCAGCCCGCGGATGTCGCTTGCGGACATCATCGAGGAAGGCCTGTGGGTCCATCAGCCGAACCTGTCAAAGGAACAGCAGGAGCAGAAGGTGATCCGCGCGTTGCACGAAGTCGGTCTCGATCCGGAGACGCGATTCCGCTATCCGCATGAATTCTCCGGCGGGCAACGCCAGCGCATCGCGGTCGCGCGCGCGATCGTGCTGGAGCCGAGCTTCATCGTGCTCGACGAGCCGACCAGCGCGCTGGACATGTTGATCCAGGCGCAGATCGTCGATCTGCTGCGGGACCTGCAGAAGCGGCTCAACCTGACCTACCTGTTCATCTCGCACGACCTGCGGGTGGTGGCCGCGCTGGCGAGCCGCCTCATCGTCATGCGCCATGGCAAGGTGGTGGAGGAGGGGCCTGCCGCCGACCTTTTCGCGCGGCCGCAAAGCGACTATACCCGCGCCTTGTTCGCGGCCGCCTTCAACCTGGACACCGCGCCCGAGGGCATCGTGGCCCAATAGGCAATCCTCGCGCCGCAGGCTGCCTGGCAGTCCGGCCGATACAGGTGCAATGTCGAATATCCTTCTTGCGATCATGGGCTGGGACCCGAAGGGATGGGAGCAGCGCTTTCGCGCGCTCGCGCCGCAGCACGATATCCGCACGTGGCCCGAACAGATCGGCGACCCGGCCGACATCCGCTATGCCTGCGTCTGGAAGCCGCCAGCGGGGCTGCTCGCCGGATTTCCCAATCTCAAGGCGATCTTCTCGCTTGGCGCCGGCGCCGATGATCTGCTCGCCGATCCCGAGCTGCCGGATGTGCCGGTGGTGCGTATCGTTGACTCCGATCTCACCATGCGGATGACCGAATACGTGGTCCTGCATGTGCTGATGTACCATCGTCGGCAGCGTCTGTACGAGGCGCAGCAGCGCGAGCGCCTGTGGCGCGAGCACAGCCAGCCGGCGGCGAGCGAAGTGCTGGTTGGCATCATGGGGCTGGGCGTGCTCGGCACGAGCGCGGCCTGGATGCTGCACCGGATCGGGTTCCAGGTCGCGGGCTGGAGCCGGACACCGAAGGCACTGCCAGGCCTCGAGACCTTCCATGGCGCGCAAGGGCTCGAACAGTTCCTGCGCCGCAGCGAGATCCTGGTCTGCCTGCTGCCGGCGACACCGGCGACGCGCGGCATCATCAATCTCAACCTGCTGCGCAAGCTGCGCTCGAGCGGCGCTCTGCAAGGCGCCTACCTGATCAATGCCGGGCGCGGCTCGCTGCAGGTCGATGCCGACATCCTGGCTGCGCTTGAGGAGGGGAGCTTGGCGGGTGCGACGCTTGACGTCTTTCCGACCGAGCCGCTGGCGGTCGGAAGCCCGCTATGGGATCACCCCAAGGTGACGATTACGCCGCACAACGCGGCCCCCGCGGTGCCCCAGACCCTCGCCGTCAACGTGCTGCGGCAGATCGACCGCATCGAGCTCGGCATCCCGCTCGTGAACACGATCGACCGCGTCACCGGCTATTGAAGCATGATCCCGAAAAGTGGGAACCGGTTTTCGGAAAAGATCATGCTCAAACAAGAGCGGCGGTGAGCCGCC
>DAIUEP010000406.1:0-2601 GCA_036845065.1 Xanthobacteraceae bacterium | reverse complement strand
TGCCGTCCCACTTCTGTCGACCCCAGCCGTAGCTGCGAAATCCGGTGCAACGCGGACACTGATTCCGGCGCAAGGCGGACAGCATTCCGGTGATTGCGGACAGCAGGTGATGGCGGCGTAGAGAGCGCTCCCGTCGACAGTCGAATCAGCTGATCGGTCTCCCTGGCAACCAGGGGGTGACCGATGCCGGCGGAGAGAGTGTCGATGAGGAAGATACGTGACGCGCTGCGTCTGACGCACGCGCTGGGGATGAGCCGGCGGCTGGTCGGCGAGGCGATGGGGATCGGCAAAACGGCGGTCGGCGAGTACGTGCGCCGTGCGGCGGTGGCGGGTCTCCGCTGGCCGATCCCGGACGAGATCGATGATGCCGAGCTGGAGCGGCGGTTGTTTCCGCCGGCGGATGCAGGTTCGTCTGCGCCGCGCACCGATCCGGACTGGTCGCACATCCATATGGAGATGAAGCGGCGCGGCGTGACGCTGGCGCTGCTCTGGCAGGAATATCGAGGCGAGCACACCCAAGGCTACGCCTACAGTTGGTTCTGCGAGCGGTACAGCGACTGGCGCAAGCGCATCACGCCGACGATGCGCCAGACGCATGTTGCGGGCGAGAAGCTGTTCGTCGATTGGGCCGGCGATGCCATCCCGGTGTTCGATCCCATCACGGGCATCGAGCATGGTGCGCGCATCTTTGTCGCGGCACTCGGCGCGTCGAACTACACTTACGCGGAAGCGCGCTGGACCGAGACGCTGCCGGACTGGATCGGCGCGCACGTGAACGCGCTCTCTGCGATCGGCGGCGTGCCGAAGGCAGTTGTGTGCGACAACCTCAAGGCCGGCATCACCAAGCCCTCGCGTTACGAGCCGGGCATCAACCGCACCTATCAGGATTTGGCCCACCACTATGGCTTCGTGGTGCTGCCGACGCGGGTAAGGAAGCCGCGCGACAAAGCGAAGGTCGAGGTCGCGGTTCTGATCGTCGAGCGGTTCGTTCTGGCCAAGCTGCGAAACCGGCACTTCTTCTCGCTCGACGAGTTGAACGTGGAAGTCCGTGAATGCGTTGCCGCGATCAACGCCAAGGTGATGAAGAAGCTTGCCAAGAGCCGGCGGGAGCTGCTGGAGACGATCGACCGTCCGACGCTCAGCGAGCTGCCGGGCGAGCCCTATCGGTACGCCGAGTGGAAACGCTGCGGTGTCGCGCCCGACTACCACGTCGAGATCGCCGACCATTACTATTCGGTGCCGTTCCGGCTGTTGCGCGAGACGGTCGAGGCGCGGCTCACCGACGCCACGGTCGAGGTCTTCCACAAGGGCATTCGGGTTGCGAGCCATCCGCGGTCGAGCGTGCGTCATCGGCACACGACAATACCCGAGCACATGCCGAGCTCGCACCGCCGCTACGCTGAATGGACACCGCAGCGGATGATGCGCGAGGCCGCCAAGATCGGCCCGGCGACCATCGCCCTGGTCGAGGCCATCATGAAGGCCAAGCCCCATCCCGAGCAGGGCTTCCGATCGTGCCTGGGCATCATGAGCCTGGTGAGGACCTACGGCGCCGCGCGCATCGAGGCGGCGAGCCAGCGCGGCAACGACATCGGCGCGACCACCTATGGGTCGATCAAGTCGATCCTGCAGAACGGTCTCGACAAAGCCTACGCCAACTCGAAAGCGCCGGACGGCCCGCCGATCCGACACGCCAACATCCGGGGTCGTGGCTACTACCACTGACGTGCCGGATGCCGGTGAAAGAACCCTGCGGGTGACAAGGAAAACGAAAGGAGAGACGATGCTTACGCATCCCACACATGACCGTCTGGTGGCGCTGGGGCTTACCGGCATGGCCAAGGCGCTGGAGGAGCAACGCAAGCAGCCCGACATTGCGGCGCTCAGCTTCGAGGAGCGGATCGCCCTCATGGTCGACCGCGAAGCGATCGAGCGCGAGAACAAGAAACTCGTCAGCCGATTGAAGTTCGCGAGCCTGCGCCAATCAGCCGTCGTCGAGGATGTCGACATGAAGGTGCCGCGCGGTCTCGACAAGGCACTGTTCGCCAAGCTCGTCGCCGGCGACTGGATTGCGCGGCACCAGAGCTTGCTGATCTGCGGCCCGACCGGTACCGGCAAAAGTTGGCTTGCCTGTGCGCTCGGCCACAAGGCGTGCCGCGACGACCGATCCGTCCTCTATCATCGTGTGCCAAGGCTGTTCGATGCGCTCGCACTCGCACGTGGCGACGGGCGTCATGCAAGGCTCCTCAAGAGCCTGGCGCGCGTCGAGCTGCTCATCCTGGATGATTGGGGTCTCGCCACGCTCACCCAAGAGCAGGGTCGCGACATCCTTGAGATCGTTGAGGATCGGCACAACCGCGGCTCGACGATCGTGACCAGCCAGCTACCGGTCGATCACTGGCACGAGGCGATCGCCAATCCGACCATCGCCGACGCCATCCTCGATCGCCTCGTACACAACGCGCACCGGCTCACACTCAAGGGCGAGAGCATGCGAAAAACGGCCGCCAACCGCGCCAGACTTGACACCCCCACAGGGGCGTGAACCCATGAAGCCGTCGACGGGAGCCGCTGTCCGCCTTCACCGGAATGCTGTCCGCG
>DAIUEP010000405.1:0-2620 GCA_036845065.1 Xanthobacteraceae bacterium | reverse complement strand
GATTTGGAGTATGCTGCTCTGCCAGGAAGCCCGCGCAGGCAGCGTCACGAATGCCGCCCGCAACAGCAGGAGTGTGACGAGATGAGCGTCAGGCACGTTTGCGAGCGTCAAGAGCAGTCGATCGCCGCGAGCATTGGGTCCGTTGCCAGAGCGCGCTCACAAGGCCTGGCATGCTTCGCCGCGCTGGTGCTGGCGGGCCTCGGCGCCGCCCCGTCGTGGGCGCAAACGGCCGCATGTTCCACCTATGGCAGCTTCATCGATGGCACATCCGGCAACGTGCTCGACGGCAAGGAGCTCGCGCGCGATCTTGCCGCCAAGGGCGCCGTGGTGCTGCTCGGGGAATCCCACACCAGCCCCGATCATCACTTCTGGCAGATGCAAATGGTCGCGGCGCTGCGCGGCCGCACCGACAATATGGTGATCGGCTTCGAGTCGTTTCCGCGCCGCTTGCAGGGCGTGCTCGACGACTGGGTCGCCGGCAAGCTCACCGCCGAGGCATTCCTGAATGCTGTGGAGTGGCGTCGCGTGTGGGGCTACGACTCTGCCCTCTATATGCCGCTGTTTCAGTTCGCCCGCCTCAACCGCATTCCGATGGTCGCGCTCAATGTCGAGCGCAGTCTGGTGTCGCGCGTCGGCCGCGAGGGCTGGGCGGCAGTGCCGCCGGAGGCGCGCGAAGGGCTCACCGATCCGGCACCCGCGAGCGAGGGCTATCTGCGCGAGCTTGCCGGCGTTCAGGCCATGAAGCGGACGATGCCGCCTGGCGGCGGCGATTCGCAATCGCCTCCGCCCGAGCCCGACGACGCCGCGCTCGCGGAGGTGATGAAGCAGCCGGAGTTCAAGCGCTTCGTCGAGGCGCAACTGACCTGGGACCGCGCCTTCGCGCAGGCGCTCGCCGACGCCAGGCGCAAGTTCCCCAACGCCACCGTGGTGGGCGTGCTCGGCAGCGGTCACGTCGCGTTCGGCTACGGCGCCCCGCATCAGTTGAAGGATCTCGGCGTGACCGGCGTGACCTCGCTCATTCCGGTCTCGATCGACAGCGCATGCACGCGCGTGGGCAAATCCTTTGCGGACGCGCTGTTCACGCTGCCGCCGGGCGGCGACGAGGCGCCAACGGTGGAGCGGCCGCGGCTCGGCGTCGAGCTGGTGCAGGGCGAGGGCGCGCCGCGCATCAACCGCGTAGTGGGCAGCAGCGTCGCCGAAACGGCCGGCCTGAAGGCCGGCGATCACGTGCTGCGGGCGGCCGGCGTCGAGATGCGCAGCCCCGACGACCTCGTCGACGTCGTCGGCCGGCAAGCGCCCGGCACCTGGCTGCCGTTGAGCATCCGGCGTGAGGGACAGGAGATCGAGATCGTCGCCAAGTTCCCGCCGCGTCCGCGCCTGGGCTAGTGCCCCGGTTCCGAAGCTCGTGAAACATCTCAGCACACTCTGACACGAACTTCAGAAACAAAGGGGCACTAGCACCTCTACTACTCTTCGAAGTCACGAGAAGTTCGATCGACGTTATTGGACGTCGACCGAACTCGTTCCGCGATCATTCTGACGCCACCCTTGCCTAGCGGCGGGGCAATCCTTCGGTCGTCGTGCCGCGGCGGCCGACAGGATCGGACGTCGTGCTTCGACCGGGCTGCGGCGGCAGGCCGCTCTGAAGCGGCGGCGCGTCGCGCACCGTGTTGAGCCTGCGCGCTGTGAGCGTGGGGTCGACGGCTCCCATCCGGCCGCCGAACCAGCCCGCGACCGCGCCCAGGATAAGACTGATCGCGCCGAACAGCGCGCCGCGCGAGACGGTCTTGGCCGCTGTATCGGCAGCCTGCCTCGCTTGCTGCTTCGCCTGATCGACCGCTTGCCGATACTGCTGCTCGTATTGCTGAACCTGAGTGCGAGCCTCCTCGACCGGAATGTTCTCCGCCCGCGCAACGGCCTGCGCGGCGCGCTCACGCGCGTCCTGAGCCTGCTGCTCATCACCGGTCACGAGCGCGCGCATGGCCGCGATGGCGGCGTCGCGCAATGCGGCGGGATCGTTGCCGGAGGCACTGCGCAGCCGCTGCTCGATGGAGGAGAACGGATCGGCCACGCGCGAGAGATTGGGAGCGGCGACCTGCGCAGCCGTCTGCGCCGTTGAGCCGACCGTGCTCGCAACGCTGCCTAGTGCGCTTACCATCGTGCTGTAGGCGCCCCCTAAGATGCTGCCGACCGTCGAAGTCAGGAGATAGAAGATCAACAGCGTGGTCAGCGCCCAGCTCGTGAGCCCATGCCAGGCCGCCGTCGATTCCTTCGGCTGGCCGGCGAGGCGGCCCGCCGTGTAGCCGCCCGCCAGAGCGGCGAGAATCCCGGCGACCATCCACCAGATGCCGGCACCGATCGAGAACGATGACGCCGTTGGGCTCTCACCCGTGACGGGCGAGAGCGTGGCGGCTCCGATGCCGATGCCAAGCATGTTCAGAATGAGCTGGGTAACCAGTGCTACGACCACTCCGGCGAACACGGCGCCCAGAGAAACCTGGTTGATCATGATGGTGCGCACATCCTCGGCCGGAGTCGCCGGCGTGAGATGTGGCGCATCGTAGTCGCCGCGAGCGCGCGGCGTATCGGGGTGGGGAACTTCGGCCATTGGGAACTCCTG
>DAIUEP010000404.1:0-2644 GCA_036845065.1 Xanthobacteraceae bacterium | reverse complement strand
AGCAACCCCCGACACGAACTTCGGAAACAAAGGGGCACTAGCAACTCTATGATTCCAGTGCCGCTTTTCGATTTGAAGTTCCTGACAGAATTTGCTGCACGTGGTGCAGGAACTTCAAATCGGCGGCACTGGTCGCGCGGTCAGCCGGCCTTGCGCACCGCGGACGTCGCCGTCTTCTGCAGATGCGCAACGACCTCGTCGAGATGCATGACGTCGGCGTATTTGTGATGCATGTCGAACAGATTGACTTTGTGCGAGAGCGCGCTGCGATCGAAGCAGCACTCCTCGACCAGCACGACGTGGAAGCCGTTCGAATAGGCGTCGACCGCGCTCGCCCGCACGCAGCCCGACGTGCTCTCGCCGCACACGATCAGCGTTTGCACACCAAGCTGGGTGAGATGCGCCATCAGCGGCGTGCCGTAGAAGGTGCTCGCGCGCTGCTTGGTGATGACGACGTCGCCCGGCTGCGGCTTGAACTCGGGGCGGATGTCATAGTCGGTCGGATCGAACACCGGCCGGTTGCGCTTGGTGGCGGAAACGAGCTTGGGCTTGCTCGTCTCGCGCGTATCGCCGGTGGAATAGAAGATCGGCAGCCCCGCCGCGCGCGCCGCCGCAAACAGCCGCTTGGTCGGCTCGATCGCCTCGTGGGCGTAGTGACCGCACGAATTCGGATAGGTCTTGGCCAGCTCATGTGGCGGATGGGCACCGCCGCGATAGACGACCTCATAGAGATCGATCGCAAGCAAAGCCGGATTGGGACCCACGAACGTCTTGCGCTGATAGCAGGAATAGACCTCGAGAATTTCGGGGGACATCACATCCTTCCAGCAGTGGTCCTCGAAGCTGTCGGTCATGATGCCGCTCCTGTTGCAATATTCGCTCGCAGACAAGCCTAGCGGCCTGTGCGGCCGATGTACACGTTCATATGATAAAGGTTCACATGACGCACGTTCATATGGCTGCCAATGCCATATGGCTTTGCGGGCCTGCGACATATAGCTTCAATAGCGGCTGTCTTGACCATCAGCGACCGGCCACCAAGAGCCGACCACGGCAAGACCTTAGAAGGGGAGGACATCCGTGCAGGCACTCACATCCGTGCAGACACTCACCAGGCGCTCGATGCTGCTGGGCGCGATCGCGGCGCCGATCTCGGCCCATGCGCAGGCATGGCCGACCATCAGGCTCGTGGTGCCGTACCCGCCGGCCGGATCGACCGACGTCATCGCCCGCCTGGTGCAACCCGAGTTGCAGCGGCGGCTCGGAACCACCGTCATCGTCGAGAACCGGCCCGGCGCGTCCGGCAGCATCGGGACGGCCGCCGTCGCCAAATCGCCGCCCGACGGCAGCACCTGGCTGTTCGTGTTCGACAACCATGCGGCCAATCCGTTCGTTCTGAACAACCTGCCGTTCGACACCGAGAAGGACCTCGACCCGGTGCTGTTCATCGGCACCGCGCCCTATGTGCTTGCCACCAGCGCCTCGAAGCCGTTCAAGACGCTGGCCGACGTCATCGCGGCGGCGCGAGCGAAGCCCGACGCGGTGAGCTACGGCTCGGTCGGCAGCGGCAGCGTCGGCCACTTGGCCATGGCGCTGCTGTCGAAACAGGCTGGCGTGCGGCTCGTCCACGTGCCCTACCGCGGCGGCGGTCCGGCCATGAATGATGCGATTGCCGGGCATGTCGATCTGCTGATCGGCAGCACCGCGCTGGCGATCCCGCAGATCGAGGCCGGCACCATCAGGGCGGTGGTGCAGACCGGCAAGGCGCGCGCGCAAACCCTCGGCGCGGTGCCGACCGTCGGCGAAAGCGGGTTCCCCGACTTCGAAGCCTATGCGTGGTGGGGCGTGTTCGCTCCGGCTGGCACGCCCAGCGCGATGGTCGCCCGTTTTGGCGCCGAGCTGACGGCCTCGTTGCGCGAGCCACGGATTGCCACGCAGCTCACCCAGGGCCAGCAGGTGACGATGGCGCTGAGCGGGCCGGACAGCCTGCGCAGGTTCCTTGCCGGGCAGATGCAGGTCTGGGGCGCGGTCGCGCGCGAATTCGACATCAAGGGCGAGTAGCGATCACAGCTTGGCGAGCGCGGCGATGTCAATCGCCCGCGCATAGGCGAGCTTGTCGCTGACCGAGGCGCTGCCTTGCACTGCGATGATGAACTTGCCGGCAACCACCAAGTGAAGGTCGCCGTCCACGCTCTGCAGCGCGCGCTCGTTGCCGACCGTGACGATCTTGCCCATGGCGCCGGCGACCTCCCTGGTAGCCATCATGGTGGCGAACTGCGCGATCACGGCCTGGTCGCTTGCGATCTGCACCTCGATCTGGTCGCCGGCCTTGTTCTCGTAACGGCGCAGCACACTCGAGGCGCCGAAGCCCGCGCTCCCCATCGCGGTGATCTCGACCTCGTCCGCGGTCCAACCGGGAAGCGCCGCCGGCAGCATCTTGGCGTAGGCTTCGGCGTGCTTCTGCCCGATCAGCTGGGAGGCGAGGCCGAGCGCATCCTTTGCCTTCGCGAGCTCGCCGTCCGCATAGGCCTTGCGACCTGCCTCGATGGCGTCGGTCACGTCGTCGGAAAGCGCCACGCCGGCCATCAAGGCCGAGAATGCCACCGCCAAAAATGTCGATCGCATCGTCGCCACTCCTTGGGAG
>DAIUEP010000403.1:0-2652 GCA_036845065.1 Xanthobacteraceae bacterium | reverse complement strand
TGGCGCGCCCGACAAGATTCGAACTTGTGACCTCTGCCTTCGGAGGGCAGCGCTCTATCCAGCTGAGCTACGGGCGCGCGTAGGCGACTAGATAGCCGAACGGCGGGGCTGCGGCAACGGAGCTGAATGTGACGTCTCTGCCGGACCGCCGGTGCCCGAAACGGCCCGGTCGACCACCAGGCTTTCTCCCGCCGCGCTACCTTGGTGGGTCATCCCCGCACCGGACCACACCTTCCTGCTCCAGCGTTGCGATCCGGTCAGGGGAATAATCCAGCACCTCGCGCAGCACGTCGCGGGTGTGCTGCCCGAGTGCGGGCGGCGCTGTCGGCGCGACGGTCGGCGTGCCCGACATCCGCAGCGGCGAGCGCACCGCCCGCACCTGACCAAGGCGCGGGTCCGCCGCCGCCATGATGGCGCCGCGCGCCAGCGCTTCCTCCGACGCGAACGCCTCCGCGACGGTGCGCACCTCGCCCGCTGGAATGCCGTGCTCCCTGAGCTTGGCAATCAGCGGCTTGGTCTCGAAGCGCCCGATCGCCGCCGCCAGCTCCGGAATGAGAACATCCCGATTGCGGGTGCGCCCCGCGTTGCTGCGAAAGCGCTCGTCCGAGCAAAGCTCTTCGCGATTGAGCACGTCGCGACACAGCCGCCGATACTGCTGGTCGTTGCCGACCGCGAGCGCGATCGCGCCATCGGCGGTATCGAACAGCGCGTAGGGCACGATGCTCGGATGCGCATTGCCGAAGCGGACCGGATTGATCCCGGTGTTCAAATATCCGGACGCGACGTTGGCGAGGAAATGCAGGCCGCTGTCGAACAGCGCGAGATCGATCGACTGGCCGCGGCCGGTGCGCTCGCGCGCCAGGAGCGCGGCGAGGATCGCCTGCGTGGCGTTCATGCCGGTTGCGAGGTCGACGAAGGCGACGCCGAGACGCATCGGATTGCCGTCGCTCTCGCCCGTGATCGACATGAAGCCGGTCTCGGCCTGCATGACGAAATCGTAGCCGGCGCGCTCGGCAAACGGCGTGTCGCGCCCGTAGCCCGAGATCGCGCAATGAATGAGGCGCGGATTGTTCGCGCTCAGCTGCGCGTAGGACAGGCCGAGGCCAGCAAGGCTTGCCGGACGAAAGTTCTCGATGAACACATCCGCCTTGGCGGCGAGCTCCGACACGATGGCGCGCCCGCTGTCGGTCTTGAGATCGATCGCGAGGCTCTTCTTGTTGCGGTTGACCGCGAGATAGTAGGTGGAGATCCCCTCGACCGACGGCGGCATCCAGCCGCGGGTGTCGTCGCCGCCGTCGGGATTCTCGATCTTCCAGACCTCGGCGCCGAGATCCGCCAGCGTCATGGTGCACCACGGGCCGGCGAGGATCCGCGAGAGGTCGAGCACCTTGATGCCGTCGAGCGCCGCCACCATCGATGCCTGTCCCCCAATTGTCCGAGCCCCGTGTCCAATACCCGCCTCGGACCGACAAGGCAAAAGTCAATTCGGCGATCCTCGCAAATGCGCTATATTGCGGTCCGATCCGTGGGCTTTGAAGGAGCAGTGTCATGGCGACAGCCGCGAGCGCCGAGAGCGAGAACAGGCTTCAGAAGGGCCCGATCACACTGGCGATCGATTTCGACTGGCAGGACCCGCTCGGCCTCGAGGGCGAGCTCACCGAAGACGAGCGCATGGTACGCGACACGGCGCGCGGCTATGCGCAGGACACCCTGTTCCCGCGTGTCCTCTCCGCCTATCGCGAGGAGCGTTTCGACCGCGACATCTTTCCCGGCATGGGCGCGCTCGGGCTCCTTGGCGCCACGCTGCCGGAGGAGTATGGCGGCTCGGGCCTCGGCCCCGTCGCCTACGGGCTGATCGCGCGCGAGATCGAGCGGGTTGATTCCGGCTACCGCTCGATGATGTCGGTGCAGTCCTCGCTGGTGATGTACCCGATCTTCAACTACGGCACCGAGGCGCAGCGGCGCAAATATCTGCCGCGGCTGGCCAAGGGCGAGATCATCGGCTGCTTCGGTCTCACCGAGCCGGACCACGGCTCCGATCCTTCGTCGATGGCGACGCGCGCCGACAGGGTTGCGGGCGGCTTTAGGCTTACCGGCAACAAGATGTGGATCTCGAACGCACCGGTCGCTGACCTTGCGCTGGTGTGGGCGAAGCTCGACGGCAAGATCCGCGGCTTTCTGATCGAGCGCGGCACCAAGGGATTCACGACGCCCACGATCGAGGGCAAGCTGTCGCTGCGCACCTCGATCACCGGCGAGATCGTGCTCGACGGCGTGGAAGTCGGTGAAGACAGCCTCTTGCCCAACGCGTCCGGCCTGTCGGGCCCGTTCGGCTGCCTCAACAGCGCGCGCTATGGCATCGTGTGGGGTGTGATGGGGGCGGCCGAGTTCTGCTGGCACCGCGCCCGCCAATACGCCCTCGACCGCAAGCAGTTCGGCCGGCCGCTCGCCGCCAATCAGCTGGTCCAGAAAAAGCTCGCCGACATGCAGACCGAGATCGCGCTCGGCCTCAACGGCGCGCTGCGGCTCGGCCGCATGATGGAAGCCGGCAAAGCCGCGGCGCCCTCGATCTCGCTGATGAAGCGCAACAACTGCGGCAAGGCGCTCGACATCGCCCGCATGGCGCGCGACATGCACGGCGGCAACGGCATC
>DAIUEP010000402.1:0-2667 GCA_036845065.1 Xanthobacteraceae bacterium | reverse complement strand
TGCGCGGCGACAATCAAGGTGAGAGAGCAGCGTCAATCAGGATGAGAATGTGCCGTGGGTGGGCTGACGGAGGGAGGGCGTAGCCCGACCGACGGCAGGCCACCCACGGCGGCAGTTTTTTAAGAACCCGTCTGGCGGTTGTGAGCGACCGGGACAAGCATCTGATTCGTCTCAATTTTTGAGGGATCAGATTTTGCCCGGCCTCCACATCACCGATAACCAGATGAGGCTATACATGAGTTTCCGACAGACCCACGCGACCACCGTCTCTGCCGCCAAGGCCGGCTTCTCGCCGGCGACCGGTTACCGGATCGAGGACGATCCGCGGCTGCCCTCGCAGAAGAAGATGCCGCGTGGCCGGCGGCGGCCCGATCCGCTGGCCGAAGTATGGGACGCCGAGATCGTGCCGATCATGAAGGCGTCGCCCGGCATCCGCGCCATTGCCGTGTTGGAAGAGATCAGGCGGCGCCACCCCGAGTTTGGTCCCGGTATCCGGCGCACGTTGGAGCGGCGCATGCGGGCTTGGCGGGCGCTGGCCGGCCCGGAGCAGGATGTCATCTTCCGCCAGGAGCACGAGCCCGGCCGTCTCGGCCTCTCCGACTTCACCGACACGCGCGCGCTCGGGATTATGATCGCGGGCGTCGTGCTGGAGCATCGGCTCTACCACTTCCGGCTGTCGTTCTCGGGCTTCGAGCATGCCCATGTCGTGCTTGGCGGCGAGAGCTTTGTCGCGTTGGCCGAGGGGCTGCAGAATGCCCTATGGGCGCTCGGCGGTGTGCCGCGGGAACACCGCAGCGACAGTCTGTCGGCGGCATTCCGCAACCTGGACCGCGACGCCCAGGAGGATCTGACACAGCGCTATCAGGGGCTCATGCGCCACTACGGCATGACGCCGACCCGCAACAACCTTGGCGTCGCGCACGAGAACGGGTCCATCGAGAGTCCCCATGGCCATCTCAAGAGGGCGCTCGAAGACGCGCTTCTCTTGCGCGGCAGCAGGGACTTCGAGGCTCTCGACGCCTACCGGCGCTTCGTCGACGAGATCACCGGCCGGCGCAATGCCAACAACCGCCGCCGCCTTGAGTTGGAGCGGCCCACGCTCGCCCAACTGCCCAAGCGGCGCAGCGCCGATTACGAGGAGAAGATCGTCACGGTGACATCGAGTGGCGGCTTCATCCTGCGCCGTATTTTCTACACCGCGCCGTCGCGGCTGATCGGCCATCGCCTGCGGGTGCATCTCTACGATGACCGGCTCGAATGCTTCCTCGGCTCGACGCCCATGATGACGCTCCGGCGCGGGCAGCCGGTCTCGGGAGCCAAGGGCGGTCATGTCGTCGACTACCGGCACGTGATCCACGCGTTGCGCAAGAAGCCGATGGCGCTGCCCAATCTGGTTTACCGCGATCAACTGTTCCCACGTCCGGCCTATCGCAAAGCCTTCGAGGCCTTGCGCGCCGAACTGGGTGACAAGCGGGCCTGCAAGATCACGGTCGAGTTGCTGGCGCTGGCACACGATCGTGGCTGCGAGGCTGAGCTGGCGCATACAATCGATGCGCAACTCGACGCCGGCCGATTGCCGGATATGGCGAGCTTGCGCGAACGCTTCGGTCCGAACCCGGAATCGGTGCCGGTCATCGAGGTAGAACTGCTGCCGCTCAAGGCTTACGACGAGCTGGCAGCGGTCTTTGCCATCGAGCCAACCTCCTGCGTGGAGGTCGTGGCATGACCAGCAACAACAAGGTCGATGCCGCACGCGTCGAACTTCTGCTGACCGAGCTGCGCTTGCCGGGCGTCAAGCTGATCTGGGCCAAGCTCGCCGAGCAATCCGACAAGGAGGGCTGGCCCGCCGCACGCTTCCTCGCCGCGCTCGCCGAGCACGAATCGGCCGATCGCGGCCGCCGCCGCATCGAGCGCCATCTTGCCGAAGCGCGGCTCCCGGCCGGCAAGTCGCTCGCCAGCTTCGACTTCGGGGCCGTGCCAATGGTCTCAAAAGCGCAAGTGATGGCACTCGCATCGGGCGATGTGTGGCTGGAGAAAGGCGCCAATATCCTGCTGTTCGGCCCGCCGGGCGGCGGCAAGAGCCATCTCTGCGCCGCGCTCGGCCTGGCGCTTGTCGAGAACGGTTGGCGCGTGCAGTTCGCCCGCACCACCGATCTCGTCCAACGGCTCCAGGTCGCACGGCGCGAATTGATGCTCGAGGCCGCGATCGCCAAACTCGACCGCTACGATCTGCTCATCCTCGACGACATCGCCTACGTCACCAAGGATCAGGCCGAGACCAGCGTCTTGTTCGAGTTGATCGCGGCGCGCTACGAACGGCGATCGATGCTCATCACGGCCAATCAGCCGTTCGGCGAGTGGGGCAAGATATTCCCAGACCAGGCTATGACGCTCGCGGCCATCGACCGCCTCGTCCACCACGCCACGATCCTGGAGATGAACGTCGAGAGCTATCGGCGGCGCGAAGCTCTCGAGCGAAAGCGCGGGCGCGGACGACCTCCCGCGAGCGCGACACTCAAGAAAACCGAGAAACACGAAAGCTGATTGACGCGGACCGTCAATCAAACTGCTTGCCAAATCCACAGCCAGCGACAATCATCAATCCGCTCGGCCGCCTCGTCTCATCCTGATTGACGCGCCGTTCTCATCCAGATTGTCGCGCTATAC
>DAIUEP010000401.1:0-2671 GCA_036845065.1 Xanthobacteraceae bacterium | reverse complement strand
TAAGACGGGGCGGGCGCGCTTTGGGGCCCTTTGAGGAGCCTTTGGGTACGAGGAACCTCGACCCTTCCCTTGACGCTTTCGCCCCCCGCCACTATACGTCCGCGGTCTCTAGCCGAGCCAGCCGGAGCGGAGGCGCCATGGCGGCGACCTGACGCGGCGCGTGCCTGCGAGGCTCCTGATATTAAAGAAGGATTTCGCCATGTCGCGGCGATGCGAACTGACCGGCAAAGGGGCGCAGGTCGGGCACAAAGTGAGCCACTCAAACCGCAAGACCAAGCGGCGGTTCCTGCCCAACCTGCTTAACGTCACAGTGATGTCGGATGCGCTCGGCCGATCGATCAGGCTGCGGGTGTCGGCGAACGCACTCAGGACAATCGACCATCGCGGCGGCCTCGACGCCTTCCTGATGAAGGCGAGGGACGCGGAGCTGTCCCCGCGCGTGCTTGAGCTCAAGCGCCAGATCAAGAAGAAAAAGACCACTGGCGAAGTGGCGAATAGCGCAAACGCCTAGGAACGCCCCTTATTTGTCTATTCCCCTGTTCGCCCCCTCTCAGGGCTCCGCCAGCGTGAACTGCAGCAACAGCGTGCGCTGCAGCGCGGAGAAATTGTCATCCGACACCAGGGTCAGCACGGTCTCGCCGTTTGCGCCGCGGTGGACGCTTAGTCCTTCCAGGTTGTCGATCGCATAGCCGAGGTCGGCTTCGAACAGCACCTTGCCGTCGACCAGCGCACCCGGCTGCACATCCGCAAGCCTGATGCGACGCATCCGGATGAACAGACCGGCGGCCCAGCTGAACTTGCGCTCCAAGATCAGCAGGTCTCCCGACGGCAGCAGCGCGGCGTCGCTGACATCGAAATCGGCGGTGCGCTTGAGCGCGAACGGCCCCGGACGCGGCCCGCCGATCAGGAAGGCCAAGAGATTGCCGTCGCGATTGAGCCCGCGCTCCGAGATCGCGATCAAGGCTCCGCCGAGCGGCAGGCCGCGCGGCACGAACACCAGCGACTCGAGGCCCTTATTGTTGGGCAGGCCGCGCACGGCGGGCGGAACCTCGACCGGCTGGGCACGGGCGAGGAGTCCATCCTTGCCGAAATCGAGCCGGACAATGCGATTGACGCGCTCGATCCCGACATAGAGCGTGCCGCCATCCTGCGCGATCGACTCGGTGTCGTACCAACCGCGCGAAGCGAGCGTGAGCCCGTCCGGACCCAGGATCGGCGCCATCTGCGCGTCCGCAATGCCGCTCGGGCGGCTCCCGTCGTAGACGATCCGCCCCTTGAGCCACCAGCCCTTGTCGGTGAGCGCGACGAAATTGGCGCCGTCCGGCTGAACCCGAATGGCAGACAGGCCGCCGAAATGCTTGAACGAGGAGGTGAGTGCAAGCCCGCCGCGGAATTCCAGCAGCCCGAACTGGCGGCGCGCCGAATCGGTATGATCAAAGCCTGCCAGGCGATGGGCCGCAATCTCGATCGACGCCGGCGGATCGGGGGTGCGCTGTGCCGGTGCGGCATCCGGCAGCGGGGTGAGCGCGAGGGCCAGCAGCAGCGCGCCGACCGACCGCCGGCTCAGCCCGGATGAGATGCCGAGCCTTGCCGGCTGCTCCAGCGAACGATGCAGCAGCATGCTCCCCGCTCCATCAATCAAGCCCCGCCGCCGGCGCACGAATCATAGCCGGCAGGGCTGCTCTGCACCACCAGCCGTTTGCGGCCTAAGCGCGACGACGATCGGTCGGATCGAGGAAGGTTGCAGAGGCGCGCGACCACCGATCCGGCTTGCGCGCCGGCATGCGCTGCATCTCGGCCTCGGTCGCGTTCTCGTCGAACAGCTCGGCGAGCTTGTCCGTCATGGCGCCACCCAGCTCCTCGGCATCCACGATGGTCACCGCCCGACGGTAATACCGAGTAACGTCGTGACCGATGCCGATGGCGATGAGCTCGACCGGCGAGCGGGTCTCGATCTCCTCGATCACCCAACGCAGGTGACGCTCGAGATAGTTGCCGGGATTGACCGAGAGCGTTGAGTCGTCGACCGGCGCGCCGTCGGAGATCATCATCAGGATGCGGCGCTGCTCGCTGCGCGCGAGCAAGCGCTTGTGCGCCCAGTCGAGCGCCTCGCCGTCGATGTTCTCCTTGAGGAGGCCTTCGCGCATCATCAGTCCGAGATTCTTGCGCGCGCGCCGCCACGGCGCGTCGGCCGACTTGTAGATGATGTGGCGCAGGTCGTTGAGGCGACCCGGATTGGGAGGCTTGCCGGCGGCAAGCCAGGCCTCGCGCGACTGCCCGCCTTTCCAGGCGCGCGTGGTGAATCCCAAGATCTCGACCTTGACGCCGCAGCGCTCCAGCGTGCGCGCGAGAATGTCCGCGCAAGTCGCTGCGACCGTGATCGGCCGTCCGCGCATCGAGCCCGAATTGTCGAGCAGCAGGGTCACCACCGTGTCGCGGAACTTGGTGTCCTTCTCGCGCTTGAATGACAGCGGGTGGAGCGGATCGATGATGATGCGCGCGAGGCGGGCCGGATCGAGCATGCCCTCTTCGAGATCGAACTCCCACGCGCGATTCTGCTGCGCCATCAGGCGTCGCTGCAGCCGGTTGGCGAGCCGAGCCACCACGCCCTGCAGATGCGAGAGCTGCTTGTCGAGATAGCTGCGCAGCCGCTCGAGCTCCTCCGGCTCGC
>DAIUEP010000400.1:0-2676 GCA_036845065.1 Xanthobacteraceae bacterium | reverse complement strand
ACCGGCGTGCCGGAGCGCACCTTCTCGAGCGCGCGCTTGAGCGCCGGCATCACGGCGGCTGAGGTCTCCACCTTCTCGCCGTGGCCGCCACAGGTCTCCACCACCTTCTCGAAGTCGGGCGATGGCTTGAGCTCGGTGATCGGCATGGCATTCGCCTTGGACGCCTTGCCGTCGGGATAGACGTCGAGCGTCGACTGGCGCACCGCGCCCCACATCATGTTGTTGGTCACGATCGTGAGCGTCGGCAGGCTCTCGGCGCGGCCGACATAGTGATAGGGCAGCGGGTTGCCGAACATGTAGGAGCCGTCGCCGACCGTCACGATCACCTCGCGCTCGGGGGCCGCGAGCTTGGCGCCAAGTCCGGCGCCGAGGCCGAAGCCCAGCCCGCCGGACAGGAGGTTGCCCATATAGGAGCGCGGCTTGGTGAGGCTGAGCTGCGCCAGCGGAACGCCGAGCTCGCTGATCACGATGGCATCTTCCGACTTCACCTCGTTGAGGCAATGCGCCAGCCAGGCGAGGTGGACCGGCGACTGGTCCTTGACCTGGTCGATCAGCTTGCGGCGGCGGGCCAGGATGTCCTCGCGTGCCGCGGCCACGGTCTTGCGCCGGCCGTCGGCGGCGCCGTTGCCGCTCCTGGGCAGGCCGGCGAGGCATTCGCGCAGCAGGCGTAATGCCGCGCACGGGTCGCCCGCAATCAGGAGATCGGCCTCCATTTCCCGGAACGGATAGCGCGTGGCGAGCGGATCGCTCGAGATGTGGATGATCTTGGCGTCCCGCCGCGGCCCGCCGTGCGAGGGAATCCACGGAACCACGCTGTCGAGCACCACGATCACGTCGGCCTTGGCGACCCAGGGGCCGGCCTCGAAGCCGAGGTGCATCGGATGATCGGTGGGCAGGTTGAAATCGCGCGCCTCGGCCTGCACCACCGGCAGCGCAAACTCGTTGGCGAGCGCCGCCAACTCGGTGACGGCGGCGGGGTCACGCCCCACCGTCGAGGTCACGATCAGCGGAAACTCGGCCTTGGCGATCAGGCTCGCGGCCTCCTCGATGGTGCGGCGCGCCGGCTCCGGCGAGGCGACGCCGAGGGGGCGCACGGTGTCGCGGCGCGTATGGGTGGTCGGATTGGCGAGCACCTCGCGCGGAAGCGTGAGATAGACCGGGCCGCGCGGCTCGGTCATCGCGATGTCGAGCGCGCGGTCGACCACCGCACCGACCGGCTGGCCTTCGCGCAGCTCGTAGTCCCATTTCACGAATTCGCGCACCATGCCGCCCTGGTCGAACGATTCCTGGCCCCAGTGGATCGAGCGATTGCGGGAGGCGGCGTGCCCGGTCTCGGTGATCGGGGTGCGGCCGGCCGCGAGCAGCACCGGGATGTTGTCGCGGGCGGCGTTCATCAGGCCGCAGACGGCGTTAGCAGTCCCCACCGTGACGTGGACCATGACGGCCGCCGGCTTGCCGCAGGTGCGGTAGTAACCATGCGCCATCGCCATCGCGACGTTTTCGTGCGGCACGGTGATGAAACGCGGGTATTTGGTGCCGTTGCCGCTATGGCGGCTGATCGCCTCCACGATCGGGGCGAAATCGGTGCCCGCATTGGCGAACACGTAGTCGATGCCGCGCTCGCCGAGCCGGGCCAGGTAGGCCTCGGCGGTCATTTCGTCGGTTGGCTTGTCTATTGGCTTCTTGGGGGCTTCGCTGGTCACGGTTTGACGTCCTTTTTCTGCTGGTCGGCGACACTACCCGGCGTCCGACCGCTGTCAATGAAGCCGTCCCGGCGCCATTGAAGCCGCGACGATCCGGTAAATAAGGCCTCGCTCCGTGGCGCCGGGACCGCCTGCCCCGGCGAGGCGTGCGGACATTTGACCGCAATCCCCCCTGGCTTATATGAATGTCCGATAAGCGCGATCATGCACGGGAATGCCGGTCCGGGTGGAAACTGACTGTGTCGAGCCGCTGGTTTCGGCGCGATCCCGTTGAAAGGACTTGATGATCGGTCAGGGCCTGCCTAGCGAAGCCGCCGGTCCGGCCCCTTCCACCCGTGTGTGCCTGGTCATGCCGAATGGGTCCGTCGGCTGCTTGAGGCTGCCTGGCCGCCCGGCTGGGCGCCACCATGAACGTAGAGGAGTTGACTGCTGATGGCCGATGCCGAGGACAAGAAACCACAGGGTGGACACAACCTCACCGACCATCTCTATGGCGAGAACATCGTGCACCAGCACGACGAGTACTCCGACCACGATCACGACCATTTCGAGTTCGACGAAGACGGGCCGCTGGAACAGAATCCGATCTGGCTGCAGGACCACGTCACGCTGGTGAGCGTCGGCATCGATATCGGATCGGCCGGCACCCAGGTCATCTTCTCGCGCATTAACCTGCGCCGCTACGGCGAGGACCTCACCAGCCGCTACTACGTGGTCTCGCGCGAGACGCTTTATCAGTCGCCAAACGCGCTGACGCCCTATCAGAGCGAGGAATTGATCGACGAGGCGGCGCTCGGAGCGATCATCGATGAGGCCTATGCAAACGCGAAGCTGCATCCGGACCAGATCGACACCGGGGCCGTGATCCTCACCGGCGAGGCGCTCCGCCGCGAGAACTCGGCCGCCATCGCGCGCATCCTGTCCGAGCAGGGCGGCGAGTTCGTCTGCGCCACCGCCGGCCATCATATGGAGT
>DAIUEP010000399.1:0-2701 GCA_036845065.1 Xanthobacteraceae bacterium | reverse complement strand
TTGAGGGAGGATCGCCATGTCGAACCGCAGCTTGAGTGGGCTCTTTGCGGTTGCCCTTGCATGCGTCGTGATCATGACAATCGGCGCGCAGGCCGCCGACCTTGCGGCCTATCCGGACTTGCGCGGCGGCTGGTCGCGCTTCGTCGTGCGCGGCCTTGGCGGCCAGCCGTCGTTCGACCAGACCAAGCCGTGGGGACGCGGACAGCAGGCGCCGCTGACGCCGGAATATCAGAAGATCCTCGACGACAGCCTCGCGGACCAGGCCAAGGGCGGCCAGGGCAATTTTATCGACCACGCGCTCTGCCACCCGGCCGGCATGCCGTTCATGATGGTGGCGACGCGGCCCTTGGAGTTCATCGTCACGCCGGACACGACTTACATCCTGGTCGGCGGCTCGGACCATTATCGCCGTCTGTTCACCGACGGGCGGAGCTGGCCCCAATCGATCGAGCCCTCCTACTCGGGTTATTCGATCGGCAAGTGGATCGACGAAAACGGCGACGGCCGTTTCGACGTCCTCGAGGCCGAGACGCGCGGCCCGTTCAAGGGCCGCCGCGCCTATGACGCGACCGGCCTGCCGCTGCACTTCGACAACCAGTCGGTCTTCAAGGAGCGCATCTATCTCGACAAAGCCGATCCCAACGTCCTGCATGACGAGATCACGGTGATTGACAACGCCCTGACGCGGCCCTGGACTGTCGATAAGAAATACTCGCGCAAGCCCGAGCGGCATCTCGACTGGGTTGAATCCTATTGCACCGAGGGCACCGCGCTGGTCGGGGTCGGCCACGAGATCTACTACCTGAGCGCCGACGGCCTTCTGATGCCGAGCCGCAAGGGCCAGGCGCCGCCGGACCTGCGCTATTTCGATGCGACGCGGAAGTGAAGCGCGGCGCGCCGCCCCTCACCCGCTGATGCGCTCGATCGCGGCGCCGCAGGCGGCGAGCTTGTCTTCCAGGTGCTCGAAGCCGCGGTCGAGGTGATAGACGCGGTTGACCATGGTCTCGCCGTCGGCCGCGAGCGCCGCGATCACCAGCGACACCGATGCGCGCAGGTCGGTCGCCATCACGGGCGCACCCTTGAGCCGCGCGACGCCCTCGATGGTGGCGGTCTCGCCTTCGAGATGGATGCGTGCGCCGAGCCGCGCCAGCTCCTGCACATGCATGAAGCGGTTCTCGAAGATCGTCTCGGTGATGCGCGAGGTGCCCTTGGCGCGCGTCATCAGCGCCATCAGCTGCGCCTGCAGATCGGTCGGGAAGCCGGGGAACGGCGCGGTCGTGACCTCGACCGGCGCGAGGCCCGCGCCGTTGCGGGCGACGCGGATGCCGGAATTGGTCGGCGTGATCTCGACGCCCGCCTGCGTGAGCACGTCGAGGCCGGCCTGCAGAAGCTCGGGCTGCGTATTTTCAAGGACCACGTCGCCGCCCGTCATGGCGACCGCCATCGCATAGGTGCCGGTCTCGATGCGGTCGGAGACGACGCGGTGGCGCGCGCCGCCAAGCCTGGCGACGCCCTCGACCACGATGCGCGAGGTGCCGGCGCCGGTGATCTTCGCGCCCATCTTGTTGAGGCAGTCGGCGACGTCCTTGATCTCGGGCTCGCGCGCGGCGTTCTCGATCACGCTGGTGCCGTTCGCCAGCGAGGCCGCCATGATGGCGGTGTGGGTGCCGCCGACGGTCACCTTGGGGAACACGATCTCACCGCCGCGCAGCCCCTTCTTGGCGCGCGCGATGACATAGCCGGCGTCGATCTCGATCTCGGCACCAAGTTGCTCCAGCGCCATGATGAGGAGATCGACCGGCCGCGTGCCGATGGCGCAGCCGCCCGGCATCGAGACCTTGGCCTCGCCCATGCGCGCGAGCAACGGCGCGATCACCCAGAAGCTCGCCCGCATGCGCGAAACCAGCTCATAGGGCGCGGTGGTGTCGATGATGTTGGCGGCCGAGATATGGAGCGTCTGGCCGTCATATTGCGTCTCACCCGGGCGCTTGCCGCCCACCATGACGTCGACGCCGTGATTGCCAAGGATGCGCTGCAGGAGCGCCACGTCCGCGAGCCGCGGCACGTTCTCGAGGATGAGCGTCTCGTCGGTGAGCAGGCTCGCGATCATCAAGGGCAGCGTGGCGTTCTTGGCGCCCGAGATCGGGATGACGCCATTGAGCCTGCGGCCACCCTTGATGCGAATGCGATCCATGCTGCGCTAGCCCCCTTGTTGGTCCGCTTGGTCTGCTTGGCCCTCGCTCGTCCCGGGTCAGGTTCGTCCGGCAACGCCTTCAGGCGCTGCGGAGCCCCAGCAGATCGCCCTCTATGGACCATCCGGGCAACCCTGCAAAGCCTGGATTTCGCACAGGCTCCCCGCGTTGCGCTCACTTCTCGGCGCCGATTCCGGCAGAATCGTGAGGCTGGCCGGTCGATCCCGCTGGCTCTCCGACAGACTCCTGGCTCTGCGGCCGGCCCTCCTGGCGCCCTCGAGCCTGCGCCTTGCGGCGCTTGAGGTTGTCGCGCAACGCCGCCGCCCGGCGGCGCTGGGCGCTATCTTTCCGGTGCTCTTTCGGCCGCTCGCTCATGCGGACAGGTTGCGCCTGACGCCCCCTTATGGCAAGGAACGCCGCATCGGTTGGTTGTTGAATGCGCCCCGCGGCGCTCGATCGATGCTGCCGTAGCTCAGTGGTAGAGCACCCCCTTGGTAAGGGGGAGGTCG
>DAIUEP010000398.1:0-2744 GCA_036845065.1 Xanthobacteraceae bacterium | reverse complement strand
CGTTGATGATCGGCGGCGCGATCTCGGGATACTGCGCAATCGGCAGGCGCGCGAACGCGACCGCGCCAAGGATCACGAAGACGATCGAGATCACCGAGGCAAAGATCGGCCGGTCAATGAAGAAATGTGAGAGACGCATGGCGCTCCAAACCTCACGGGGCCGTCGAATGCGATGCGGTCGTGGGCGGCGCGGCCTGCTCCTGCGCGGTCACCTTGATGCCCGGCCGCGCCCGCATCAGGCCATTGACGATGACGCGGTCGTCGGCGGCAAGGCCGTCCTTGATGACGCGCAGGCCATCGACGAGCTCGCCGAGCGTTACGTATTTCTGGCGCGCGACACTCTCGCCGTCGACGACAAGCACGTATTTGCGGACCTGCTCGCTCAGGATCGCAGCATCGGGCAGCAGCAGCGCCGCATAGGCTGGCGAGCCGGGCACGCGCACGCGCGCAAACATGCCGGGCGTGAAGACGCCATCCGGATTGGAAAACTGCGCGCGCGCCCGGATGGTGCCGGAGCCGCGATCGATCACATTGTCGACGAAGTCCATGTAGCCGCGGTGGACGAAGTCGCGTTCGTCGAGCAGCTTGAGCGCAACGATGACGCTCGCCTCGCGGCTGGTGACATCCTTGCCGCCGCTCGAGAGGCGCTCATAGCGCAGGTATGCCGCCTCATCCAGAGTGAACTCCAGGCGGATCGGATCGGTCGACACCACCGTGGCCAGCAACGTCGTGTTGCCGCCGGCGCCGCCGGTGACCAGGTTGCCCTGGGTGACGCGACGGTCGCCGATTCGTCCCGCGACCGGGGAGCGCAGCTCGGTGAACTCGAGATCGAGCTCGGCCTGCTTCACCAGCGCCTCATTGGCCGTCACCGATGCCTGCGCATTGCGAAAAGCCTGCGCGCGCTGCTCGAAGACCTGCTCGCTGATGGTGCGGTCGCGCAGGAGCTGCTGGGCGCGCGCATAGTCGGCTTCGGTGAAGGTGACATTCGACTTCGCCAAAACCAGATTGGCCTTGGCCTGCGCCAGCGTGTTCTGGAACGGCCGCTTGTCAATCGAGAACAAGAGATCGCCCTGTTTGACGGTCTGCCCATCCCGGAAATGCACCTGCTCCAGGTAGCCGGACACGCGGGCGCGGACCTCGACCATTTCCACGGCGACGAAGCGGCCGACATATTCGTCCTGATCGATCACGGTCCGCTGTGTCGGCTTGGCGACCGTCACCGTCGGCGGGGGCGGCGCTGCTCCCTGCTTGGGCGCCTCGCCACAGCCCGCCAAGGCCATCAGCACAAGCGCTTGCAGTGAAAATGATCGGGCACGAGCCGACATGGATAGCCTTTCGGGCAACGAGGTCATTGTGCATCGCATATAACGCTTCGCCCGATATAGCGGCTAGTGCCCCCTTTCCGAGCGGTTCGAAGGTCGCGCGCTTGTGATCAAAGTCCCTGCCCTTTTGGACGGCACCTTGTCACCCCATATCGATGCCACAACACGTCCCTGCGTTTGCGCGATGCAGCTACGCCGTACCGCAGTGATAGATGATGCCTCAGGGAACCACACGAAATGCTCGACGATGGAACTTCTGACGTCACAGATCCCGCATCGATTCCAGCGGACGACCAGGCGTTGCTCGATGCCTATTCCCGCGCCGTCATCGACGTGGTCGATCGGATCGGGCCAGCCGTGGTCCGGCTCGATGTCAGGGGTGGCGATGGGCAGCGCCGCCGCGATGGAACCGGCTCGGGCGTAATCGTGGCGCCCGATGGGCTCGTGCTCACCAACAGCCACGTGGTCGGTGGCGCCGCCCGCGTCAACGTCACCACGGTCGACGGCAGCAGCCTGACCGCCCGCGTGGTCGGCGACGACCCGGACACCGATCTCGCGCTGGTGCGGGTCGACAGCGCTGTCACACTGCCGGCGGCAACGCTTGGCGATTCCAAGCGCCTCAAGCGCGGGCAGCTCGTCATCGCCATCGGCAACCCGCTCGGCTTTGAATCCACAGTGACGACCGGCGTGATTTCGGCGCTCGGCCGTTCGTTGCGCGCCCAGTCCGGACGGCTGATCGACGACGTGATCCAGACTGACGCGGCGCTGAACCCGGGAAATTCCGGTGGCCCGCTGGTGTCCTCGCACGGCGAGGTGGTGGGCATCAACACCGCCGTCATCATGGGCGCGCAGGGCATCTGCTTTGCGGTGGCCTCCAACACGGCGAACTTTGTGCTCGGCGAGCTGGTTCGTCATGGTCATGTCCGGCGCGCCTATATCGGGGTCGCGGCCCAGCAGACCGCGATCCCGCGCCGTCTGCGCCATGCCGCGGGCATCACACAGTCAAGCGGCGTGGTGGCGGTCGGCATCGAGCCTGGCAGCCCGGCGGAGCTTGCGGGCGTCCTCGTGGGCGACATCCTCATCGCGCTCGACGGCGTTGCGATCAGCGGCGCCGACGACCTTATCCGCGTTCTGGGCGGGGACAAGATCGGGCGGACCGTGGCGCTCGAATCGCTGCGCCGAGGGGAGCGGCGCCGCTCGGCGATCACGCCCACCCAGCGGGCGCAGCGCAAGTAATCGGCGCCCGATAGGGCCTGCCGGCGCCGATCCGGTCGGCGACCAACAGTCGCAATACCGCTAACCCGTTGTGACAGCCACCTTTTGTGGCTGCGATGAGCTAGTGCCCCGTTTCCGAAGTTCGTGATACGTCGCAGCAACCTCTGACACGAACTTCGGAAACAAAGGGGCACTAGCAACTCTATG
>DAIUEP010000397.1:0-2754 GCA_036845065.1 Xanthobacteraceae bacterium | reverse complement strand
GCGGCGTTGATGAACGGGAGGATTTCCATGGTTATGCGAAGGATTGTGGCCGCCGCTGCGGCCTTTGTGGCGCTCGCGATCTCCGGTGCCCATGCTCAGGAGAACTACGACAGCTGGCCGCCGCTCAAGAGCACGTTCGAGTCGACCGGCGGCAACGGGATCATGATCAAGGGCTACGACCCGGTCATCCTGCGCGACAAATGCGTGACCACGTTCATGGCGGTGACGCCGGCGCCGGACGTCAACGTCTATCATAACGTCGTCGAGTTTGAGGCGACGCAGGTGGCGGGCGGCACGCTCTGCGCCAACGGCAAGTGGCGCGCGATGGACGGCAGCGCGTCGGGCACGACGCCGTTCCGCATGTTCTTCAAGGATGGCTCGTTCCGCCGCGCGCCGTGACGTGGGCGCCTGCACGACCGACCCAGAAATTGAGAGCAACAGCTCTATCCGGTGGTTCTCTCCCCCAGTGCTGGCTTGAGGCGGGGCAGAGCTGTGCCACAGCGTTCCCCCCCTTGCGGGGGAGGGACAGGGAGGGGGGTACAACAGGCACGATGCCTGTTTCCAATATGACGCCGACAAAAACAGTCCTCGTTACTCTTTGTGTCTTGGTCCGCGCGTGAGGATCGGCTTCGCGCTCGGCGCTTTATCGTCACCCCTCTCCCTGTCCCTCCCCCGCAAGGGGGGAGGGAACCGTGCGGCACGCACCTTCGCAACTCACAACCAGCAGAGTTTGACGGCCTTCAATGCCCCGCGGCCTTCGCGGCCGCGACCGTCATCGGGGTCTCGCGATAGAGGTCCGGGAACATCGTCTTGAGATGCTCGACCTTGGGCAGGTCGTTGATGACAATGTACGGCTGCATCGGATGCTTGACGGCGTAGTCCTGGTGATAGTCCTCGGCCGGATAGAACGCGGCCTTGTCGGTATCGGTCTTGGTCACGATCGGCTTTGAGAAGGCGCGCGCGGCGTCGAGCTGCGCGATATAGGCCTTGGCGACGCGGCGCTGCGTCTCGCTCTGCGGGAAAATCTCGGAGCGATAGTGCTCGCCGTAGTCCGGCCCCTGCCGGTTGAGTTGCGTCGGGTCGTGCGCGACCGAGAAGAAGATCTGCAGGATCTTGCCGTAGGACGTCACGCGCGGGTCGAAGGTCACGCGCACCGCCTCGGCGTGGCGGGTGCGGCCATAGGCGACCGACTGATAGGTCGCGTCCTCGGCGCCGCCGCCGGCATAGCCGGAGACGGCATTCACGACGCCCTTGGTGTGCTGGTAGACCGCCTGCACGCCCCAGAAGCAGCCGCCGGCGAGCACCGCGGTCTCGAGGCCCTCGCCCGCGGGGGCGTCGAGCGCGGGAGCGTCAATGCGCACCGCCATCGATTCCGAGCGCGCCGTGATCAGCGGCAGCGCCGCCAGCACGGGCAGGAGCAGCAGGGACATGCCAAGAGCAGAAGCCAGGCGCATGGGATATCCTCCGGTGGCGGCCGCGGGGCGGCGCATTGGCATTCTACTGCTTCTACGGCCGCAATGGTGCGCTTGTTACGGATCAATCGACGCGGGGGGCGGCGCCGGTCCTCTCGTCCACGATACAGCAGCTTGAAATGAAACCCGAATAGGTCCGCCACCTGGCGGCGCACCAGGGCCGCGAGCCGTCCTCCGACGCGCGGCAGGCGCCGAGCGTGATGCCGGTCGCGCCGGCCGGGATCGCCACCACCAGCGCATAGCGCACCGCCGGGCCGCTGCGCAGGTTCTGCACCCCGCCGGAGACGTTCGGCAGCACCCGATAGGTTGCGGGCTCGGCGCGCGGCGGCGGCGCGGCCGCGTTGGGGATGTCGGCGGGAAGCCGCGAAGGAGCCGTGCGGATGTCCGGCTCGATGCGCGGCGGCGCCGGCAGGTTGACGATTTCCTTGGGGGCGACCGGAGCTTCCTTTGGGGCGACCGGGGCGGGCGAGGCGCTCTGTCGCGCTGGCTCCTTGGCGGGCTCGGGTGATTGCCCCGGCATGAACAGAAAGCCCGCCGTCCCGACGAGCGCGACCAGGATGGCGATGACGGCGACGCCCATCCCGAGCCGGCTCTTGCTCGCGCGCGCCGCGGGACGGGCCGCGCGTGCGGGGCCGAGCACCTCGTCGATCGAACGGATGAGCCGGTCCATATGGGTGCGAAAGTCGCGCCCGACGTCGAGCGGAGCGGCATTGAGATAGGCGAGGTCGCGCAAGGCCTCCGGCAGGTCGGCGGTTGACGGCATGGCGGCGCCGTCGACCAGCACCGGGATCACGCGTGTTTTCTGCCGCAACGCGGTCTCGACCTCGACGCGCACCGGATCGGCCTCGTCCTTGATCCGGCTCGCTCCATCCGCGTTCTTGCCCAGCCAGCTCGGGCCGATGACCGCGAGCAGGATGTCGCCTTCGAGCAGCACCTTGCGGATGTGCTCGCGAAAGTCGGTGCCGAATGGAATCTTGTCGATATCCATGAAGACCGCTTCATCTCCATAGTGGCTCGCCAGCCGGTCGAAGATGCGGCCGGAGATCGCGGCCGAATCCGCGCGGCGGTAGGAGATGATGATCTTGCCCATGCCGTTCGCCCCGTTGCCCATCTCAATCGGCGCTGTCGTGATCGCTGCCCTTTGAGTCGCCGAGCGGACAATCCTACCAGCCGGAACTTCCAGGGTCACCGCAGCCATTCGCGCCGGTCATTATTCCCCGCGTCATGTCTTTGCGCTACGATTGCCCTGTTGCAAACAGGAGGCCGTTGCAATGGTGAAATT
>DAIUEP010000396.1:0-2760 GCA_036845065.1 Xanthobacteraceae bacterium | reverse complement strand
TCACTGCGCCTTGTCGGCGCGCCATCCCCCTCGATTTCGGGGGAAGCGAAGAGACCATACGAAGGGCGCCCCCTGGCCCAGCGCATGAACAGGGGCCGATCTTCTTTTGCCGTTTTGAATTTCACCTCACAACCTGGCCTGCGCGCAACCACGTTGGCCTCAAATTGAACGGGGTGGCGAATGTTGCTATGGCAACCGTGATGGCGCGCCTCCTCGAGTTCACCCTCAACGGCCGGCCCCGCGTGGACGGGGTCAGGGATAACCTGTTGCTGCTCGATTACCTGCGCGAGGTCGCGGGCCTCACCGGCACCAAGACCGGCTGCGACGGCGGCGAGTGCGGGGCCTGCACGGTGCTTATCGATGACGAGCCGCGGCTCTCCTGCCTCACGCTCGCGGCCGCCGTCGCGGGCCGCCGGGTCGATACGGTTGAGTCGCTCACCCAGGACGGCAGGCTCTCCGCGGTGCAGCGCGGCTTCCATGAGAAGCTCGGCGCCCAATGCGGCTATTGCACGCCGGGCTTCCTGATGGCCTCGGCCGGGCTGCTGCGGCGCAACCCGCACCCCACCGAGGACGAGATCCGCGACGCGCTCGGCAGCAACATCTGCCGCTGCACCGGCTATGTGAAGATCATCGAGGCGGTGCAGCACGCCGCCGCCCTCGCGGCCGATGGATTGAAACCATGAACAAGATCGTGCCGGCGCACAACATCGGCGGCTATGTGCCGATGGTGGATGGGCCCGAGAAGGTCTCCGGCCGTGCCAAGTTCACCGCCGACCTGATCGCGCCCGGCATGCTCGCGGGGCGTATCTTTCGCAGCCCCTATGCGCATGGCGAGATCGTCGCGGTCGACGTGTCGGAGGCCGCGAGGCTTCCGGGCGTGAAGGCGATCGTCACCGGCGCCGACTGCGACAAGACCTTCGGCGTGCTGCCGATCGCGCGCAGCGAGCATCCGCTGGCGCGCGACAAGGTGCGCTATCGCGGAGAGCCGGTCGCGGCGGTGGCGGCGGTCGACGACGCGACCGCACGCCAGGCGTTGTCTCTGATCAAGCTCACGGTGCGGGAGCTGCCGGCCTATTACACGGCGAAGGCCGCGCTCGCGCCCGACGCGGTCGCGCTCCATGCCCGCAAGCCGCGCAACCTCGAGCGCGACGTGCTGTTCGAGCTTGGCAGCGTCGAGCAGGGCTTCGCCGAAGCCGATCTGGTGCGCGAGGGCGCCTACAACTGCGCCGAGGTCTGCCAGAACCAGATGGAGATGCACGCCGCGATCGCCGACTACGATCCTGGCCGCGACCGCATGACGGTGCACGCCTCGACGCAGGTGCCGTACTACGTCCACCTCATGCTTGCCCAAATCCTCGGCATGGACATGTCGCGCATCCGCGTGGTCAAGCCGCATGTCGGCGGCGGCTTCGGCTGCCGCACCGAGACGCTCAACGTGGAGCTGATCGCGGCGCTGCTCGCGCGCAAGGTCGGCGGCGCGGTGCGCATGGTGGTCAGCCGCGAGGAGACCTTCATCACCCATCGCGGGCGGCCGGAGACCGACATCCGGCTCAAGATCGGCATGCGCCGGGACGGCCGCATCACCGCGGTCGAATGCGAATGCGACCAGCGCGGCGGCGCGCATTCCGGCTATGGCGTGGTGACGATCCTCTATTCTGGCTCGATGCTGTACGCCATCTACGACCTGCACAACGTCAAATATGTCGGCCGGCGCGTGCTCACCAACACGCCGCCCTGCGGCGCGTTCCGTGGCCACGGCACGGTCGATGTCCGCTTCGCGTTCGAGAGCCTCATCGACCAGATGGCGGGCGAGCTTGGACTCGATCCATTTGCGGTGCGGCGCGCCAACCTGCTCACGGCGCCGACCGTCACCGACAACGACCTGATGGTGAAGAGCTACGGCCTCCCTGAGTGCATGGACTTCGTCGAGCGCGAGAGCGGCTGGTGCGCGCGCAAGGGCAAGCTGCCGAAGGGGAGGGGAGTGAGCAAAGGTTTGGGCATGGCCTGCTCGCACTACATCAGCGGCGCGTCGAAGCCCGTGAACTGGACCGGCGAGCCGCACGCGACCGTCAAGATCAAGCTCGACTTCGACGGCTCGGTGGTGGTGCTCTCGGGCGCGGCCGAGATCGGGCAGGGGTCGTCGACCATCCTGGTGCAGACGGTGGCCGAGGTGCTTGGCCTCGACTTCTCGCGCGTGCGCGTCATCACCGGTGACAGCGAGGTGGTGCCGAAGGACAACGGCTCCTATTCGTCGCGCGTGACCTTCATGGTCGGCAACGCCGCGATCGACGCGGCGCGGAACCTCAAGCGCGTGCTGATCGAGGCGGCGGCGCGCAAGCTCGAGGCGAAGCCGGACGAGATCGAATGCCTGGGCGAGCTTTATCGCGCCGGCGCGCAGGACAAGGGCCTCAGCTTCAACGAGGTGGTGGTCGAGGCGCTGAAGGACACCGGCACCATCACGGTCACCGGCAACTATTCCACCATTCCGGAATCGCACGGCGGCAACAAATATCGCGGTGCCGCGATCGGCGGCACCATGGGCTACAGCTATTCGGCGCAGGTGGTCGAGGTCAGCGTCGACGAGGAGACGGGCGTGGTCACCGTCGACAAGGTGTGGGTCGCGCACGATTGCGGCAAGGCGCTCAACCGGCTCACGGTCGAAGGCCAGGTGCAGGGCTCGGTCTGGATGGGCATGGGCCAGGCGATGAGCGAGGAGGCGGCCTATCACGACGGGCTGATGCTGACCGCCAATATGCTCGA
>DAIUEP010000395.1:0-2787 GCA_036845065.1 Xanthobacteraceae bacterium | reverse complement strand
TGCCGACCACCAGCCGGATGGTCTTGCCGGCATAGAACGTGTCCTGCGCCTGCGCGGGGACGCTCAATGCCGCGATCGTGCCCATGGCGGCGCAGAGGATGCGGACTTGCTTTGACATCGGCGTCACTCCCGAATGGTCATTATGCTCGTCATTACTTGATGTGCTCGTCATCACTCGATGTGCTCGTCGTCACTTTATCATCGCGACCCTATCATCGCGAATCCGTCGCCGCGACGGCATGCGGCGATTTGCGCCTCACGCGGCGCTACGCTCGTCCTCCGGCGTGAGCGGCAGCTTCACCGCTTGCTTTCGCCGTGCCGACAGGTCGAGCGCCTTGGTCAGCATCAGGTTGCGATGCGCCTCCGCGGCCGTGCAGGCTTGGGTGGGAACACCCAGCGCCATGCGGTTGAGCCAGGAGTCGGTTTCCTCCCGCATCGGCCCGCGTAACTCGCCGAGCGCCATGTCGCCGGGCGGATAGCTGCCCATGAAGTCGACGAGGCGGCTGGTGTCCGGATTGTAGCCTTCGAGCTGCGGCTTCGACACCGCCAGCACCATGTCGCGGTGGGTGTCGTCGATGGTGAGCACGCCGTCGGTGCCGTTGATCGCGACTTCGAGGCTATAGACCGCGCCCGGCCAGGTCACCGGCAGCGCCCAGGAGATGTTGAGATGATAGACGCTGCCGTCCGAGAACATGATCATGCCGGCGGTGGCGTCGATGCCCTGGTATGTGGGCCCCAGCACCTTGTCGATCGAGCGCGCGTAGCACTCGACCGGGGTCTTGTGCTCCATGTACCACATCACGATATCGAGCGCGTGGGTGCCCGAGATCACCATCGGCGAGATCGTGGTCGGATCGTCGGTGCGCTTGTAGTTGTCGATCGCGACCAAGCGGTTCATGAACGCGCGCGAGGTGACGAGCGTCACATCGCCGAGCGCGCCGGTGCGCACCTTCTCCTTGGCACCGAGCCATTTGCGCCGGAAGCGCTGGGTATAGCCGACGACGGCGTCGAGCTTGGCATCGGTGATGGCCTTGAGCACGCGCGCGGATTCCGCGAGGTCGGTGGCGAGTGGCTTCTCGATCAGCATCGGCACGCCGCGCTCGACCGCCGCCAGGATCGGATCGACGTGCAGGTGCTCGTCGGTCGCGATGATGGCGCAGGTCACTTCCGGCCGGCGCAGCAGCTCGCGATGGCTTTGCGTGACGAAGTCGGCCTCGATCTTGGGCGCGACCTCGCCGGCGCGGTTCGGGTTCTTCTCGGCCAGCCCGATCCATTCGACTGCCGGATGACGCGCCGCCACCTCGCCGCGGAACAGGCCAACGCGCCCGCCGCCGATGATGGCGAGACCGATGCCTTTGGCATTGCGTTTCACTGCTTGCTCCTTGCGGTCATCTCGGTGATCGCCGACAGGGTCTCGTTGGTGAGCGGCAGGTCGATCGGCTCGCCGCGTGCGGCCGAGAGGTCGGCGGCCAGATAGGTCTGCATCACGGTGCGCGCGCTCTCCGGCGTCACCATCACGGGCCGATCGAGCATGCACGACTCCAAAAAGTAGATCGTCTCCGGTCCCATCTGGCCCGCGAACACGTGGTCGACCTGCTCGCCCGGCATGGTCGACATCGGGAACTGCGTTCCCCCCGCGACGGTGTTGAGCCAGTGCTCGCGATGGGTGTCGTCGAGCATCAGGGCGCCCTCGGTGCCGGTGATCTCGACCCAGGTGGTGCAGAAGTTCGGATAGCTCGGCGGCAGGTTCCAGCCGCCCCCGATCGTCACCACCATGCCGTTGTCCATGGTGACGATCGACCACATGCAGTCGTAGGAACCGTTGACCGGCTGCATGTAGCCGTAGGAGCCCTGCGAATAGACCTTGACGGGCTTCGCCGGCTCCAACAGCCAGAACACGAAGTCGAGGTCGTGGGTCGATTCCATCACCACCGGCGAGAGCTTGACGCGGCTCGCGATCTTCTTGCCGAGGCTGCGGCTCAAGTGCCGGCTCACCATCACGGAGACGACCTTGCCGAGCGTGCCGTCGGTGATCTTCTTCTTGGCGTAGGCGAACTTGGGGTTAAAGCGCTGCGAATAGCCGATGGTGAACTTGAGCCCGCCGCGGCGCGCCAGCGTGATCAGCTCGTCGGCCTCCCACAGTTCGAGCGCGATCGGCTTCTCCAGCAGCACGTGCTTGCCGGCCTTGAGGCAGTCGCGCGCGATCGGGAAGTGGGTCTGCTCGGGCGTGGTGCAGATATAGACCACCGAGATGGCGGGGTTCTTGATGATGTCCTGGTAGTCGAGCGTGGCGGTGGCCGGCCTGGTGAGCGCCTTGATCTCGGCGAGGCGCTCAGGGCGGATCTCGCAGACGTGCAGCTTGTCGACCAGCGCCGAGCGCGACAGCGTCTCCGAGCGGATGCCGCCGCACCAGCCGGTGCCGATCACCGCGACTTCAACTTGTTTCACTGGAAGGGCCTCATGGTGATGGGTGGGGGGTGGTGCGGGCGATAACAACCATGATTGCGCGCCCGCCGCAAAGGGGGATTTCGGGGGGGCGCGCGGTGCGACAATGCGTGAGGCAAAACAATATCGGCCCCTGTTCATGTCGCTGGGCCAGGGGGGCGCCCTTCGTCTTGGTCTCTTCGCTTCCCCCAGATCGAGGGGGATGGCGCGCCGACAAGGCGCAGTGATCCAGGATCGCCTGGATCGGCCCGGGAGTGCGTGGCTCCCGGGCGGGCCCGGATCGCCGGGCCCTGGGCGTGAAACGTCACGCCCCGCGGCTCGTGCCGCCGATTTGAAGTTCCT
>DAIUEP010000394.1:1283-2791 GCA_036845065.1 Xanthobacteraceae bacterium | reverse complement strand
GGCGACGAGCTCGACGATCGCGCGCTCGCCGAGCCGGTCGGCGAGGGTCTTGAAGGCCAGGTCGCTGACCTGTCGGGCGGACAGCAACTGCGTGAAGAAGTCGTACACCGCAGCCTCGTCCGGCGTCATCGGATCAGGCCGTCGGCCCGCCGCCATGGCATCGATGAAGGCCGGGCTGAGCCCCGCCTCGATGGCGTAGGTGCGATGCGAGTACCAGACATACTGGCCGCCCCAGAAGCGGGCGGTCAAAAGGATCACGATCTCCTTGAGCTTGTGCTCGACCGGGGCCTCGAAGCGCAGATAGCGGTTGAGCGGCCGCGACGCCTTCGCCATCTCCGGGCTGCGCAGATTGATATTGGTCGGGCCATCGAGCGATTTCCGCCCGGTCGCGATCTCGGCGTCGGCCATGGCCTTCTGGGCCGGATTGAGCTCCGCGTAGCTGAGCGGGCGGAAGCGCCCACCCCGCAGCACGAAGTCGGGCGCGGCGGTCGCGAGCGTTCCGACGAGCAGCCCGAGCGCGAACATGACGGTGGCGACAATGAGCGTTCCGCGCATGGCGGCTCCTCCCTTGATACTTCCCTTGGCTTTGCGGGGAGGCTAGCGGAGGCGGCGAGCAACCGCCAGGGCGGGTGCGGCCTTCCGACCGTATCGCAGCGCCGTGCGGCCGCTGCTATGCTGTGATTGTGGACCGGCGATCGGGCGTGCAAGGGAGTACCTCATGGCGCTGTCGAAACTCGTGGCCGCGGCGGCTGTTGTGAGCATGCTCCTTGGCGCGACAACAGCTCAGGCGGCCGAGATCGTCGTGCTCGGCACCACCGCCGCCAAGGAAGCGCTGGTCGAGATCGTGCCGATGTTCGAGCGTGCGAGCGGCCACAAGGTCAACATCACCTTTGCGAGCGGACCCAGAATGGTCGAGCGGATCAGGACCGGCGCCACCGGCGATCTGTTCATCGGACCTGACGAATACAATGAGCCGCTGCTCAAGGAGGGCAAGCTGGTCGCTGGCAGCGGCGTCGATTTCGCCCATTCCCTGACCGGGGTGGCAGTGCGCGCCGGCGCACCGCGGCCTGACATCAGCACGCCGGAGAAGTTCAGGAGTGCGCTGCTCGCCGCCAAGACCGTGTCCTTCAGCGGGGGCGCGAGCGGCATCCATGTCGTCAACGTGCTCGAGCGCCTCGGCATCAGCGATGCGATCAAGACGAAGCACGTGGCGCCCCAGGGGGACGAACCCGTCGCCGCCGTGGTGGCGCGCGGCTCCGCTGAGATCGGCATCCATCAGATTAGCCAACTCCTGCCGGTCCCCGGCATCGACATCGTCGGACCGTTCCCAGGCGACCTGCAGAAGATCATCGCCTACGCGGCGACTGTGCTGCCGGGCTCCACGCAGCGGGAGGCGGGCAGCGCATTCGTGACCTTCCTGCGCTCGCCACCCGCTGCTGCGATCATCAAGAAGAAGGGAATGGATCCGGTCTAGACGACAAAGAACCAGACAACACCGCGTCAGGTCG
>DAIUEP010000394.1:0-1183 GCA_036845065.1 Xanthobacteraceae bacterium | reverse complement strand
CCCAAGGGCTTCATCTGGCTCGGCGGCAACGGCCGCACCGACCATCACCTGGTGAAGTTCACCCGGGATGGCAAGTTCGTGATGCAGATTGGCCGCAAGGGCCAGAGCAAGGGCAACAAGGACACCCAGAACGTCAAGCAGGCGGCCGACACGTTCGTGCACGCCGCGACCAACGAGCTGTTCGTCGCCGACGGCTACGGCAACCGCCGCATCATCGTGTTCGATGCCGACACCGGCGCGTTCAAGCGCATGTGGGGCGCATTCGGCAACGAGCCGCTCGACAACGTGCCGGAGCCGCCGAAGGTGCCGGAGGATGAGCGCATCCCCGCCAAGGAGGCGACCGGGCCGGGACCCGATCAGTTCGTTCAGCCCGTGCACGCCGCGCGCGTATCGAAAGACGGCCTCGTTTACGTTTCCGATCGCGGCGGCAAGCGCGTGCAGGTGTTCACGCTCGAAGGCAAATACGTGACGCAGGTCTTCATCGATCGTTATTGCGAGGCGCCGCATTGCGGCAACGGCCAGACCGTGGCCAGCACCGCGTTCTCGCACGATCCGGAGCAACGGTTCCTATATGTGGCCTCGCGCAGCCCGGCGCGGGTGTGGGTGCTCGATCGCAAGACGCTCGAGCCGCTCGACTCGTTCGGGCGTAACGGCGTCGCGCCCGGTGAGTTCTATGTGATGCACCACATGAACGTGGACGCGAAGGGCAACCTGTATGTCACCGAGGTGCAGGACGGCAAACGGATTCAGAAGTTCATGTTCAAGGGCCTGACCAGCCGATAAGGCTGCAGTCTTGTCCCAATGGGAGGAGTGCCATGCGTTCTAGTGACATGCGTTATCTCGTCGGACTTTCGGCCATCTGCATGATGCTGTGTGGTGCGGCCGCGATCGCCCAGCAGAGCCAGTTTCCGCTGGCGGCACCGGCGGGCGTCGACAGCAAGGCCAGAGAGGTCGCGCCGGCGGGGGCCGTGAACCAGGGCCCCTATGATATGGGCACCTGGAAATACGGGTCAGCGTTCAATCCGCCGGCGGGCACCAAGATCTGGAACCCGGTCAAGATCAAGATGATGCAGGGCGGCAAGGTGACCGGCGGCACGGTACGCGCAGCCGCCGATCCAACCACCTATTGCGCGATGGCGAATGCCGGCTACGACTTCATCTGGACCGAGATGCAGCATTCGCC
>DAIUEP010000393.1:1673-2806 GCA_036845065.1 Xanthobacteraceae bacterium | reverse complement strand
CGCTCAACGAGAGCGACGACGTGCAGAACGTCTACGCCAATTTCGAAGTGTCCGATGCCTTGATGGCGAAGATGAGTGCGTAGTTGCGCTGTCGAAGTGAGTACCAGTTCGCATGCGCACGTCCCTTCACGTCATGCCCGGCCTTGTGCCGGGCATCCACGACTTTCTTCACAAAGGCAAGACGTGGATGGCCGGGACGAAGCCCGGCCATGACGGCAGAGGGATTGATGCCAATGGCATCTATTTATCGAAACAGCGGGTCGAGCATCGGCATGCTCACCAGCGCCCCGACCAGAATGATCGTGTAGGCGACGCGCCGGTAGGTCTTGGCGCTGGCGAGGTGGAAGAGCCGCGTTCCGGTCGACAGCGACAGGATCTGGACCGGTCCCAGGATGCAGGCGAGCGCGATGATGGGCGCGATCAGCAGCCCGCGCGTCAGGTAGGTGACAAACATCGCCCAGGCGAACAGCGCGAAGAACGCGCTGAAATTGGCGCGCACCACGACGGCCGCGCTGGTGCTGCCGAGCCAGTAGAGAATGATCGGCGGTCCGACGATCTGCACGGCGCCACCGAGCAGCCCGGCGAGGAAGCCGACGCCGAGGGTCACGATCAGGAGCGGCCGGCCGTGATAGTGCCAGCCCGACACCAGCACGGCGAGCACCGCGAGCACCACCACCACCATGGCCCAGCGCAGTGCGACCGGGTCGGTGTACTGCAGAATGAGCGCCCCGAACTGGCCCGCCACGATGGCAGCCACCGCCAGCGGAAGCACCTCGCGCCAGTTGGCCTGCCGCCACACAGTGGGGAGGATCGCGATGCCGGTCGCCGCGTCGATCAGCAGAAAGGTGACGGCGGCGGTGCGCGGATCGTAGATCGCGCTGATCAGCGGCACATAGATGAGCGCTGATCCGAAGCCCGAGAAGCCGCGGGTCGCGCCGGCCAGCATCGATACCGCGATCGCGGCGTAGATGCGCCGGTCCGCGAACAGGGCCGTAAAGGCCGACAGGTCCGGGAGGTCGATCACGGGTGCTGCGCGAGTTGCTCGAGCGAGCGCGTCAGGTTTCGGCGCGCCGCCGCTTCATGGCTCTCCCGGAATTGCGGGCTGGCAAAGATCGCCGGCCGGGCCAGGAAGC
>DAIUEP010000393.1:0-1573 GCA_036845065.1 Xanthobacteraceae bacterium | reverse complement strand
GCACCCGACGAGGCGGCGGTCGAGGCGACCTTCGTCAACCGCGACGCTGTCGCCACCCTGAAGCTCGGCCAGGCGCGCGGTATCGCAATGCTGGTGCCGGCGCTTGCCGGCCTGCCGGTCGCCGAATATGCCCCGAACCTGGTGAAGAAGACGATCGTGGGGGCCGGCCACAGCGAGAAGGTGCAGATCCGCATGATGGTCAAGGTGCTGTTGCCGAAGGCCGATCCCCAGTCGGACGATGCCGCGGACGCGCTCGCGATCGCGGTCACGCACGCGCATCATCGCCAGAGCGCCGTGCTAAGGATGGCGGCCAGATAAGGGTCATCCGATGATCGGCAAGCTCAAGGGCATCATCGACGGCTATGGCGAGGACTTCGTGATCCTCGACGTCGGCGGGGTCGGCTATCAAGTACATTGCTCGACGCGCACCCTGCATGAGCTGCCGGCGGCGGGCGAGCCCGCGGCACTGTCGATCGAGACCTATGTGCGGCAGGACCAGATCCGCCTGTTCGGCTTTCTCACCGACATCGAGCGCGAATGGTTCCGCTTGCTGCAGACTGTGCAGGGCGTCGGCGCCAAGGTCGCGCTCTCGGTCCTCGGCACGCTCAAGCACAACGAGCTCGCCTCCGCGATCGCGATGCGCGACAAGGCCATGATCACGCGCGCGCCCGGCGTCGGCCCCAAGGTTGCCGAGCGCATCTGCAACGAGCTCAAGGGCAAGGCGCCGGAATTCTCCGCCGTCGATCGTGCGCTCGTTCGCTTCATGGGCGCGGTCGAGGAACAGCGCGCACCGCGCACGGTCACCGACGCGATCTCGGCGCTGGTCAATCTCGGCTATGCCCAGCCGCAGGCGTCGGCCGCGGTCGCCGCCGCGGCGCAGAGCATCGGCGAGGATGCCGAGGTGGCGGAGCTGATCCGGCTCGGGCTCAAGGAGCTGGCGAAGTGACCGAGCGACGCGAGGTCATTCCGGAAATCCGCGCCCAGCGAGCGTCGTCGGGAATCGATGAACACCGAAGGACGTCATGACCACATCGCCCCGCCGCATCGTCACTCCCGAGCGCCGCGATGACGACGGCACGGAGATGTCGCTGCGGCCGCTGCGGCTCGCCGAGTTCATCGGGCAGCAGCAGGCGCGCGCGAACCTGACCGTGTTCATCGAGGCGGCGCGCAAGCGCAAGGAAGCGCTCGACCACGTGCTGTTCGTAGGGCCTCCGGGGCTCGGCAAGACCACGCTCGCTCAGATCGTGGCGCGCGAGCTCGGCGTCGGCTTCCGCTCCACGTCGGGGCCGGTGATCGCCAAGGCCGGCGATCTCGCGGCGCTGCTCACCAATCTTGAAGATCGCGACGTGCTGTTCATCGACGAGATCCATCGCCTCAACCCGGCGGTCGAGGAGGTGCTCTATCCGGCGATGGAGGACTTCCAGCTCGACCTCATCATCGGCGAGGGGCCGGCGGCCCGCTCGGTCAAGATCGATCTGTCGAGGTTCACGCTGGTCGGCGCGACCACGCGCGCCGGGCTCCTCACCAATCCGCTGCGCGACCGCTTCGGCATTCCGATCAGGCTCAATTTCTA
>DAIUEP010000392.1:0-2814 GCA_036845065.1 Xanthobacteraceae bacterium | reverse complement strand
CGTGGGCGCGGGTGTCTACGTCGGCGGCGGCTGCCAGACCGTCTACGAGTGGCGCGTCAACCGCCGCGGCGTCTACTACCAGGTCCCGGTGACCTACTGCCACTAACCCTCCCGCCTGATCCGCCAACGCCCCGGCCTCGCAGCGCGAGCCGGGGCGCTTCTTTTTTTCCCGTTCACACCAGCGCGATCAGCCGCGCCGGCCCGCCGGTCGCGTCCTTCACTTTGGCCAGCCCGACCACCAGCGTGGCGCCCGCGGCCGGCACCTGATCGAGATTGGCGACGTTTTCGAGCCCCGAGCGGCCCGACGGCAGCCAGAGCCGATGGGTCTTGAAGTCCTTCGACGGCCCGGGGTCGAGCGACAGCGTGTCGACCGCGAGCCCGGCAACACTGCGCCGTCGCAACAGCCATTCCGTCGCGTCCCCGCCAAACCCCGGAAAATGAAACACGCCGGCCGCATCCTTGCCGGTAAACCTGCTAGCGTCGCCCACATGACGCGCCCAGCCCGAGTGCATGGCAACGCATGAATTCGCTGGCAGGCGCCCGTGCCGGCGTTCCCAGGCCACGAGATCCTCGCGCGTCACCTGATAGTCAGGATTGCGCGCCGCCTTCGCCTCGACGTTGATGACCGCCAACGGCACCACCAGCGTCTCGGCCGCGATCTTGTCGGCGGTGATGCCAGTCTCCGAAAAATGGATTGGCGCGTCGAGGTGGGTGCCGGCATGCTTGATGATCCGCCACCAGTTGAGATTGAAGCCGTCGGTCTTGATGTCGAACTTCTTCTCGAACTCGATCCCGGGCACGCCGAAGAAGGTCGGGAAGTCCGCCGACATGGTATGAGTGAGGTCGACCACGCGGCGAAACCGCCGTGGCGCCGCCTCGACCGGCTCCGACGCCGCCACCGCCGCGAACGAGGCCGCAGCCGCGCCTTTGAAGAACCGGCGCCGCGACAGCCCCGCATTCAATTCGTGGTGCAGCGCCTCCTGGCATCCTGGCACGCACATTGGATGTCTCCTCCCCCGGCGGTCACGGCGTGAAATGTTGGTCTGCAAATGATGGTCTGCGTATGGGCCGCACGCAACACGCAATAGCAAGTGATTGCAGCAAGTGGTTGCGCCGCGCGCTCCGGTCCGCCAAATAGCGCCCATGCTTGTGATCGACGATGTGACGCTGCGGGTGGCCGGCAAGCTTCTGCTGGAAGGCGCCTCCGCGCGCATCCCGGATGGCGCCCGGGTCGGTCTCGTCGGACGCAACGGCGTCGGCAAGACCACGCTGTTCCGGGCGATTGCGGGCGACATGCCGATCGAGCATGGCGAGATCGCCATGCCGGCCCGCGCGCGCATTGGCCGCCTCACGCAGGAGGCGCCGGACGGGCCCGAGAGCCTCGTCGAGGTGGTGCTCAAGGCTGACCCCGAGCGCAACGCGCTCCTGGCCGAGGCCGAGGTCGCGACCGACCCGCATCGCATTGCCGAGATCCAAACCAGGCTCGCCGACATCGGCGCCCACGCGGCCCCCGCGCGCGCGGCCGAAATCCTCTCCGGGCTCGGCTTCTCGCACGCCGATCAACAACGGCCCTGTTCCGAATTCTCCGGCGGCTGGCGCATGCGGGTCGCGCTCGCCGCCACGCTGTTCGCCGAGCCCGATCTCCTGCTGCTCGACGAGCCGACCAACTATCTCGACCTCGAAGGCACCCTCTGGCTCGAGGAGCACATCGCGCGCTATCCGCGCACCGTGATCGTGATCAGCCACGACCGCGACCTGCTCGACAAGGCGATCGACACCATCCTGCACATCGAGGGCGGCAAGCTCGTCCTCTACCGCGGCGACTACACCTCGTTTGAGCGGCAGCGGCGCGAGCGCCAGGCGCTCGACCTCAAGCTCGCCAAGGCGCAGGACGCGCAGCGCAAGAAGTTGCAGGCCTTCGTCGATCGCTTCCGCGCCAAGGCCACCAAGGCGCGCCAGGCGCAGTCGCGCCTAAAGCTGCTGGCCAAGCTCGAGCCAATCGCCGCACGTGTTGCGGATGAGGTGCGCGAGTTCGACTTCGCGGCGCCCGAGAAGGCGCTGTCGCCACCGATCGTCGCGCTCGATGATGTCTCGGTCGGCTACGAAATGGACCGCCCGGTGCTGCGGCGGCTCTCGCTCTCGATCGACACCGACGACCGCATCGCGCTGCTCGGCGCCAACGGCAACGGCAAGTCGACGTTCGTGAAGCTGATCGCCGGACGCCTCGCGCCGATGCGCGGCACGCTCACCCGCGCCGAGCGGCTCAAGGTCGCCTATTTCGCGCAGCATCAGCTTGACGAGCTCGATCCGTCAGCCAGCGCCTATCTGCATATCCGCCGCCTGATGCCGGACGCCACCGAGCCACGCGTGCGCGCGCGCGCCGGCGCCATCGGGTTTCCGGGCGAGATGGCCGACACCGCGGTCGCCAAGCTCTCGGGCGGCGAGAAGTCGCGCCTGCTGCTTGGCCTTGCGACCTTCGACGGCGCCAACCTCATGATCCTCGACGAGCCGACCAACCATCTCGACATCGACAGCCGCGCCGCCCTGATCGAGGCGATCAACGGCTATCCGGGCGCGGTGATCCTGGTCTCGCACGACCGCTACCTGATCGAGGCCTGCGCCGACCGGCTCTGGCTGGTGGCCGACGGCGCGGTCACGCCGTTCGACGGTGATCTCGACGACTATCGCCGTTTTGTGCTGAGCGATCGCGGCGGCGACACCAGCGCGCGCGACCGAACAACCGACGGCGCGCCACGCGCGAGCCGCGCCGAGCTGCGACGCGCGGCCGCCGAGAAGCGCGTCGAGCTCACGCCG
>DAIUEP010000391.1:0-2817 GCA_036845065.1 Xanthobacteraceae bacterium | reverse complement strand
GCACCGGGCCGGATCGAATAATGACCAAAAGTTAATCTGTCCTGGACCATATGCCGCCCCCTTTGCGGGACCGGATGGTATAGAGTGTCCAGGGTCGATCCCTGGGAAAGATGCAACATGGTCTTCAATGCGATCAACGAATGGAACCAGAAGCGCAAGCTTCGCCATATGCTGACAGATCCTCGCGCTGCTCGAGGCTTCCGATCCTGCGCGCAGCTCGAGAAGGGCATCGGCGCCGATCGAGCCACCACGGAGCGACTGCTCGTCGCCATCGGCGCGAGAAAGTCAGCCGAATCCGAGGAGTGGACGTTGAAGGCGGTCGGCAGCGCCTAGACAGCGCCGCAACGAGCCTTCGCGCACTAGTCCGGTTCGCGATCCAATCCGATGTCCTGCGTTAGCCCATAGGTGGCGGCTCGGGCAGCGGAGCATGTTGGCGCCGCCCGAGTCGTCCTTCGCTTAGAGAAATCCGATCGTTCAGCTTGTCACCGCTGCCTGCTTGATGTCCCAGGCGCTGCCTTTGCCGAGCGCCGAGACCGCGCGCCAGCCCATCCCGTCATAAGGCCGCTTGGCATCCCACGGCACGATCGTGCGGTCGGGGCGCGTGCCGGCGGGATAGAGTGGGATCATCAGCGACGTCGTGGCGTGGTGCACCGCGCCCATCGCGGTCGTGTGATGCTCGTGATGGACGTGGCCGTAGAACACGGTGGTCTTAAACGGCCTGAGCAGGTCGAGCGCCTTGTCGCCGTCCGGCGTCCACCAGCCCCATGCCTTGTAGAGATCGAACAGCGGGCGATGGGTCAGCACGACCACCGGAGTTCCGGGCGCCAGTTGGCGTAGATCGGCAGCGAGCCAGGCGATCTGCGCATCGCCGAGCTTCTGATCGGGGTCCGACGTGTTGTCGAGCACGATGAAGTGATAGCCCTTGTGATCGAAGGTGTAGTTGAGCTTGCCGAAGAACTCCTGATAGGCCTCGCCGCGGTCCTTCTGCGCATCGTGATCGCCGGGCGCAAAGCGGACGTCCTTGACCTTGAGCGTGCCGATCATGTCGCGCATCTCGGACATGCGGCGGCGGCGCTCCCGCGGATCGTCGGTCGTGTGCGTCATGTCGCCGGTAAAGGCGATGAAGTCCGGCTGGCGCGACAGCGCATTGATCGCCGCGATGGCCTTTTTGAACGTGCCAGCGGCGTCCGGATTGATGGCGTCGTCCTTGAAGCCCCAGTGGGTGTCGGAAAGCTGGACAAAGAAGAAATCCTCGGACGCCGCCGTCGTCGGCCCGCCGTAGCCCTGCGCTGCCGCCGGCGATGCGATGGCCGATCCGAACACGACGCCGAGGCCGCCGAGGCCCGCAAGCGTGATCAGCTCACGTCGATCAAAGTCGTTGGTCATGATTCCGTCCTTTTCAGGCTTGGGTTGATGCAGTCACGAAAGCGGCCGCCAGACCCGAAAATTCCCCGGCGCGGCGAAAAAGAATTGTCGGAATTCGGGAATAAGATTGCGACGCGCCTACTCTTAGACGGATGCCGCTGCGGGCGCGGCGCGGACCAAAGAGGTGTGTCATCAGCGACGACGACCAGACGCACTTTCGAGCTGTTGTGCTTCCGCATCTCGACGACTGCTATCGGCTCGCGCGCTGGCTGACCGGCAACCGGGCCGATGCCGAGGATGTGGTGCAGGAGGCGTGCGTGGATGCATTCCGCGGCATCGCCGGATTCTCCGGTGGCAATGCGCGCGCCTGGGTTCTCACCATCGTGCGCCACGCCGCCTACCGCTGGCTGCGCAAGAACCGGCCTGCCGCTTTGGTCGCGGTTGACAATCTCGATGCGCTGGGAGCGGCTGGCACTGGCACATCCGACCCGCAACACGGCCAGACCCCGGAGGCGGCCCTGATCGCCAAGGCGGATGCAGCGCGGCTCGAACGGGCAATCGCCGCGCTACCGGTGCCGTTCCGGGAAACGCTGGTGCTGCGCGACGTGAACGGTCTCGACTATCGCGACATCGCCCAAGTCACCAGCGCGCCGATCGGCACCGTGATGTCGCGGCTCGCGCGCGCCCGCCGGCGCCTGATCGCGACCTTGGGAGTGGATGAGCCATGACAACAACACCCGCCCGCGACGACCTGCTCGTCCACGCCTATCTCGACGGCGAGCTCGACCCGGCGCACGCGCTCGAGCTCGAGAGCGCGATCGCCAACGATCCCGCGCTGGCGGCCGAGCGCGATCGCATACAGGCCTTGCGCGATCTGATCCGCGATCAGCTGTCGCGCGAGCCCTCGCCAGCGAGTCTCGCCAGGCGGGTCGAGTCCGCCGTCGGCTTGCGGCGCGCGAGGCTGCGGCCCTCCTGGGGCATGCTCGCGGCCGCCAGCGTGCTCGCCGCCGTCATCACCAGCGGCACGACCTGGCTGACATTGCGACCGCTGTCGACCGATGTCGCCGCCGAGATGGTCGTCACCAGTCACTTGCGCGCCCTGATGGCGCCGCAGCCCACCGACGTCAGCTCGTCCGACCGCCACGCCGTCAAGCCATGGTTCAACGGGCGCGTTCCGCAGGCGCCGCGCGTGGTCGATCTCACCAACGAAGGGTTTCCGCTGGTCGGCGGCCGCATCGACGTGATCGACCGCGTGCCGGTGCCGACACTGGTCTATCGCCATCGCCAGCACCTGATCAGCCTCACGGCGATTCCAGCCGAAGCGAGCCGCACGCCCGCGCGGCGAACCATCGCCGGCTACAATCTGCTCGACTGGACCGAGAACGGCGTCCGCTACTGGGCGGTGTCGGACCTCGGCGCGGGCGATCTTGACAGTTTTGCGAAGGCGTTCCG
>DAIUEP010000390.1:0-2825 GCA_036845065.1 Xanthobacteraceae bacterium | reverse complement strand
CCGCCCTCGCTGCGCTTCGCTTGCTCGGGCACCCTCTCCCGCAAGGGGAGAGGGTAGGAGCCTGTGACGCGCGCGTTCGTGCCCCATTTCAAGCTGGGGTGTGCTGGTGAATCCCGTCTCCGCTGACACCGCGCTTGTTCTCTTTTCCGGCGGGCAGGATTCGACCGTCTGCCTCGCCTGGGCGCTCGAGCGCTTCGCGACGGTCGAGACCATCGGCTTCGACTATGGCCAGCGCCACCGCGCGGAGCTTGAGGTGCGTGGCCGCCTGCGGGAGCACATCGCGGCCATGCGGCCGTCCTGGGCCGAGCGCCTCGGCGAGGACCACCTCGTGCGGCTCGATGCGCTCGCCGCCATTTCCGACACCGCGTTGACCCGCGAGGTCGCGATCGAGATCGCCGAGACCGGGCTGCCGACCACCTTCGTGCCCGGCCGCAATCTGGTGTTCTTCACCTTTGCGGGCGCGCTCGCCTATCGGCGCGGCTTGAGGCACATCGTCGCCGGCATGTGCGAGACCGATTTCTCCGGCTACCCCGATTGCCGCGACGACACCATCAAGGCGATGCAGCTTGCGCTCAATCTCGGCATGGAGCGTCGCTTTGTCATCCATACGCCGCTGATGTGGATCGACAAGGCGGCGACGTTTGCGCTCGGGCATGAGATCGGCGGCCAAGAGTTCGTCGATCTCCTGGTGGAGGACACCCACACCTGCTATCTGGGCGACCGCTCGCACCGCCATGCCTGGGGCTATGGCTGCGGGACCTGCCCAGCCTGCCGGCTGCGGGCGGACGGATTTGCCAAGTGGACGATGAAGTAGAGGGCGCCGCCATGATGCAAGCAAGCGAGCAGACCAACGACACCCGGCGCGTGGTTGAAGGACTCGTCTGCCTCGCCCTGTTCGGTGTCACCATCCCGGTTGCGAACTGGCTGATCGGCAATGTCGGGACGGTATGCGTGCCCAACGGTCCCTGCCTGATCCCGGTGATGCCGGGCTTGATGGCGCCGTCGGGCGTCACCATGATCGGGATTGCGCTGGTGCTGCGCGATCTGGTGCAGCGGCGGCTGGGCGTGGGCGTCGCGGTCGTTGCGATCACGGTCGGCGCCGCCTTGTCGTCGATCATCGCTCCGACTGCGCTGGTCATCGCGTCGACGGTGGCATTCCTGATGTCGGAATTCGCCGACCTTGCGGTCTACACGCCGCTCGCCCGCCGGCGCCTGGTCGCGGCCGTGGTCGCCTCCAGCATGGTCGGGCTGGTGGTCGACTCGATCGTCTTCCTGTGGCTGGCCTTCGGCTCGCTCGATTTCCTCCTGGGTCAGATCGTGGGCAAGGCCTGGATGGTGCTGGCGTCGATCCCGTTCGTGGCGTGGCTGCGCCGGCGCGACGAGCGCCTTGGCTTGGCGCCAGCGTAGAGTCCCATGTTCGTCCTGTCGAAGATTGCGGGCTTCTTCGCGATCCCGTCCAATCTCATCATCCTGCTCGGGATCGGCGGGGCACTGCTGCTGCGCACCCGGTTTGAGCGGGCCGGCTGGCGGGTCGTGATCGCCAGCCTGCTGCTGCTCGTGATCACGGGCCTCTCGCCGCTCGGTAATGTCCTCATCCTTCCGTTGGAGCAGCGCTTTCCGACCTGGGACGCCTCGCGCGGCGCGCCTGACGGCATCGTCGTGCTGGGCGGGGCGGTCACCGCCGACGTTGCGGCCGCGCGCAACGACGTGGCGCTCAACGAGGCGGCCGAGCGGATGACCGCCACGGTCGAGCTTGCGCTGCGCTATCCCGATGCCCGCATTATCTTTTCCGGCGGAGATGGCGGCCTCACCACCAGCGGCAACGAGTCCGAAGGCGCGCTGCGGCTGTTCGATCGGCTCGGACTGCCGCCCGGGCGGGTCGCGACCGAGAACCAGTCGCGCAACACGATCGAGAACGCACTCTTTACAATGCGGATCGCCGGACCAAAGCCCGGCGAGCGCTGGCTCCTGGTGACGTCGGCCTTCCACCTGCCGCGCGCGGTCGGCGCGTTCCGCAAGGTCGGCTTCCCGGTCGAAGCCTATCCGGTCGACTGGCGCACGCGCGGCACCGAAGACGTGCTGCATCCGTTTCCGACACTCGGCGAAGGATTGCGGCGCACCGACACAGCGGTGCGCGAATGGGCCGGCCTCGTCGTCTATTGGCTGAGCGGTCGATCGTCCGAATTGTTTCCAGGGCCTTCCGCGCGTAATTGCGACGATACGACTCCCAACGATCAATGTCGGCCGTGATGGACGATTGCGCTCCGCAACGAAGTGCGACTTTTTTGCATCGCTGGTTCTCTGAGTCTTTCGTTGGGTAAATCTGAGTCTTTCTTTTGGCAATGACGTGTGATTACATCTCGCTGCCGCTGTTCAGCGGTGCGCGGGCAGTATGCCAGCGCTGTGGAGGGAGTTTGTTCATGAGTACTCTCCGCTTGGCCCTGGCCGTGAGCCGGGTCACGTTAGAGCAATCGAAGATCTTTGCTTGGACGAGAGTCGTCACGGTCATTGTGGCGGCCACGACCATGGTGCTTGGCGCCTCGTTCGTGGCCGTGGCGATGAGCCTCGCCTAACGTGCCGAGGGGCTGTCGTACGCCAGCGTGGCGTCGTGCGGGCCGTCAGCGAGCACGCCGAGCGCATGCGCGTAACGACGGTGCGCTGGGACAGACGCGTGCAGGGGATTTTGGCGCGCCAGAAATGTGCCCGCCAGAAATTCGACCACCACACCAGAGATTTGGCCACTGCCCCGTTGAATAAGCCCGCGACGCAATGGCCCGTCAGGTTCGGGCGATGCCGCATTCGAACGCCTCATCAAAGCTCGAAGA
>DAIUEP010000389.1:0-2837 GCA_036845065.1 Xanthobacteraceae bacterium | reverse complement strand
ACCGCCGCGCTTTTCGGCGCGTTGAAGACGCAATTTCCCTTCGGCGCGCATGTGGCGCAGGCCGCCGGACCGGAAGTGAAAAAGGCCATCCTCGGCTACATCGCGCTGATGGACGCCTCCGCGCTCGTGATCGCGAAAGAGAAGGGCCTGTTCGCGAAGCACGGCATGCCCGACGTCGAGGTGTCGAAGCAGGCGTCGTGGGGCGCGACGCGCGACAACATCGTGCTCGGCTCGGAGAAGAACGGCATCGACGGCGCCCACATTCTCACCCCGATGCCCTACCTGATCTCGGCCGGCAAGGTGACGCAGAACAACGTGCCGACCCCGATGTACATCCTGGCGCGCCTCAATCTCGATGCGCAGGCGATCTCGGTATCGAACGAATACAAGGACCTCAAGGTCGGCGCCGACGCGTCGGCGCTCAAAGCGGCGTTCGAGAAAAAGAAAGCTGCCGGCAAGGATGTGAAGGTCGCGATGACCTTCCCGGGCGGCACGCACGACCTTTGGATCCGCTACTGGCTCGCCGCTGGCGGCATCGATCCCGACAAGGATGTCGCCACCATCGTGGTGCCGCCGCCCCAGATGGTGGCCAACATGAAGGTCGGCAACATGGACGCCTTCTGCGTCGGCGAGCCGTGGAACGAGCAACTCGTCAATCAGGATATCGGCTTCACCGCCTGCACGACCGGCGAGATCTGGTTCAAGCATCCGGAGAAGGCGCTCGGCATGCGCGCCGAGTGGGTCGACAAATATCCCAATGCCGCGCGCGCGCTCACGATGGCGGTGATGGAAGCGCAGATGTGGTGCGAGAAGATGGAGAACAAGGACGAGATGTCCGCCATCGTCGGCAAGCGCCAGTGGTTCAACGTGCCGGTCGCCGACATCGTCGGGCGGGCGAAAGGCGACATCAACTACGGCCGCGGCCGCGTCGAGAAGGGCACCAAACAGTACATGAAGTTCTGGAGCGAGCACGCCTCCTATCCGTTCAAGAGCCACGATCTCTGGTTCGTGACCGAAGACATCCGCTGGGGCAAGTTCGAGCCGACGACCGACGCCAAGGCCCTGGTCGAGAAGGTCAACCGCGAGGATCTCTGGCGCACGGCGGCGAAAGAGCTGTCGGTACCGGCCGCCGACGTTCCGGCTTCGCCCTCGCGCGGCAAGGAGACCTTCTTCGACGGCAAGGTCTTCGACCCCGAGAACCCGAGCGCCTACCTCAAGAGCCTGTCCATCAAGCGCGTCGAAGTGTGAGTGCCGACGGGCCGCCCGCTCGCGGCGGCCCGTATCCCCAGATCGACGGAGACCAATTGATGAACATGCCGGTCCGAAAGAGCGAAGCCCTCAGCGCCGCAAGCCCTGCAGCGGCCGCCGCGGTCCTGCATCTCAGGGTGGCGAAGCCAAGCTATGTCCAGGCGCGACTATTGCCTGCGCTCACCGCGATCGCAGCGCGCGTCCTTCCTCCATTGATCATGCTCGGTCTGATCCTGGCCGTCTGGCAGATCCTCTGCATGAAGCCGGGCGCGACGCTGCCGGCGCCCTCGAAGATCTGGAGCGAGGCCTACGATCTGATCGTCGATCCGTTCTTCGTCACCGGGCCGCAGGACATCGGGCTCGGCTGGCGCGTGCTCACGTCACTGCAGCGGGTCGCCATCGGTTACGGCCTCGCCGGCCTGATCGGGATCGCGCTCGGCACCATCATCGGGCAGTCGGTGTGGGCGATGCGCGGGCTCGATCCGATCTTCCAGGTCCTGCGCACGATCTCGCCGCTCGCCTGGCTGCCGATCTCGCTGGCGGCGTTCCGCGACAGCCAGCCGTCCGCGATCTTCGTGATCTTCATCACCTCGGTATGGCCGATCATCATCAATACCGCGGTCGGCATCCGCAACATTCCGCAGGACTATCGCAACGTCGCGGCGGTGCTGCGCCTCAATCATCTGGAGTTCTTCTGGAAGATCATGATCCCCTCAGCCGCGCCCTACATCTTCACGGGTTTGCGCATCGGCATCGGCCTCTCCTGGCTCGCCATCGTGGCGGCCGAGATGCTCACCGGCGGCGTCGGCATCGGGTTCTTCATCTGGGATGCGTGGAACTCCTCGCGCCTGCCCGACATCGTGGTCGCGCTCGCCTACATCGGCGTGGTCGGGTTCATTCTCGACCGCATCGTCGCCGGCATGGCCGTGATCGTGACGCGCGGCACCGCCGCCAGCTGAAGGATCAGACCGGATGACGCCCTATCTCAAGATCGATCACGTCGACAAGACCTTCCACCGCGGCTCGCGCGAGACCGAGGTGCTCAAGGACATCACGCTCAGCATCGAGAGCGGCGAGTTCGTGTCCATCATCGGCCATTCCGGCTGCGGCAAGAGCACGCTGCTCAACATCGTGGCCGGCCTCCTTCCGGTGACGCGCGGGGCGGTGCTGCTCGAGAACCAGGAGGTGAACGAGCCGGGTCCCGACCGCGCCGTCGTGTTTCAGAACCATTCGCTGCTGCCGTGGCTCACCGTCTACCAGAACGTCAGGCTGGCCGTGGACAAGGTGTTCTCGAATTCGCGCGCTCGGGCCGAGCGCCACGACTGGACCATGCACAATCTCGACCTCGTGCAGATGGCGCACGCCAAGGACAAGCGCCCGTCCGAGATCTCCGGCGGCATGAAGCAGCGCGTCGGGCTTGCCCGCGCGCTCGCGATGGAGCCGAAGGTGCTGCTGCTCGACGAGCCGTTTGGGGCGCTCGATGCGCTCACGCGCGCGCACCTGCAGGACTCCGTGATGGCGATCCACCAGAAGCTCGGCAACACCGTGCTGATGATCACCCACGACGTCGACGAGGCGGTGCTGCTCTC
>DAIUEP010000388.1:0-2841 GCA_036845065.1 Xanthobacteraceae bacterium | reverse complement strand
ATCGCATGGTCGAGCGAGCGGGCCCTCTCATAGGCGAACGGCGCCGGCTTCAAGCGATCCTCCCTGCAATCCGTCTCATTGCGGTTGGCGGCATTTAACACCCTCACCGCACGGCTGTCATGGCGCTCCCACGATCGAGCGCACGATGTCGATCGCACGCCGCATCAGCGTCATCGAGGCTTCGAGGGTGCGAAAGGCGGCGTGCGAGGACAGCGTCACGTTGTCCAGGCGCGCGAGCGGGTGGTCCTTGGCGAGCGGCTCGGCGTGGAACACATCAAGGCCGGCGCGTCCGATCTGACCGCTCTGGAGCGCCTTGATCAACGCGGCCTCATCAACCAGCGCGCCACGCGCGGTGTTGATCAGGATGACGCCGCGTTTCATGCGCGCGATGCGGCGGGCGTCAATGATGCCGCGCGTCTCGTCGTTGAGCGCCAGGTTGAGCGATACCACATCGGCGCGCGCCAGCAGCGGGTCGAGATCGACCTGCGGCACGCCGGCGTCGGGCCGCGGCGAGCGGTTCCAGGCGATCACCTCCATGCCGATGCCGCGCGCGATGCGCGCGACTTCGCTTCCGATGCCGCCGAGCCCGATCACGCCGAGCGTCTTGCCGCATAGCTGCATGCCTTCGAGCGGACCCCAGCGGCCGGCGCGCACGGCGCGGTCCATCTGTGCGAGGCCGCGTGCGCAGGCGAACATCAGCGCGATCGTGTGCTCGGCGACCGCGATGTCGCCATACCCTTTGATGGTATGCACGGTGACGCCCAGCGCCTTGAGCGCTGGCACGTCCATGTAGCTTCCGGCGCCGGTGCCCAGGAACACGATGTGCTTGAGTGCGGGGCAGCGCGCCACGAGCTCGGTCGGCATGTAGGAATGGTCATCGAGGCAGATGGCGTAGCCATCGAGGACGCGCGGCAGATCGGTGCGCTCGAAGGCCTCAGTGTTCACGACGATCGGTGGGTCTTCGGCGCGGTAGACGCGGGCAAAGACCGCGTCGAGCTGGTCGTTGCAGTCGATGAAGATCGTTTTCATGGTCGCTTTCCGGCCGCCTCGCTTGCGCCAGATATGATAAGGCAAAGCCACACGGAATGGAGGGCGGGCAATGCCGGGGAGCTTTCAAGGACAAGTGGTCGTCATCTCGGGCGGCAGCCGCGGCATCGGCCGCGGGATCGCCCTTGCGTTCGCGCGGGCGGGCGCCCAATGCGTGCTGGCCTCATCCTCGGCGGACAATCTCGCCACCGCCGCCAAGGCGATCGCGGCAGAGGGCCCCGAGCCGCTCACGGTTGCGGCCGACCTGCGCCAGCTTGCGGGCTGCGAGCAGGTGTCCGCGCGGGTCAAGGAGCGCTTCAACCGCTGCGACATCCTGGTCAACAACGCGGGGCGCACCCGCGCCGGCAACTTTCTCGACCTGCCGGACGAGGCCTTTATGGACGGCTTTGCGCTGAAATATTTCGGCGCGGTGCGGCTGACGCGCCTGTTCTGGCCGCTGCTCAAGGCTGCGCAGGGCCACGTGGTCAACATCGTGGGCGGGGCGGCGCGCTCGCCCGAGCCGGAATTCCTGGTCGGCGGCTCGGTCAACGCGGCGGTCGCGAACTTCTCCAAGGGCCTGTCCAAGCTCGGCATGCGCGACGGCGTCAATGTCAACGTGATCCATCCCGGCAACACCGCGACCGAGCGCCAGGAGGAGCTGCTGGCGCAGCGTTCGGCCGCAACCGGCAAGACGGTGGACGAACTGCGGGCGGCGGCGCTGGCCAAGAGCGGCGTGCGCCGGGTCGGCCAGGTCGAAGACGTCGCGGCGCTCGCGCTGTTTCTGTGCTCGGAGGAGGCGCGTCACATTCAGGGCACCGCGATCGCGGTCGATGGCGGCGGCACGGTGGGGTATTACTAAAGGTCCCCGCGAGCATCCCATGTCACAACGCAAAGCCGCCTGTGTGATCGGTTGGCCGATCGGGCACTCCCGCTCGCCGCTCATTCACAATTATTGGATCAAGCAGCACGGCCTTGATGCCGAGTACCGGCGCGAGGCGGTGCCGCCGGACCAGTTCGCGGACTTCCTCGCGCATCTGGCCGAGCGCGGCTATGTCGGGGCGAACGTCACCGTGCCGCACAAGGAGGCGGCGCTGGCGCTGTCCGAGCCGGATGATCGAGCCAAGGCGGTCGGTGCCGCCAATACGCTCTGGCTCGACGATGGGCATCTGCGCTCGACCAATACCGACGTCGAAGGCTTCATCGCCAATCTCGACGCCACCGCGCCCGGCTGGGATCGCGGCCTCTCAAGTGCGCTGGTGCTCGGTGCCGGCGGGGCGGCGCGCGCGGTGGTATTCGGGCTGCTCGACCGTGGCGTCGGCCACCTACGCCTCGCCAACCGCACCGCCGAGCGTGCGGCCGCGCTGCGGGCCCAGTTCGGCGAGCGGGTGGAACCGGTGCGCTGGAGCGACGTTGATGGCCTGCTGGCCGGGGCGGGACTGCTCGTGAACACGACCTCGCTCGGCATGGCCGGCCAGCCGCCGCTACCCATCGATCTTGCCCGGCTGGCCGCCGGGGCGGTGGTGGCCGACTTGGTTTATGCGCCGCTGGAGACGGCGCTGCTGGCCGCCGCCAGAGCCTGCGGGCTGCGTGCGGTCGATGGCCTTGGCATGCTGCTGCACCAGGCGGTGGGCGGGTTCCAGCGCTGGTTCGGCGTGCGGCCACACGTCACGGAGGCCTTGCGCGCGCTGGTCGAGGCTGATCTTATCCGCAGCTAGGATCCGACCCCCCGAACCAGCTTTGTAAAGGAATAGCGAGGTCGGAACGGGGTTTTCATGACATCACTGGTGCCGCCGATTTGAAGTTCCTACACCACCT
>DAIUEP010000387.1:0-2848 GCA_036845065.1 Xanthobacteraceae bacterium | reverse complement strand
GCGACGGATCACGAACTTCGGAAACGGGGCACTAGCGGACGGTGGGAACGCCAGGCGGCGTCGCCCGCGATGCCTCTTCGGCGGCAAGGCCGGCACCACGGCCGGCGATCATCCAATAGACCAGGCCGGCGGCGAGGCCCGCCGCCAGCACGGCCGGCGGATGATCATGAAACTCGAACGGCCGTCCCCCCATCGAGGCGCGGCCGACCCAGATCGATACCACCCCATTGAGGACATGGAAAATCCAGGAGCGCAGCGACAACACCTCGGAGATGGCAATGCCGATCGAGGCCGGCAGCAGCATCGGGAAGGTCGCGGCCGAGCTGACCAGCAGCATGGCGAGCCCGACCATGACCGCGACGATGTCGCCCGCCGCCATCGCGTCTCCGCCGATGACCGACAGGAACACGTTCCAGTTGGCGAAGAACGCCACCAGCGTCGCCGCGCAGGCTGCGAGCACGCCGGCGAGCGGCACCACGAGGAGGCGAACGAGCAGGTGACTGATACTCATCGGAGACTCAATCCGTCCTCGTCCATCACGCACACGCACCTGCGCGCGGCCGCTCCGCGCCAGTGAAGTTGTAGGCCAATTTATCCCAACAAGCGAGTAGCCGGAGGCGAGCCAGACCCGGCGCGCTGCCTGGCGCAAGGAAGAGCTCCGACGCGTCCTTCTGCATGCGTGGGGTATCGGGCAACTTTGCGGCGACACATGGGCCGCCCTCCGGCCGTCGCCGTTCGGCCGTCACCGTTCGAGGGCCTCCTCGTGACCCCGTGCCTGCGTGAGAGGGTCAATCCGTCATCGCCATTGCGCGCAGGGCCATGCGCTCGCGCGCGGACAGCTTCTCGGTCGCGCTCTTGAGCTGGCCGCAGGCGGCGAGGATATCGCGTCCGCGCGGCGTGCGCACCGGCGACGCATAGCCGGCGTTGAACACGATTTCGGAGAATTTCTCGATCTCGCCCCAGTCCGAGCACTCATAGCGGGTGCCTGGCCACGGATTGAACGGAATGAGATTGATCTTGGCCGGGATGCCCTTGAGCAGCCGCACCAGCTCCTTGGCGTCGGCCGCGCTGTCGTTGATGCCCTTGAGCATCACATATTCGAAGGTGATGCGGCGCGCGTTGGAGAGGCCCGGATAGTTGCGGCAGGCGTCGAGCAAGGTCTTGATCGGATACTTGCGATTGAGCGGCACCAGCTCGTTGCGTAGCTCATCGCGCACGGCATGCAGCGACACCGCCAGCATGGTGCCGATCTCGGCGCCGGCGCGCGCGATCATCGGCACCACGCCGGAGGTCGAGAGCGTGATGCGGCGCTTGGAGATGCTGAGCCCCTCGCCGTCGGCGATGACGAGCAGCGCATCACGCACCGCCTCGAAATTGTAGAGCGGCTCGCCCATGCCCATCATCACGATGTTGGACACGAAGCGATCACCTTGCGTCGGCAGGCCGGGTCCGGCCGCCCGCTCGGCGCCCGGCCATTCGCGCAGCCGGTCGCGCGCGATCATCACCTGGCCGACGATCTCGCCGGGCGTGAGATTGCGCACCAGCCGCTGCGTGCCGGTGTGGCAGAACGTGCAATTGAGCGTGCAGCCGACCTGGCTCGAGAGGCAGAGCGTGCCGCGGTCGGTCTCCGGAATATAGACGCACTCGACCTCGTGCGGCGCTTCGCCCGTCACCTCGCCCGGCAGGCGGATCAGCCACTTGCGGGTGCCGTCGGCGGAGACCTGCTCGGCCACCATTTCGGGCCGCGCCAGCGTAAAATGCGCATCAAGGACGGCGTGCAGGTCCTTCGACACGCTGGTCATCTGATCGAAGCGCGTGGCGCCGCGCACATAGAGCCAGTGCCAGATCTGCTGCGCGCGCATCTTGCGCTGCGGCTGCGGCACCCCGACGGTGCCGAGCGCGTCGGCAAGCGCCGTGCGCGACAGACCGACCAGCGAAGGCTTGGCGGGCGGCACATAGCGCTCGAGCGGCGCCTTCTCGACGAAGCCGGTGGGCGCGCTTTGATTGGTATCGGCGGTGAAAGTCATCGGTTCCAAGGCACTCTCATAATGGATTCACCCTACCATAGATAGGAGCGCAGCGCCGACTTGGCAGCGACGGGCCGGACCCCGGGCCGGGATTGTGCCGGCAACGCGCGCAGGACTACACTCCGGCTGCGGTCAGAAGCTGCCAGAAACCGAACTTATGGGAGGAATCGATGAAGCACGTGTTGACGATTGCGTTCGTCGCCGCCACCTTCGTGCTGCCGCAAGCCGCCGCCGCGCAGGAGCGCTATCCCGAGCTTCGCGTGGACCAACTGAGCGCTGCGCAAAAGGCCTATCTCGAGAGCCTGCAGAAGCCGCCACGCAACAACACCACCGCGCTGAAGAACCCGCCATTCAAGGTCTATATGCGCAGCCCCGAGCTAGCCTCGAAACTCGAGGCCGTGTCAGACTATGTACGCTGGGGCACCGGCCAGCCGCCGCGGCTGACCGAGCTCGCCATCATGATCACGGCGCGCCACTGGTCGAGCCAGTGGATCTGGCGCGGCCATTATCGCGCCGCCGTGAAGGACGGCCTCGACCCGAGCGTCGGCGCTGACATCGCGGCCGGCAGGCGCCCTACAAAGATGAAGGAGGACGAGACCATCCTCTACAACTACGCGACCGAGATGTATCGCGACAAGGCAGTGTCGGACGCGACCTTCGCCGCCGCGGTCAAGGCCTTCGGCGAGAAGGGCCTGATCGATCTCGTCGCCACCATGGGCTACTACGACACGGTCGCGATGACCTTGATCACCGCCAAGGCGGTCGCGCCCAAGGAGGCGGACGTGCCGGAGCTCGTGGCGCTGACGAAGTGAGGGGCGGCG
>DAIUEP010000386.1:1790-2870 GCA_036845065.1 Xanthobacteraceae bacterium | reverse complement strand
GATCGCGGTCGCGACCGAGGACAGCCGCTCGCGCCGGCGGGCTTCGGACTTGGCTCGTTTCGCCATCGCTTCAAGGGCCTTGCGGGCTGCGGCGTGATGCTGGCATTTGGGCGCGCGCCACGCTAAATAATCGGAAAGCCAGCGCGTTCCGCAATGCGGACCGCCGTTCCAATCTAGGCGCGCCCGCGCCGCGGTGTCAATCTCGCACGCCGGCAGCCGGACGCGCCGGCAACCGAAGATGCCAACAGGAGACGCAATGAGTGACGCCCGCAAGATTGTCATCGTCGGCTGCGGACCGGCTGCAGTTGGCGCCGCGCTCGCGGCCCGCAATCAGGACAAGGCTGCCGACGTTCTGATGCTCAGCGACGAGCACTGCGAGCCCTACGAGAAGCCGCCGCTGTCGAAGGCGGTGCTGACCGGCAAAGCGATGCCGCAGGACGCGCCGATCGCGGGGCCCGCCGGCATTGCCGGCAAAGGGATCACGCTCAAGATGGGCGCGTGCGTCAAGGAGATCGATCGCGCCGCGAAAGCCGTGACGACGGAGGCGGGCGAGCGCATCGCCTACGACGCGCTCATTCTGGCAACCGGCTCGACCAACCGCGTGCTGCCGATGTTTCCAGCAGGACAGAAAGGCATCCACTATCTGCGGACTGAGGCCGAAGCGCTCGCGCTCAAGGCCGACCTGCAACGCAGCAAATCGCTCCTGGTCGTCGGCGGCGGCGTCGTCGGTCTCGAGATTGCCTCCTCGGCCGCGGAGCTAGGCGTGAAGACCACCGTGATGGAGATCGCGCCGCGCATCTTGGCGCGGGTCTGCGACGAGGAAACGTCCGCGCTCATTCACGAGCGCCATCGCCGCGCCGGCGTCGATATCCGCCTCGGCACCGCCGCAACCGCATTGCGGCCGCTGCCCGGTGGAGGCTTCGAGGTCGATACCAATACGGGCGTGCCCGTCACGGCCGATTGCATCGTGGTGGGCGTTGGCATTGTGCCGGAAGATCGCCTGGCAAAGGCCGCCGGCGTCGCGGTGCAGGACGGCATCCTGGTCGACGACCATTGCCGCACATCCGATCCGGCGATCTT
>DAIUEP010000386.1:0-1690 GCA_036845065.1 Xanthobacteraceae bacterium | reverse complement strand
CGCCGGCTGATCGAGCAGCGCGTGCCGGTCGATGCGGGCGAGCTCGCCGATCCAGGCAAACCGCTCAACGCCATGCTGAAGGCGAAGGCGTGACCGGCGATTCACCGCCCGCGATCCATGAACTCCAATATTTCGCGGCCGAGCTGTTCATCCGCGGTGTTGAAGGCAAACACCTCCGACCCGTGGTTGTGCTTCGCAAGCCGCGTGAAGCGCGGACAGGCGGCATCGCGCGCGCACAAGCCCGTCAGCAGCTCCGCCCCCATGACATCAAGGCCAGGAAGCTCATACTCAGCAATGACCGTGAACACCGGAATGCGGGCTGCGTCCCGGATGTGCGTTATCGCAGAGCGATCGGAATAGGCCGATGCGTCCTCGCCGAAATAGGCTTGCATGGCCTTCCCGTTCGGATCATTCGGATCATACTGAATCCGATAGCGGCCGCTGATCAGCACCGCCCCGGCAACGCCGGGCCCGCCAGCGGGCTGCAGGCGCTTGTTGAAGATATATGACGCGACATGGGTCGAGCCGGCAGAATGGCCGATGAGGAAGATTCTGTTCGGGTCACCGCCGAGGCTTGCAGCGTTGTCCTTGGTCCACTTGACCATGCCGGAAATATCCTCAGCCGCGGACGGCCACCTCGCCGCCGGCGCCAGCCGGTAGGTCGCGTTGACGCCGAGCACATTCTGGCGCGCGAACCACGTCGTGACGTTGCCGTAGTAGCTCTTGTCGCCGCCCACATAAGCCCCGCCATGAACGAAGATCACCACCGGAAGGCCGGAAGCGCCTCGGCTGGGCTTATAAACATCGAGGATGTTTCTTGGATGGGGGCCATAGGCCAGATCCTTGCTCACGACCACCCCGCCCTTGGGGGCGGCGGCATGGAGCGCCTCAAACGCCTTTCGCATCGTGCTCAGGTCGGGGCGAAGCGACTGATTCCATTCGGCCGCAGCCGCGGCCAAGGTGCTTTGGACGCCGGACGGCAGCAGCGATGCCTGCGGCCGCGCCGGGGCGCTTAGCGCCAGCAACGTTACCAACGTCGCGAAGCAGGTCCGCAAACCATGCATGGGCGACAATCGCACGGGACCTCCCCTGCTTGGGCTCGTCGACCCGACCGGACCTTGCGTCGAGCCTCACCAACAAGATCAGACTATTCGGGCAAAGGCGATACGATCAAGGCGCCGGTGATTGACCCGAATGTCCCGATCCGGCGAAAAGAGCGCGGGCTTAGCCCCACGCTTGTTTTTCTGCCGTGCCCCTACCCACAAAGACGCGGTTTGTGCAAAGAAAGTGGGCACGCCTTGCCCATTTCAGTTGAGACAGTTGAGGACGACATGACAAACGGAACCAAGGAACGCGTCGGCATCGTCGGCGCCGGCCGCATGGGCCACGCGATGCTCAAGCATCTGGTCAAGCATGGCTACAGCGTGACCGCCTGCGACCTCAGCGCTGAAGCGCTTGCGAGCGCGCGCGCGGCCGGCGCCGCCACCGCCGATTCACCCGCCGCGCTCGCCAAGGCGTGCGACTTCGTGATCCTGGGCGTGGGCTATACCGACGAGGTCCGCGCCGTGGTCTATGGCGACGGCGGTCTTATCGCCAACCTGCGCAAGGGCGCGATCATCGCGGTGTCGTCGACCACGTCGCCCGCCGTGGTGCAGGAGATCGACGCCGCCGCCAAGCCGAAAGGCATCGG
>DAIUEP010000385.1:0-2902 GCA_036845065.1 Xanthobacteraceae bacterium | reverse complement strand
CTAGTGCCCCTTTGCTTCCGAAGTTCGTGTCAGGGGGTGCTGCGACGACTAGACGAACTTCGGAAGCGGGGCACTAGCTCGCGTGCCCTGCTGTAGGCGCGCCAGAGTGCCGGGGTCTGCTTGATCAGGCGCTTGGTGCGGCGGAACGCGACCATCATGGCGACCACGACGGCGCCCAGCGGCGTGACCGCCTGCAGGTGATCGCAAAGCCGCACCTCGATGTCGGCCCAGTCGCGCTTGTAGGGCTCGTCCCCGATGGTGAAGTCGAAATGGCAAAAGCCGTGCTCGATTGCGTGGCGAAGGAGCTCGTGCAGGTGCGCGCGGCCCGGCCCGAAGCGCATGACCTCGCCGTCGTGATAGCTCGAGAGCACGAGGTAGTAGCAGTCGCGGAACGTCAATCCGAGGCTGGTTGCCGCAATCGTTGCGCCGACGTCGAGCCGGCTGACATGCACAATGGCGCGGGCGCCCAGGTCGGTCGCGATGTCGCGGTAGAACGCCTGGTAGCCCGGCCGCGCGAACAGGTCCTCGACACCCATGCGGGCGAAGGTCCGCGACTTCTGGTGCATCAGCGTCCCAAGCGTGCGCTCGATCTCGGCCGTGTCCTTGAGGTCGATGAAGCGGACCTCGCCGATCTCGGCGAGATGCTTGAGCTGCTTGCGCTCCTTCTTGCGGGTCGGCGACGAGCGCTTGGCCTTGTAGAATTCATCCCAATTGCGGCCAAGCGTCGCCACATGGGCGCTGCTCGAATTGGGAAACGTCTTGAGCGAGAGGAACGGATTGCGCGCGGTGCCGACGGTCTCCGCCATCTTCTGCAGGTCGACAAGGTCGAAGCGCAGGCGCGGATCGCTCTGCAACAGATTGAGGACCCTGCGCCACAGGTCCGCGAAATCGCCAGCGTAGCGCCAGAAGTCTCGGGCGATCAGCGGCGCGTTGTAGTCGCACAGCTCCGATCCGAGCCATGTCAGCCGCCGGACTGGTCCGCGCGCTTCGATTGCGAGCGGCAGGATGAACAGGATCCCGCCACGCTCATCGCGGCCGAGCACGACCGCCGGGCGCGTCTTGTTGAGCGCGCCGATGTGCCGCTGCCATGTGGCGAGCCATTCGAATGTTTGAAAGACCGTGCATTCGGCCGAGCGCTGGAACGCCGTCCATTCTTGTACGAGGCCCGACAAATCGTCGCGCAGCTCAAGCGTGATGCTCGTGCTCGGGACCGCATCCTCGATCGCGGCGAGCGGCGGGCTGATCGCGGAGGGCAGGTCGGCCGGATCGAAGGACGCATCCTCCGCATACGGTCGCGCTTCGCCCTCGCGCGCCAGCAAGGTCAGGGGCAGGTTGTGCTCGGACATGCGGGACAGCTTGCGATGAAGGGGTTTTCTCAAGCCCATCGTGGCGCCGAAACCTGAATAATTCATGCGCGGCTTCGATGCGATCGGGCGTGGTTAACCAAAGCGCATAAGCATTTGGTTGCGATTGCGCCTGGAGGCCGGGTCTTCGCGATCGCGCACAACGCTTCATTAAGCCTTGGGTCGCATGGATGGTACCGACCGGGAGGCGGCTTCATGCCTGGGATGTTGGACACCGATGTTGCGATCGTCGGCGGCGGGTTGGCCGGCTCGACCGCCGCGGCCATGCTGGGTCGCGCGGGCCTGCGTGCGGTCCTGATCGACCCGCATCCGGTCTATCCGCCGGATTTCCGCTGCGAGAAGCTCGATGCATCGCAGGTCGCATTGCTGCACAAGACCGGCCTTGCCGACGCGGTCCTGCGCGCGGCCACCGCCGACGACGAGATCTCGGTCGCGCGCCTCGGCCGCCTGGTCGACCGGCGGCCCAATGCGCAGTGCGGCTTCTTCTACGATAGGCTCGTGAACACGGTCCGCGCCGAAATTCCACGCGAGACGGCTTTCATTCCCGGCAAGGCGACCGCGATCGCGACCGGGCCTGACCGCCAGACGCTCACGCTCTCGACCGGCGAGGAGCTATCCGCCCGCCTGATCGTGCTGGCGAACGGGCTCAATATCGCGCTGCGCCATCAGCTCGGCATCGGACGCGAGGTGCTGAGCGCTTGCCATTCCATCAGCATCGGCTTCAATCTCGCCCCGGTCGGCCGCCGCAGCTTCGATTTCCGCGCGCTCACCTATTTTCCCGAACGTGTCAAAGATCGCATGGCCTATCTCACGCTGTTTCCGATCGGCGCGGTCATGCGCGCCAATCTGTTCGTCTACCGCGACATGCAGGATCCGTGGCTGCGCCAGATGCGGCAGGCGCCGCAGGCGGCGCTCGATGACTTGATGCTGGGCCTGCGCAAGCTCACCGGCGCGGTCGAGGTCACCGACGTGAAGGTCAGGCCGGTCGATCTCGTGGTCAGCACCGGTCATCGCCAGGCCGGGATCGTGCTGGTGGGCGACGCGTTCGCGACCTCGTGCCCGGCGGCGGGCACCGGCTGCAACAAGGTGTTCACCGACGTCGAGCTTCTGTGCAACCACCATATCCCGCGCTGGCTCGCGAGCGAGGGCATGGGCGCCGACAAGATTGCCGCCTTCTATGACGATCCGGTCAAGATCGCCTGCGAGAACTTCTGCCGCGACAAGGCGTTGTTCCTGCGCGCGCTCTCGACCGAGACCGGCGTAACCTGGCAGGCGCGGCGGCTCGCGCGCTTCGTGGGTGGAGCCGGCATCGGCGCGTTGCGCAGGCTGCGGACGCGCGTGCGCGCCGCGTCGCAGGATCGCTCGAGCGCGGCGACCGGCGCCGCTCCGGGCTTAACCAACTGGAAGCAATAAAACACATTCTCGCTTTGGGATTGTCGGAAAATCCCACACACTGCATCATTCCCCGGTAGCTCAGTGGCAGAGCAGACGGTTGTTTCCCGTCCGGTCGATGGTTCGAGCCCATTCCCGGGGAGCCA
>DAIUEP010000384.1:0-2910 GCA_036845065.1 Xanthobacteraceae bacterium | reverse complement strand
GTGATGAAACAGGCGAGGAACGAGCGCGCGGGCCGCGGGCTCGAACCCTCTCCCCTTGCGGGAGAGGGTGCCGAGTGAGCGCATAGCGCGAACGAGGCGGGTGAGGGGTAGGTTTGGCCTGCACGTCGTGTACCCCTCATCCGGCCCGCTTCGCTCGCCACCCTCTCCCGCAAGTGGAGAGGGTACCCGAGTTCGCGGCGCGCACTGCACGATACTGGAGCGCTCAAGTTCCCGGCACCACCGGCAGCATGATGCACGACGCGTGCGCGGCGTCGTGATGGATGGTGTCGGTGCCGATCAGCGTCGGATGATAGGGATGCGTGAACACCGCGTCGGTGAGCGCGGAATCGCCGTTGGCGATCTCCAGCCGAATGCGGTGGCCTTGTTTGAACACATAGGCGCAGGGCAGCACCTCGATGTCGAACTGATAGATCTCGCCTGGCGTCAGCGGCTGCGGATTGGTGTGGGTGTAGAACGGCCGCAGCGGCGTCGAGCGGGTCATGTCCTGCTCGCGATGCGAGGCCTTGAGCCAGCCCTTCGACACGTTGGTGGATAGAGGCTGGCCGCGCGCGCCCTGTTCCTGCGGATGCTGGTCGGCGAGCTTGACGATGAAGCGGGTATCGATCTGGTCGGACGACGCGAAAAGTTTCAGCACGATCGGACCGGTCACTTCGAGATCGTCGGCGAGCGGCGCCGACGTGAAGGTGAGCACGCGGCGCACCGGGTCGGGCCGCCCGTCCGGGCCCATCGCGACCACGCCGTTGGTCCACTGCCAGTCCGGATAGGTGTAGCTCGTCGCGCCGTCGTCGGCGCCGGGCGCTTCAATGGCGAGCCCGCCGTCGTTGAGCGAGGTGACGCTGCCCGACGGCCCCTTGCGCAGATAATAAGGAACGTAGCGCGCCCGCGGCAGCGGCCATTCTGTCTCCTCGCGCCAGACGTTGGCGCCGCGCACATAGAGCCTGGTCGCCGCGCCATCCATGAAGCCGTTGTTCCTGCCCTTGAGGTGCAGGTCATAGAACGGCAGCAGCTCCTTCTCGTGGAACTCGACCTGGTCGTATTGATGATGTGCCTCGTGCACGCTCTTGGCGCCGGTGACGACGAGCTTCCTCGGCGCCGTCACCTGCTCATAGCCCAGGATGTTGCCGCGCAGATGCAGCCCCATCTTGCCCCAGTGCCCGATCGAGAGCACCGGCACCTTGATGTCGCCGAGCCGCCAGAACGGCGAGCGCTCGCGCCAGAAGTCATCATCGAGCGTGTGCTCGGTGATGGCGCCGACGAGATCGAAGCGCATCGGCGCGCGGCCGGAGCGTCCCGCCGGGCGGTGCTGGTTGTCGGCGCGCAGGCTCGTGTACCAGTGCGAGCGATAGTTGCAGAAGATGCCGCCGTGATAGTTCGAGCAGCGGTACTGGTCGACGAGCCCGTCATAGGGCGCGATGCAGGCAAGCCCGGGTGGGTTCAAGGTCGCCATCAGCCACTGCGCCATCGCGTAGTACGACTGCCCGATGCCGCCGACGCGGCCGTTGCACCAGGGCTGCCGGACGATCCAGGCGATCAGCTCGACATAGTCCTGCTGCTCGGTGCGGTCCATGAAGCCAAACTCGCCCTCCGAGCGGCCGGAGCCGCGCACGTCGGCATGCACATAGGCGTAGCCCTGGTTGACATACCACTCTACGGGTCCGGTCTCGCGCCAGAGAAACAGCGGAAACGCCGGCACGGTGTCGAACTCGTGCTGATAGGGCGATGCCGCAAACAAAGCCGGCACCGGGTCGTTGCCCGCGGGCCGGTAGACGCAGAGCGAGATCCGCACCCCGTCGCGCATCGTGACTTTGACGTCGCTCTCGATCGTCATGCTGGCAGAGGGTGCGCCGGTTTGCGCCTTGCCGCCGGTTTGGTGCTGCTGCATTGTTCGACCTGCCTGGAATTAAGAACCCGAGGGCCTGCCATGATCCGCCGCTCGTGCGCTGCTTCGCTTGCCGCGCTCGCCCTGTGTATCGCAACGCCTGCGCTCGCGCAGGACTATCCGAGCCGGCCGATCCGGGTGATCGTGACGACCAGCCCCGGCGGCATCAGCGACGTCTTTCTGCGCGCGCTCAGCGAGGCGCTGCATGCGCGGCTCGGCCAGCCGCTCGTGGTCGAGAACCGCGCCGGCGGCAGCATGATCATCGGGGCGCGCGCCTGCGCGGAGGCGGCGCCCGACGGCTATACGCTCTGCGTCATGCCGGGCGAGCCGCTCACCTACAACCAGTTCCAGTTCAAGAGCCTGCCTTACGACCCAGACAAGAGCTTCCAGCCGATCACCAACTTCTTCTTCCTCACCCAGACGCTCGGCGTGAGCGCCAAGCTCAACGTCAAGAGCCTCGCCGAGCTTGCCGCCTATTCCAAGGAGAAGGCCGGCACGCTGTCCTACTCGGCGCCGTCCTCATCGCTGGTTGTGTTCATGGAGAAGTGGAAGCAGGAGACCGGCGCCGATCTGGTGCGGGTCCCGTTCAAGGGCGGCGGCGACACCATCAACGGCATTCTCTCCGGCGTTACGCCGGTCGGCTTCCTGGGTCTGGGCAATTTCCTGTCGCATGTCCGCGCCGGCACCATCACCGCCATCCTGTCCGACAGCACGGAGCGTTCGCCGCTCATTCCGGACGTGACCACGCTCGGCGAGATCGGCTTTGCGCGCGAGCATACCCGCGCGTTCTTCGGGCTGCTGGCGCCCGCCGGCACACCGCGCCCGCTCGTCGACAAGCTGCGCGGCGAGATCGTGCGGGTTGCGAGCGAGCCTGCGTTCCGCAGCCGGCATATGCTCGAGCGCGCGCTCGAGCCGGTGATGAACACGCCGGAGGAGTTCCGCCAGTTCCTGATCGACGACCGCGTGCGCGCCGAGAAGATCGTCAAGGCGGCGGGATTGGAGGCGAAGTA
>DAIUEP010000383.1:0-2915 GCA_036845065.1 Xanthobacteraceae bacterium | reverse complement strand
GGCGCAATGCAGTTGCCGCGCGTTGCGTGGTACGTGGGTCATGGCGAGATCATGCGGCGGCTGTCGCAGGGGGTGCGCCGCCGCGAGGGCACCAGCGCGCGGCCGAAGCCGCAGACCGAACGGCCCGTGCCCGAGCGCCGGCGGCTATTCGCCGACATGGCGAAGCTGTTTCAGCAAGACCTCGCCAACGTGGAAGCCGGCATCTATCCCTTGCCGGCGGATCACGACGGCTCCTGGCTCAAGCGTCTGCACCGCTCGCGCCTGTTCTTTGAAGATCTGCCGGACGTGCATCGCCGCCGCGAGAGCGGCGAGATGCGCCAGGTGCTGACGGACGACATCCGCGGCAAGCGGCCGGGCTACTATCTGCAGAATTTCCATTTCCAATCGGGCGGCTGGCTCACGGACGATTCCGCCAGGCGCTACGACACCCAGGTCGAGGTGCTGTTCAACGGCTCGGCCAATGCGATCAGGCGGCAGGCGCTCGTCCCGCTGCACGAGGTCTTCGCCGGGCGCGATCAGCGCCGCCTGCGGCTCCTCGACATCGGCTGCGGCACCGGCCGCTTTCTCGATTTCGTCAAGCAGAGTTGGCCGCGCCTTCCCGTCGTCGGCATCGACATGTCGGACGCCTACATCGCCGAGGCGCGGCGCCATCTCAGGCGCTGGGGCTGGCTCAACCTCGCGGTCGCCAAGGCCGAGGCCATCCCGCTGCCCGACGCCAGCCAGGATGCGCTGACAAGCGTGTTCCTGTTTCACGAATTGCCGCCGAAGGTACGCCGGCGGGCGCTCGGCGAGTTCGCGCGCGTGCTCAAGCCGGGCGGTCGCCTGGTGCTGCTCGACTCGCTGCAGTTCGGCGACGAGCCGGACTATGACGGGATGCTGGAGCTGTTCCCGCAGAACTTCCACGAGCCGTACTACACGAGCTATCTCACGGAAGACTTCCGCTCGATCGCAGCAGCACACGGCCTCGCGCATATGCGCGACGTCAATGCGTTCACCGCCAAAGTGATGGTATTCGACAAGCGTTAAGCCAACTGCAGCGCCGCCAGCGCCGCCTTCGCCACCATCACATCCTGCTCGATCGAGGCGCCGCCGGCTGCGACCGCGCCGATCACCTCGCCCTCGACCGCGATCGGGAACCCGCCCGGCACGTTGGTGAAATCGCCCATGCGTACCGTCATGCTGATGGCGTTCTCCTCGGGCGCATAGCCGGTCGGCATGCGCTGCGAGGCCGATGTGATCGCCTTCCTCTGCGTGGTGATGATCGAGAAGTGCCGCGCGCCATCCATCATCAGAAAGCCGATCAGCCGGCAGCTCTGGTCGACGACCGCGAGGCTCACCTTGCAGCCGAGCTCGTTCGCCTTGGCGACACCGGCCGCGATCATCCTGAGGCTCGCCTCATGGGTAAGACGATGGGTGGGTAAGATGTCGGCCATGATCGCAATCCTATCCGATGTCGTCCCCGCCTTCGCGGGGACGACGGCAACAGACTCTATCCCGTCAATCCGCCGACGCTATCCCACCAATCCGCGCGTCGACGGCGCGAACAGTTCATCAACCGAGACCGGTTTGCTGATGATCCCCTGCTTGACGGCGTGGCCGACGAGCTCGTCAAGCACCCGGCGGTTCGGCGCGATCCCGTAAGGGAGCGGATCGCCGGTGATCTCCATGACCCGTTGATGCACCTTGTCGACGGCGGTCGGCTTCTCGATCTTGCCGGCCTTGAGCCGCTCGACATAGAGCCGCTTGGACTCGCAAAACGCATTGAACACATCGGTCGCAAGGTCGGGATACTTGGCGATGAGCTCGTCCTTGATCACCACCGTGTGGTTGATCGGGTAGTGGCCGTTGCGGCGCAGAGCGGCGAGACCGGCATCGAGCGCATTGGGGATGAGCGGCTTGACGTCCGGATGCTCGACCTCGAGGCCGATCGCGGCCACGAGCTCGCCCGACGTGAGCATGGCGCTCATGTCCTTGCCCTTCTCGATCGGCACCACGTTCGCAGGCGCCTTGTATTCGGCGACGTGCTCGTCGCCCGACAACACCCAGGTCACCTTGGAGAGGTCGACGCCGTGCTCGTCCTGCAGCACGCCGCGCGCCCACACCCCGGTGGTGACGGTATAGCCGCGACTGACGCCGACGCGCTTGCCCTCGAGGTCCTTCGGCTTGGTGATGCCGGCCTTGGTGTTCACCAACATGGCGCCGTGATGGAAGGCGCGCACCAGGAATACCGGGATCGCGGTCATCGGCTTGCCGTGCGCGCGGGCGCAGATGTAGGTCGTGATCGCCATCTCGCAGATGTCGAACTCGTTGCCGCGCACCATGCGGCGGAACGCGGCAATGATCGGATCGACCTCCAGGAAGTCGAGCTCACAGGTCTTAGGGCTAACGGTGCCGTCCTTGAGCGCCTGGTTGTTGCCTTGCGTGCGGGTAACGGTCTTGAACTTGGGTCCGGCCATGCTCTGCTCCAGGGAATGCTGGGGCTATCCTTTGCCCCTTTTCGTCGCCCCGGCGCAAGCGGGGCGACAGCGGAACGGGCCTAGCAGCACTCGAACCCGCTGTCCTCGTCCACGATCAGTGCGGTCTTCATCCAGGATGGCGGCAGGTCGTCCTCGACCACCTCGATGACCGGCTTGAACAGCTTGAACTGGTGGCGCGTCGCCTGCCCGGTCCAGAACGCCACGGCGGTCTCGATCGGCGGACAGCCGGGCACGCTGCAGGCGACCTGCGCGACCAGGATGGCGGCGTCCTCCCGCAGGCCGAAGCGCGCCCGTGTCCAGCCCCGAACGCGTTCAAGGGCGGCGGTGCGCTCGGGGTCAGGCTTGAGCGCCGGGCCGATCCGGAACGCCTCCGGCATCGCCGTTCCGTTGCGGCCCGACTGCCACGCCCGCAGGGCTCGTTGGTACTCGCTCAAGGGT
>DAIUEP010000382.1:0-2924 GCA_036845065.1 Xanthobacteraceae bacterium | reverse complement strand
TTTTCATGTCTGGTTGATTCGAATGCCACTCGTAGCCGCGATCGCGCTCGGTATTATTTGGTGGCAAGGCCTCTGCGCGCGGCAGGCGCGCGGACACATGACGGCGCGCTGACAACGCGCGACACGGCAACTTGGCGCGATGAACGCCGGTCTTGCGGTGACAAGCCGGTGGCATGATATGGAATGCGACTGATCCCGAGCGTCGCCGCAACGGATGGGGAAACCGATTTCTGCAGCAGATCGCCAGCAACTTATCGCCGCCTGACACGAACTCCATATCGCACGAACCGAGGGCCCCCATGGACACCAAGACTGACACCAAGACCTATCCGGTCACCCGCACCGACGAGGAATGGCGCCGCCTGCTGACGCCGGAACAATATGCGATCATGCGCCGGCACGGCACCGAAGCGCCCGGCAGCTGCGCGCTCAACTACGAGAAGCGCCACGGCGCCTTCTCCTGCGCGGGCTGCGAGCAGCCGCTGTTCATCTCCAAGACCAAGTTCGAGAGCGGCACCGGCTGGCCGAGCTTCAATGATCCGGTTCCCGGCTCGATCGAGACCACGGTCGACCGCGGCTTCGGGATGACGCGCACGGAAGTTCATTGCAGCCGCTGCGGCAGCCATCTCGGCCACGTGTTCGAGGACGGACCGCCGCCCACGCATCTGCGCTATTGCATCAACGGCGTGGCGCTGAACTTCAAACCGGAGTGATGATGGCGGCCGAAACAGCGTCGCTCCGCCGCAATTCCACCTTGTTCCGTCCGGGCTCGAAGGGGCGCCGAACCCATTCGCATCCGGCGTCGGAATCGGCTAGGCTTGGGGTCCTGATCGTGCCGCCGTGTTGGCTTGATGCTGTCATCGGGAAGGCAACCATGATCCAGTTTATTCGCCTAGTCGTCGCGCTGATCGTGTCGGCGTTGCTTCCGGCCACCGCGGCGGTGGCCGCCGAGCCCGTTGACCTCCTGCTGGTGCTCTCGTCCGACGTCTCGCGCAGCGTCGATCATCCAAAGTTCCTGCTCCAGCGCGAGGGCTATGCCGCGGCGGTCTCCAACCCGCAGGTGCTCGACGCCATCAAGTCGGGCCCGCACGGCAAGATCGCGCTCAGCTTCGTCGAATGGTCGGGCTACGGCGCCCAGAAGCTCGTAATCGACTGGACCGTGATCGACGGCGCCGCCAGCGCCCGCAAGTTCGGCGACCTCCTGGTCGAGCTGCCGCGCTCGTTCGCCGATCGCACCTCGATCAGCGGCGGCATCGACTTCTCGGCCGCCCATTTGGCAAAGTCGCCGTTCGAGGCGCCGCGCCGGACCATCGATGTGTCGGGCGACGGCACCAACAATGCCGGCCGCGAGGTGAAGCTCGCCCGCGACGAGGCGCTCGCCAAGGGGATCACCATCAACGGCCTCGTGATCCTGAGCGAGCGCCAGATGCCCTGGAACGCGGAGCACACCAACCCGCCTGGCGGGCTCGAGACCTATTATCGCGAGAACGTCATCGGCGGACCGGGCGCCTTCGTGATGGTGGCGGAGGATTTTCAGTCCTTCGGCCGCGCCATCATCAAGAAGATGATCGCGGAGATCGCCACGCTGCGGGTCGGGCCGCGCGTGATCCTGCGATGAGGTGATGCGCGGCGGGCGCTCACAACGGCGGCAACGCCTGAACATGTTCGCGGCCTATGACGCCCCGCCCGCGCCCCGCTCTCCTGAATCGTCGCTGCCGCCGAATCGGCGTTGCGGCGTCCTCCTTCGCGCGCTAGAGAACCGCCCAGTGCGGGTGCCGGGACACCAAGGCATGTAATCGCAAAGGGCGGAGAATCGCGGTGAAGAAGGTCTATCCCGACGCCAAGTCGGCGCTCGCCGGACAGCTGAAGGACGGCATGATGATCATGGCCGGCGGCTTCGGGCTGTGCGGCATCCCGGAGACGCTGATCCTAGCGATCCGCGACGCCGGCGTGAAAAATCTCACGGTCGTCTCCAACAACGCGGGCATCGACGGCGCCGGACTGGGTCTGCTGCTCGAGACCCGGCAGATCAAGAAAATGATCTCGTCCTATGTGGGCGAGAACAAGCTGTTCGCCGACCAGTATCTCGCCGGCGAGCTGGAGATCGAGTTCAATCCGCAGGGCACGCTGGCTGAGCGCATCCGCGCCGGCGGCGCCGGCGTCCCGGCCTTCTTCACCAAGACCGGCTACGGCACCATGATCGGCGAGGGCAAGGAGGTGCGCGAGTTCAACGGCGAGAAGTTCATCATGGAGCGCGGGATCGTCGCCGACCTCGCGATCGTGCATGCCTGGAAGGGCGACACCGAAGGCAATCTCGTCTATCGCAAGACCGCGCGCAACTTCAATCCGATGATGGCAACGGCCGGCCGGATCACCATCGCGGAGGTCGAGCATCTGGTCGAGCCCGGTCAGATCGACCCCGACCACATCATCACGCCCGGCATCTATGTGCAGCGGATCGTGCATGTGCCGAACGCTCAGAAGAAAATCGAGCAGCGCACCGTGCGCAAGCGCAGCTAAGGAGACCCGCGATGGCCTGGACCCGCGAACAGATGGCAGAGCGCGCCGCCAAGGAATTGCGCGACGGCTTCTATGTGAACCTCGGCATCGGCATTCCGACGCTGGTGTCGAACTATATTCCCGCCGGCATGAGCGTGCAGCTCCAGAGCGAGAACGGCATGCTCGGCTTCGGACCGTTTCCCTACGAGGGCGAGGAAGACGCCGACCTCATCAACGCCGGCAAGCAGACCGTAACGGAGCTTCCGACCACGAGCTTTTTCTCATCTGCCGACTCGTTTGCGATGATCCGTGGCGGTCATATCGACCTGTCGATCCTCGGTGCCATGCAGGTATCCGAGAATGGCGACCTCGCCAACTGGATGATCCCCGGCAAGATGGTCAAGGGCATGGGCGGCGCCATGGAC
>DAIUEP010000381.1:0-2943 GCA_036845065.1 Xanthobacteraceae bacterium | reverse complement strand
GGCTGTTTGACAATTGAATACGTGAATGCCGCGGGCGCGGAGCGTGATGCTTGCGCCGTGCTCCCCCGCCCGCGAAGACGGGCGTAAACGCCCTTAAGTGGGGGAGGGACAGGGAGAGGGGTAACAACAGGCACCCCCCTTGTTTCCAAGGTCGGCGAAAGTGGTCTCTTTTGCTCAGACGCACCGCCCCGATCCGGTTACCGTCCGCGGCGATCCATAGTTGCGGCCGGCTGGTCGATTTGAGGTGCTCCGATGAAAACGCTGATGCTAGTGCTACTGGCGTTCTTCGCGCAGACGTCGGTGGCGGCGGCGGCGCCCGGCCGCGACTGTCTTTCGCAGGCTCAGGCGGCCAACGTGTACCCGGGCAAGTCGCTCAAGTACCGGCAGATCGGTCCGGTGCGCTGTTGGTTTGCGGGCCGCACGCCGGACAAGTCTGAGTTCAAGATTGCCCGTGCTAATGCAGAGCCGCGTGCTACTCGCGCGAAGCCATCAGGAGCCGAGCGAGTGCAGTCCGCGCCGGCGGAGCGGCACCAAGCCGTGCTAAAGGCTTTGCGGCTGTATGTCGCCGCCATCGCGGGGGCCGAGGAGAAGCAGGACCGGCTTGCCCAGACCGCGCAGCAGCGTGGGGTCGCGGCAAATGATCTGGTCGGCCTTGAAGGCACCTTGTGCGCTGGTCCATGCGAAGACCTGCGCACGATCGACCCAAAAGAGTTGCGGGCCCGGCTTGACGCAGCGCATGCGTCATTCATGGAATATTGGTTCAGCTTCTCCGATCGATGGGCGCTACGATGACAGCGCAAACGACGTCGCAGGGCTAGCTCGAAGACAGCGCAGATCCAGCTTTGCGCTTGGCGTGGCGCGCTTTGGCCACCACGAACTTACCGCGCGGAAAACCATCCACGTCTCAACGTCGTGCGCCCGCAATCGTCCTCAAAAAATTGGCGAGGGCCCGGCGGTTGTTGCCACCGGGCCCCCTCACATATCAGCCGGCCTGTAAGCCGGGTTTTGTATGGCGCAGCACGCGCCGCTTTCGCAACGGATGCCACACGTGACGGCCATTCCTCTGGGACGCCGGTTACCCGGCGCCTCAAGCAACCTACCCGGACGGCCGGATCCGGACATCGATCCCGAGCCCGCTTGCGCGGCCTCGCGCCGTCCCTATTCGGTCTTGCTCCCGGTGGGGTTTGCCGTGCCGCCGACGTTGCCGCCGACGCGGTGCGCTCTTACCGCACCTTTTCACCCTTACCGCGGTCGATACGCAACGCACCGCGGCGGTTTGTTCTCTGTGGCACTGTCCCTGAGACCGCTTGCGCAATCCCGCCGGACGTTATCCGGCACCGTATGTCCATGGAGCCCGGACTTTCCTCCCCGGCGACCTTTCGGTCCCTGCCGGAGCGGCCGTCCGGCCGACTGACGCTATAGGGATGGGGGCGCGGGGGCCCGCCGTCAAGAGTTCGGCCGATAATTCAATTGATTAAGGATTACCGCTTCGCCCACAATGCCGTTCCCACCTGCCGCGCAGCCTTCCATGACAACGCCATCCTTCATCGACAAGCACGGCCTCTACGGCGACGACCAGAAGCGCCAGGCGCAGGAGATCAAGCTGCGCCTCGACAAGGGCGACATTCATTTTGTGAGGCTCGCCTGGGCCGATCCGCACGGCGCCTCGCGCGCCAAGGCGGTGGCGGTGCCGGCGTTTCTCGCTGCGCTCAGCAGCGGCTACAACATCAACGTCGCCACCACGACGCTTGATTCCGCCAACGCCCGCACCTTTTCCTCGTTCACGCGCGGCGGCGGCATGGGGCTCGCCGAGATGACCGGCTCGCCCAACCTCACCATCGTGCCCGACCCGTCGACCTTCCGGGTGCTGCCGTGGGCGCCGGGCGTCGCCTGGGTGCTGTGCGACGAATATTTCAACGACGGCACCCCGTTTCATTTCTCGCCGCGCCACATCCTGCGCCGCCAGCTCGCGCGGCTGCGCGAGCGGGGCATGGGCCTGGTGGTCGGGCTCGAGGTCGAATGGTATCTATTGCGCGTCGCGCAGGCCGAGCTCGCCGACGAGAACATCGGCGCGCCGGGGCTGCGCGGGCTGCCGGTGAAAACCTCGCCACCGGAGCCCGGCTATTCCTACCATTCCGAATCCAACATGGACCTGATGCAGGGCATGCTCAGCGTGCTGGCGGACGCTTACGCCAAGCTGCATCTGCCGCTGCGTTCCGTGGAAAACGAGTGGGGCCCGGGCCAGGTCGAATGCACCTTCGCGGCCTGCGATGCGCTCGCCGCTGCCGACGCGATGCTCTTGTTTCGCAGCGCCACCCGCCAGGTCTGCCGCCGGCACGGCCATTTGGCGACCTTCATGTGCCGGCCGGGGCTGAAAGGTTATTATTCGAGCGGCTGGCATCTGCACCAGTCGGTGGTCGATCTGAAGAGCGGGCGCAACCTGTTCATGCCGGAGCGCGACGGCGAGGTGCTCTCGCCATTGGGCCGCATGTTCGTCGCGGGGCTCTTGAAGCACGCGGCGCCCGCGACCGCGTTCACGACGCCGACCGTGAACGGCTATCGGCGCTTCCGGCCCAATTCATTGGCGCCCGATCGCGCCACCTGGTGCTTCGACCATCGCGGCGTGATGATCCGCGCGCTCGGCGGCGTCGACGATCCGGCAACGCGCCTGGAGAACCGGGTCGGCGAGCCGGCGGCGAACCCCTATCTCTTCATCATGTCGCAGATCGTGTCGGGCCTCGACGGTTTCACCAACACGTTCGATCCCGGACCGCAAAACGACGAGCCCTATGCCAGCGACCGGCCACTGCTGCCGACGAGTCTCGTCGAGGCGCTCGACGCGCTCGAGCGCGCGCCGGTGTTTCGCAAGGAGCTTGGCGACATTTTTCTCGACTATTTCCTCAGGCTCAAGCGCAACGAGGCTGGCCGCTTTGAGCGTTGGCT
>DAIUEP010000380.1:0-2980 GCA_036845065.1 Xanthobacteraceae bacterium | reverse complement strand
TTCTCGCCGGCGTCGCGCGCCAGGTGGCGGCGAGCAACGTCACGATCAACAATCTGCTGCCTGGCGCGTTCGAGACCGACCGGCTCAAGACCGTGCTGGGCGGTGCCGCCAAGCGCAAAGGCATCAGCTACGAGGAGGCGAAGGCCGAGCGCATCGCCAGCATTCCGGCGAAACGCCTGGGCGACCTCGAAGGCTTCGGCTCAGCCTGCGCGTTCCTGTGCTCGGCGCAGGCGGGCTTCATCACCGGACAGAACTTGACGATCGACGGCGGCGCGTTCCCGGGGGTGTTTTGAAGTGATGCGAAACAGCTAACCCAGGCCGCTGGCGAGCATGCGGCGCGGGTCGCACCGCAAGCCGTCGACCAGCGGACCGAGATGGCGCTCGTAGCGGCGCCAGCGCCCGACCGAGCTGTCGTAGATCGGCTGGCGCACCTGCCATTGGCTCGGCGTCTGCACCACGCGGCGAGTGTGCTGGAAGGCGAGACAGGCCTCGTGCCATTGCAGGCCGAGGTGAGCGACCATGCGGCGGGCCGCCTGGTCGAGATCGCGGACCACGTCCTCATAACGCACGTCGAGGATCGCCACCGGCAACGCGCCAGCCCAATGCTGCATCAGAAGCTCGTAGAAGCGGTGATACTGGCCGAGCGTGCGCAGATCGTTGCTGTAGGAATGCGCTTCGGAGAAGTGCTGGCAGTAGCACGACACGCAGACATCCATCGGATCGCGCACGCAGTGAATGACGCGCGCCTTCGGAAACAAGAGCGCGATCCAGCCCAGCACCAGAAAATTGTGCGGCATCTTGTCGACAACGCGCGCCCGCCCCTTGCCGCGACGCGCAAGCGTTGAGAGGTAGCGCTTGGCCTGCCGACGGACGGCTTCGGCCGGAAGATCGCGCAGGCCGGCAAAGAAAGCGTCGGAGCCCCATGGCTGCGGCACGGCTTCGCGCAGCGTGCGCTCGATATCGGGCAGCTCGCCGACGCCGGCGACATCGGGATGGCTCGCCAGGATCTGCTCCACCAGCGTCGTGCCGGACCGCGGCAATCCGACGACAAAGACCGGCTGTTCGGACGGATCGCCAAATTCAGCCCGCTGCGCAAAAAACGCTGGCGTGAACAGCCGCATGCTGCCGGCCACCAGCGCCGCATGCTGGCGCATGTCGAAGGGCGTGGCCGGGACGTCGTTCGCTTGCCGGAAGTGCGCAAAGGCGTCGTCGAAGCGGCCGAGATCGTCGAGCATCTTGCCCATTGCCCGGTGCGCGACCGCCCGCTGCAACGGCGCAAGGCCTGGATCGGCGAGCGCGATCTCGACCGCGGCGAGGTCATTGTCGGCGTCAGTGGCGCGCCGGCAGGTCGCAACTCCGTCAATCGCCCTGGCGTCGGTCGGCCGGATCTTGAGGACACTGCGAAACAGCGCGATGGCTTCGATGAATTGCCCAGTCCGCGCCAGCGTCAGGGCGCGCTCGAGATCGAGATCGACCGGATCGGCGGCGCCGTCCCGCCCGGAAGCGGCGGCGAGCTTGTCGAGGGTGGCGAGCGCGCGCTCCGGCTCGTCGACATCGCGATAGGCGCGCACCAGATTGAGCAAGGCCGGCGTGAGCCGCGGGCTGCGGTCGAGCGCTTTGCGCAGATGCGGCAGCGCGCTCTGGGGCTCGCCGGCGAGGATCAGGCTGTTGGCGAGATCGGTCAGCAGCCCCGCATCTTTCGGCGCCGCCTTGACCGCATGGCGATGCAGCTCGACCGCCGCCTCGTAGCGGCGCGCCTTGACCGCCAGATTGCCCAGACCATTGAGCGCGTTTGGATCGTGCGGGTCCTCCCGCAGGATCTGGCGGTAGCAGGATTCGGCCGCGCCCGGATCGCCGGCACGCAGATGCGCACGCGCTTGGTCAAGCAGCCCGCCCCTCCGCGACGGAGATGCCGACGGCGAAAGCACGCTGTGTCGCTCCCTCGACATCCCGGTCGGACCTGTTCGCTGCGATTCAAGTTGCGATTCAAGAAAAGCAAACGCCCGACCGGTAAACCCGGCCGGGCGCTCAGCCATACCAATATTCGCAGCGGGTTAGAACTTGAGCGTAAGCCCGCCTTGGAATGTATGCCACGAGAGGTTCGCCGCATCCGTGTGGAAACCGGTGATGACCGACGGGATCGGGACATCGATCACATGATGGAAGCGCCAGCCCAGATCGATATCCAGGTTGCCCATGACCGGGAAGCGCAGGCCGGCGCCGGCCTGGAACGCCGCGCCAGTCTTGTTGCCATCGAACTGGCGACCGGAGCCGTTGCTCACCGTCAGATCGCCCTTCACAAAGCCCACGCCCACGCCGCCACCCGCATAGGGCGTCACCCATCCGGTTTTGCTGTCCCACAGGTTGAACCAGGCGTTACCCATCACGGTGGTCACCCGCAGCGAACCGGTCTCGTTCAGCCCCGTAAAACTAGTGGAGGCATAATCGTCGCCGAACTTGAAGCGGGTGTGCGCGACCTCGATCTCCAGCCGCACATTCCTGTTGATCTCGCGGCCGAAGGCGCCGCCGAATGTATAGCCGTCGTCCAGACTGACCTGGTATCGGAAAGCCGCTCCGGTCGTGTCGTTGATGAACGAGAGCTTGTAGCTCTCGGACCAGGCCACGCCGCCGAACGCCGAAATGTACCATTGATCCGCGACGGCGGCCGCGCGCGGCGGAGCCTTCACCGGAATGTCAGCGGCAAATGCCGGTCCGGCCAGCAGCGCCAGTGCGCTCACGCCGCCCAAAATTGCTTGCTTCATGATAGAGCCCTCCGATACCATCTAAGCACATAGATACTATGGATTTTGACGGTATACTGTGACCATTCTGCAACGCCCGGCGACAATCCGTCATCCCATTGATTTTTATGAACTTATATCGTGTGAAAGTCGTGGGCTGGCGCCTGCTCGGCGTCGCGCGTCAGCTGGTGGCGAGCAAAGTCGACAATCAATTGATTCTCCCCGGCCGGCTCAAGACC
>DAIUEP010000379.1:0-3043 GCA_036845065.1 Xanthobacteraceae bacterium | reverse complement strand
AGAACGGCGACATTTATGTCGCCGACGGCGAGGTCGAGAAGACCAACCGCCGCATCATGGTGCTGGATGCAAAGGGGACCTTCCTGCGCCAGTGGCAGCCCGAGGGGATGGACTCCGTGCACTGCATGACCATCGCCGACGACGGCACGGTCTATGTCTGCAATCGCACTGGCTCGCGGATTCAGCTTTACGACAAGATGGGACACTTCAAAGGCAACATCGATCTGCCGTGGCAGCCCGTCACGCCGCCGTCCGACGGGAAGATCAAGCAGAGCGGCGGCGCGACGGTTGCGCTCGCTTTCTCGCGCGATGGCGGCCAGCGCTTCATGTTCGTCGTCAACCAGAACAATTCGCAGATCGACATCGTCGACCGCCAGTCGGGCAAGCTTCTGTCGAGCCTGGGTGAGATCGGCAAGCTGCCGGGTCAATTCGACCAGGCGCATAGCGTTGCGGTCGACTCCCGGAACAACCTCTACGTTGCCGAGAACCGCGGCCGGCGGATTCACCGGTTCAAGCCGGTCGGCCTCTGACGCGCCCAACAGCCGTGCTCAAGCCCCTTCATCTGGCCTCGATATCTCCTGTAAGCTCGTGCTCCGTGCGTGCTGATCCTGCGAGGAACGCTCGATGACGATGCCCCTGCCCCGCCGCCAATTCCTGCAGCTCGCCGCCGGCGCGGCCACCCTGCCCCTTTCTCGTCCGGTCCTGGCGCAAGCCTATCCGTCGCGTCCGATCACCATGGTGGTGCCGTTCGCCGCGGGCGGGCCGGCGGACGCCGTCGGCCGCGTGCTCGCCGAGGGCATGCGCGGGCCGCTCGGCCAGCCTGTCACCATCGAGAACGTCGCCGGCGCCGGCGGCACGTTGGGCACCGGACGGGTCGCGCGTGCGACCCCCGATGGCTACACCATCATGATCGGCATCTGGGGCACGCATGTGGTGAACCCGGTGATCTACACCTTGCCGTTCGACATACCGACATCGTTCGAGCCGATCGGGCTGATCTCGACCACGCCCCACCTGATCGCCGCCAAGCAGGCGCTGCCGGTCAACGACCTGCAGGGCCTGATCGCCTGGCTCAAGGCCAATCCCGGCAAGGCGTCGGTCGGGCATGCCGGCGCCGGCAGCCCGCCGCATGTCGGAGCGGTGTTCTTCCAGAATGCCACCGGCACCAGCTTTCAGCTGGTGCCGTACCGCGGCGGCGCGCCCGCCATGCAGGATCTGGTCGCTGGCCAGATCGACATGATGATCGATGCTCCGGTCACGGTTATCCCGCAGCTCAAGGCCGGCAAGATCAAGGCCTTTGCGGTCGCCGACAAAAGCCGCCTCGCGTCGGCGCCCGAGGTTCCGACCGTCGACGAGGCGGGCTTGCCCGGCTTTCATTTCTCCAACTGGTTTGCGCTCTACGCCCCCAAGGGCACGCCAGCGCCGATCGTCAGCCGGCTCAATGCGGCAGCGGTCGCGGCACTCGCCGACGCGACCGTGCGCGCCCGGCTGACCGAGCTCGGTCAGGACATCTTCTCGCCCGAGCAACAGACACCGGAGGCACTCGCGGCGCGCCAGCGCGCCGACAACGACAAATGGTGGCCGATCATCAAGGCGGCAAACATCAAAGGCGAATGAGGCGACCAGCTTTCTGGCCGGCACAGTGAGGGAGGTGCGTAATGAAGCATGAATGTCGTGCGATGGTGAGCGCGGTGGCGGTGGCGCTCACGCTCCTCGGCGCGGGCTCCGCGCGCGCCCAGAACACAGCGCCGTTCCAGATCGTCGAGACGACCATCGACGACATCCATATGGCGATGCGAGCCGGAAGGCTGACGGCGCGCCAGCTCGTGCAGGGCTATCTCGACCGCATCAGCGCCTACGACAAGCAGGGCCCCACCATCAATTCCGTCATCACGCTCAACCCGAACGCGCTCGCGGAAGCCGACCGGCTCGACGCCGCGTTTCGCACCTCGGGCCTCGTCGGCCCGCTGCACGGCATCACGGTCCTGGTGAAGGATGAGATCGACACCGCCGGCATGCCGACCACGCTCGGCACCGTGGTGTTCAAGGACTACCGGCCGCCCAAGGACGCCTTCGTGATCGACAAGCTGCGCAAGGCCGGCGCGATCATCCTCGGCAAGGCGACGCTGTCCGAGTTCGCCGCCGGCGACACCTACGGCTCGATCTTCGGCGTCACCCGCAATCCTTATGACCTCGAGCGCACGGTCGGCGGCTCGTCCGGTGGCTCGGGCGCGGCGCTGGCAGCGAATTTCTCGACCATTACCATCGGTGAGGAGACGGTCGCGTCGATCCGGCGGCCGGCGGCCTGGAACGCGGTGGTCAGCATGCGGCCGACGCCAGGCCTGGTGAGCCGCACCGGCATGTGGGACGGCTACCCGACGCTGCATGCCCAGATGGGGCCGATGGCCCGCACCGTGCGCGATCTCGCCAAGCTGCTCGACGGCATGGTGGGCTACGACCCGGAAGACCCGGTGACCGCGCTTGGCGTCGGCAAGGTTGAGGGCAGCTACACCCGCCATCTCGACCAGGGCGCACTGAACGGCGCGCGCATCGGCATTCTGCGCGAGTCGATCGGCAACCAGTCGGACCCGAATGCCGCGGATTTCAAGATCGTCGATGCGGCCTTTGAGAAAAATGTCGCCGAGCTGAAGGCGGCGGGCGCCATCCTGATCGATCCGATTGTGATCCCCAACCTCAAGAAGCTTCTCGCGACGCGCGAACGCAACCCGATCGAGACCGACGCCGCGCTCGAGCTCTATCTCGCCCGCAATCCGTCCTCGCCGTTCAAGAACCGGACAGACATCATCAAGTCGCCCGATATCGAGAAGAGCTTTCCGCCCCCGAACGTGGCCCGCTACAAGGCCCCCTCGGCGCCGCTCAACCCGGCACGCTATGTCGAATACATGCGCGCGCGCGACGAGCTGATGATCAGCATCGCCAAGATCATGGCCGATCACAAGCTCGACGCCATCGTGCACAAGTCGGTCGAGCACGAGCCGAGCCTGATCAAGAACGGCATCAATCCGCCCTACGAGACGACGCG
>DAIUEP010000378.1:0-3070 GCA_036845065.1 Xanthobacteraceae bacterium | reverse complement strand
GCTCGGGCGTGACGAAATGATGCTTTGGATGGGGAACTGGCTGTCCGCTCCGGGTCGCGTCGGTTGCGCGATGTCCGTGGATCGTCCGGTTAACCCCCACCTGCGACCGTGCTGACCTACGCGCCGCGCCAAAAAACCGGGCTACTCAGCCTTCGCGCCCGAGATGCGAACCACCTCGCGCCAGATCGCGCGCTCCTTGGCGGCGTGCGCAAGGGCTGCTTCTGGCGTGCTGGAGAGGATCTTCGCTCCGGCGGCGAGGAAGCGCGCTTTCATCGCCGGATCGGCGGCGATGTCCTTGATGGCGGCGGAGAACCTGTCGATCACCGGGCGTGGCGTGCCGTTTGGCACCACGAACGCCGCCCACGAGGTGACCACGAAATCGGAGAGGCCCGACTCGGCCATGGTCGGCACGCTCGGCAATGTGGGCCACCGTTCGGCCGACGTCACGGCGAGCGGACGCATCTGTCCGCCCTCAATTATGGAGATGTAGGAGGCGAGGTTGTCGATCGCAAACGTCACGTCGCCGGTCAGCATGGCCGGGATGGTTTGCGCCGCGCCGCGGAAGGGCACGTGCACCGCCTTGATGCCGGTGCGGGTGGCAAACAGCGCCGCGGAGAGATGCGGGGAGGTGCCGACGCCGGGGGTGCCGTAGGTCACGCCGTCGGGACGCGCCTTCGCCCAGGCGATGAACTCGGCCATCGTTTTTGCCGGCACGTGCTGGCTCGCGACCACCGCGACGTTGGGTAGCTCGTAGGTCAGCGCGACCGGAACGATGTCGCGCTCCGGATCAAACGGCATGCGCGCATAGAGAAACTGATTGATCGCGAAATGACCGATGGTCGCGGCGCCGACAGTGTAGCCGTCGGCCGCGCTCTTGGCGACGATGTCGATGCCGATGTTGCCGCCGGCACCGGGCCGGTTCTCGATCACGAAGGGCTGCCCGAAGCGCTCTTTCAGGCTGTCGGCATAAATGCGCGAGAGCACGTCGGTCGAGCCGCCCGCCGGATAAGGCACAATGATCCGCACCGGGCGGTCGGGCCAGTTGCTGGCTTGCGCCGCAACGCGGCGGGATCTGAGCGCGACGGTCGCGGCAGTGCCGCCGATCAAGGCGCGGCGCGTGAGCAAACGGCGATGACCGATCATGGCGGCAACCTCGCAGTCAACGAACCAACTTTTGTGACGCTAGCGCATCTAAGGTCCGCCGTCAGCGGCCAGGCGAGTGAAATGCCCGATGTGCGTCATCAGTCCCGAGCTTGACGGGCCACATCTTGTGGCCGCAGCAGCACGCTCGCCGACGCCGCGAACATCAGGGCAAAGCCGACGATGTCGGCGAGCGTCGGCCGCTCGCCAAGCATCACCATCGAGGACATGACCCCGATGACGGGCGAGCTGAGGATGCCAAGCGAAGCGACCGTGGCGGGAAGCCGGCGCACGATGTCGAACCACAGGAAATAGGAAATGCCGGAGCCGATCACGCCGCTGAAGATCATCGCCAGGATGGCGTTGCGATGCGCCTGTGCGAACTGCGGCGATCCTTCGACGAAGGGGAGGATGGCCCCGATCACGATGACCCCGATCACGAGTTGCCAGACTGCGGCGACCATCGGGTCGCCATCGATCTTCGCCCACTTGAGATAGACGGTGCCGGCGGCCCAGCCGACCGCGGCGCCGATCGCAAGCAGGATCCCGGTCGGGATGCCGAGCGTCGCGAGCGGATAGATCAGAACGGTCATTCCGCCGATGCACAGCGCGAGCGCAAGCGCGCGTGGGGCGGTCAGCCGCTCGCCCAGGATCGGCAGCGCCATCAGGGTTGCCCAGATCGGCATGGTGTAGACCACGATCGCGACCCGCGAGGTGGCGGCGCTCATCTGCGCAAACGGCGTGAATACGCTGAACGCCACGATGTTGAAGAGTGAGGCGGCGCACAAGTGTGCGAGCGTCCGGAAGGGGGGAATGCGCAGGCTGCGGCCCTGCAGCAGCGAGAGCAACGTCAGGGTGACCGCGCCGAGCATGAGGCTTGCCACCCGCATGCTGAACGGCGGGATCTCATCGAGCGCGATCTTCATCATCGGCCAGGTCGTCCCCCATCCGAGGCAGAGGAGGACGAGAAAGATGCGCGCCTTGGTCGCGTCCGTGACGCCGCGAGTGCGTGCGGGCAGATCGGCTTTACCTTCGGGTGGCGGCATGGGGAGGGCCGGGGCGGTGGCGGCCCGATCGGCCGATAACGTCTTTCTACCGTGCTGTGAGATGGTGACAACAGACGCCTGAGCGAGGGAGACATGCACGCCGCGAGAAGGGTACGCGTGCCAGTTGAGGCCATAATGCAGCCGTGCGACAAGGCTCCCGTGTCACGTACCGGAGTTTGCCGAATGAAATTCGGACTTTTCGGCGGGGCCAAGTCGGGCGGCGAGGCCTCTTCCGACAGCCAGAGCTACCACAAGTTCATCGACTACGTTCTCGCTGCCGAGGAGCTTGGCTACGAGAGCCTGTTCGTGGTCGAACACCATTTCACCGGCAATAGCCAAGTCTCGGCGTCGCTTAATCTGTTGAGCTTCATTGCGGGACGAACGCAAAGGATGCGGCTGGGCACGGCCGTGGTGGTGCTGCCCTGGCACCATCCGGTGCTGCTCGCCGAACAAGTCGCCACCCTTGATCTTCTTTCGGGCGGTCGCTTCGATTTCGGCGTCGGCAAAGGCTACCGCGATTCCGAGTTCGAGAGCTTCTGCATCCCCAAGGCGGAGGCGACCGAGCGCTTCGATGAGTGCATGGCGATCCTGCGCCAGGCCTGGACCACGCCCGGCCGGTTCTCGCACCAGGGCAAGCACTGGAATTACCGCAATATCGTGGTCGAGCCGCGGCCGTTGCAGCAGCCGCATCCCCCGTTCTGGATGGGGGCGGGAAGTCCCGAAGGGATCCGCCGCGCCGGGCAAGACGGCTACAATCTCCTGCTTGACCAGATCGCGCCGATCGAGCTGACGATCGAGCGGGTGGCGACCTACCGAGCCGAGATCGAACGGCAGGGACAACGCTTTGACGGCATGCGGGTGGGTGTCACGCGCGCCGTGCAGAT
>DAIUEP010000377.1:0-3076 GCA_036845065.1 Xanthobacteraceae bacterium | reverse complement strand
CATGCCGGGCGAGGTGCGCCGCCGCGCCAAGGCGATCAACTTCGGCATCATCTACGGCATCTCGGCATTCGGGCTCGCGGCGCAGCTCGGCATCGCGCGCGAGGAGGCCGGCGCCTACATCAAGAAATACTTCGAGCGCTTCCCCGGCATCCGCGACTACATGGAAGAGACCAAGGCGTTCTGCAAGAAGAACGGCTATGTGCTCACGCTGTTCGGGCGCAAGTGCCACTACCCCGACATCTCAAACAGCAACGCCTCGATCCGCGCCTTCAACGAGCGCGCCGCCATCAACGCGCGGCTGCAAGGCACCGCCGCCGACATCATCCGCCGCGCCATGATCCGGATGGAGGCGGCGCTCGCCAAGAAGAAGCTCAGCGCCCAGATGCTGCTGCAGGTGCACGACGAGCTGGTGTTCGAGCTGCCGACCGACGAGGTCGAGAAGACGCTGCCGGTGATCAAGCAGGTGATGGTGGAGGCGCCGATGCCGGCGCTGTCGCTGTCGGTGCCGCTGCAGGTCGACGCCCGCGCCGCCCACAATTGGGACGAGGCGCATTGATGAAAAGTCCTGCCAAACGTCAAAAAGCAAAAGTCGAGAGTAAGCTGCGTGGTCTCACGGGTTCGGTCTTCGTGGAGGCAATGCAGGAAGCGCGACGCATCGGTTTGAAATTGAAGCCAATCCGGTACTATCCGGCGCACCGCCCGCCAGTCAGCTTCTCCGACGAGGAGCGGTGAGGTCGTTGGGATCATTTGATGCTGCGCCGAGCCGCCTCCGCGCTCCTCGCCATCGCGTTCGGGCTTACGCCCTCCACCGCCCACGCAGCCGCGCTTGACGGCGCGCAGCTCTCCTGGCCGTGGGCGCTGCCGTTCGTCGGCATATTGCTGACGATCGCGACCGGCCCGCTGCTGTTCCCGCGCCTCTGGCACCGTCACTACGGCAAGCTCGCCTTCGCGTGGGCGACACTGACGCTCGCCCCGCTGGCGGCGCTTTATGGCGCGCCGACCGCGCTCGCCGCGCTGGTGCATGCCCTGTTTGCGGAATACCTGAGCTTCATCGTGCTCCTGTTCGCGCTTTACGTTGTCGCCGGCGGCATCCTGGTGACCGGGAACCTGCGCGGCACGCCGCTCGTCAACACCGTGATCCTCGCCTTCGGCACCGCGATCGCAAGCGTGGTCGGCACCACCGGCGCCGCCATGATCCTGGTGCGGCCGCTCATCCGCGCCAACGCGGCGCGGCTCAACAATGTGCACGTCCTCGTATTCTTCATCATCCTGGTCGCCAATGTGGGCGGCGCGCTCTCCCCGCTCGGCGACCCGCCGCTGTTCGTCGGCTTCCTGCGCGGCGTCGACTTCTTCTGGACCACGCGGCACCTGATGATGCCCACCGCGCTGGTGGCCGGCCTCGTGCTTATCGTCTTCGTGGCGCTCGACCTCTGGCACTACCGCAAGGACCGCCTGATCACGACCGTCGGCGAGACCCCGCCGCCGCTCGACCTGCGCCTGCGCGGCACCGTCAACCTCCTGCTCATCGCCGCCGTCATTGGCGCGATCCTGGGCGCGGCGTTATGGAAGCCCGGCATCGTGTTCGACATCTACGGCACCAAGGTGGAGCTGCAGGATGCGCTGCGCGACGCCGCGCTGGTGGTGATCGCGTTCCTGTCGCTCGTCCTCACCCACGACGAGCACCGCGAGGCCAACGGCTTCACCTGGGACCCGATCGTCGAGGTCGCGATCCTGTTCGCCGGCATCTTCGCCTGCATTATTCCGGTGCTGGCGATGCTGCAGGCCGGCAAGGCTGGCTCGTTCGCCTGGCTGCTCGCCGCCGTGACCACGAGCGACGGCTCGCCGCACGAGGTGGCCTATTTCTGGCTCACCGGGGCGCTCTCGGCCTTCCTCGACAACGCGCCGACTTATCTGGTGTTCTTCGAGCTCGCCGGCGGCGACGCCGCAAAGCTCATGGGCCCGCTCGCCGCGACGCTCGCGGCGATCTCCATGGGCGCGGTCTACATGGGCGCCATGACCTATATCGGCAACGCGCCCAATCTCATGGTCTATGCCATCGCGCTCGAGCGCGGCATCAAGATGCCGAGCTTCTTCGGCTATCTCGCCTGGTCGAGCGCGGTGCTGGTGCCGGTGCTGGCGATCGTCACGATCATGTTCGTCTGGGAGCCGTAGCGCGCTTTGCCGCCTTCTTGGCGCGCGACGGCTTGTTTGCGCGCGAAGGCTTTTGACGCACAGACTTGGCCCGCGACGCCTTGAGCGGCAGCACCGCGACCGCCTCAATCTCAAGCAAGGCGCCAGGCCTGGCGAAGCCTGAAACCGCGATCGTGGTCGAGGCCGGCAGCGCGTCGGCGTTGAGATGGCGCACGCGCACCTCGCGCAGCACCGGCAGATCGGCGATGTCGGCAAGATAGCTGTTGAGCTTCACCACATCCGCGAAGGTGGCTCCGACCGCCGCCAGCGCGGCCTTCAGATTCTCGAACACCTGCACGGCCTGGGCGCGGAAATCGCCCACCACGTGGCCCTCGCGGTTGGTGCCGAGCTGGCCGGAAATGTGGATGGTGCGGCAGGCGCCGACCACCTCGACCACATGCGTGTAGCTCGGCGGCTTGGCGAGTGTTTCCGGATTGATGAATCGCACCTCGGCCATGGCTTTCCTCCCCTGATCGCAAGGCGTCGCGAGATTAGCACCCTGCGGCGGACGCTTATCGGTCATTTACCATCGCTTGCTAAGGTGCCTGCGGGGTCGCTTCCGGGGGGCATCTCGGAGCTGTTCCGTCGCCTGTCCACAGGACAGATTGCAACCTTTGTAAGCTGGCCGCGTTGGCTCATCACACGCGGCCAGGACGGCACGTGTGTATGGAGTCTGCCGTGATTTTTCCTCGTCGCATCATGCACGTGCGCGCACGCGTCCTCGTCGCCGCTGTGATGGCGCTCGGCATCGCGGCGTCTCCCGCCTCGGCCGAGGGCCTGTTCGACTTCCTATTCGGCGGAAACCGGCGGCCGGCGCCGTCCGTCAGCGCTTACGCCGATCCCTATGCCAGCCAGTCGAGCCCGCGACCGGCGGAGCCGCGCCTGG
>DAIUEP010000376.1:0-3087 GCA_036845065.1 Xanthobacteraceae bacterium | reverse complement strand
GCGCAAGAACAAGGGGGGACTGCGATGGGTGCACCTGCACGGCCATTCTGTTCAGCGGCCTGCTTCATATTCGCCGCCGCGATCCTGACATCCCCCGCGCTGGCCCAGGGCGGCGCCGATTTTTTCCGTGGCAAGACCGTGACCTACATCGTCGCCACCTCGCCCGGCGGCGGCTATGACAGCTATGGCCGATTGGTCGCGGAGTATATGCAGCGGTATCTGCCGGATTCGACCTTTCTGGTGCGGAACCTGCCGGGCGCCGGCCACATGATCGGCGCCAACACGATCTATGCATCGCGGCCGGACGGATTGACGATTGGAACGTTCAATACCGGCCTCATCTACAATCAGCTGATCCGGCATGAAGCCGCGCGGTTCGACCTCGAAAAGATGTCATGGATCGGCAAGGCCGCCAACGATGCCCGCGTCATCGCGATCGCGCAGCAGTCTTCGATTAGGACCTATCGGGATTTGCTGGAGCAGAAGCAGCCGGTCAATTTTGCCGCCGCCGGCATCGGCAGCGCCGCCTATGTCGAAACCGTGATACTGGCGTCGGCGCTGAAATGGCCGATCAAGATTCTGACCGGCTATAACGGCAACGACGACATGCTGGCGATGCGACGCGGCGAGATCGTCGGCACAATTTCCGCCCGCTCCACCTGGGACCCCTTCGTCGCCAACGCGGTCGCGCGCTACATCGCTCAGATTGGCGGCGACCACAAAGATGTTCCGCAGCTCGCGTCGCTGGTCACCGATCCGGGCGCCAAGTCGCTCATCGCGCTGATCCAGACGCAAGGCGACATCTCGCGCCTGACCGCCGGCCCGCCTGGGATCCCGGCCGACCGGCTGGCCGCGCTGCGAACCGCCTTCCGCCGTGCGATGGAAGACAAGGAGCTGCTGGCCAAGACTGAGAGGCTCGGGCTGCCGATCGATCCCGCCTACGGCGATACGGTACTGCAAATGGTCAAGGACGCCCTCAATCAGTCGCCGGAGACGATCGCGCTCCTCAGGGACGCGCTGCGGGCCGGCCGGGCAAATTGAGCCGCGCTCACGGCTTCGGCGGCAGCGTTTCCAGCTCCTTGCGGTAATGACCCTCCATCCGCGACGTCAATCCGTTGCGCGCGAGCGCATCGGTGAACATCTGCCGCACTTGCGTACTCTCATCGGCGTAGTCGAGCTGGTCGCCGCCGATCCGGCGGCTCATGAAACAGAGCAGCACGCCCTGCGAGTTGCGCGGCGAGCCGGCATATTTGAACGCAAGGTAGCGCGCCGGCGTCTTGCCGGTGTTGAAATGCTGATGATAGACCGCGTTCGGCGGCACAATCATCGTCCCGACCTCCCAGTCGTGGCGCACCGGCTTGTCCCAGCCGTCCGGCCACATCAGCGAATAGCCCTCGCCGCTCAGGATGATCACATGCGCGCCGGGCGCATGCGCGTGTGCCTTCTTGTAGGTTGCGACCGGGAATTGCGAGATGTGGGCGGTGAGCGAGCACCGGGCAGGGCTGAAGCGGACGTGGCCGCCGCCGGCGCCGCGCACTTCGGCCAGCGGCAGCGGCAGGTTGACGGCGTCGGGGATGAAATTGGTGGTCAGCGTCCAGCCGTCGAGCTCCTTGCCGGCCGCGAAATAATCCGGCTCGCCATTGAAGCGGCCCTTGAAGTCGCGCCGATGACCGAACACGAAATCGATATCCTCGTAGAGATTGATCACCACCGGCGCGTTGGTCACCGACACGAAGCGCGCCGGCGACTGGCCCGAGCCGTTGAAGTGCTGATGCCAGCAATTGAGCGGGATGCCGAAAATCGAGCCGGCCTTCCATTCGAACGTAACGCGGGCCCCGGCGTCGTTCCAGACCGTGGTCGAGCCGCGCCCGTCCAGGATGAAGATCATCTCCTCGAACAGCTGGCGGTTCGGATTGAGCTTGCCGCCGGGCAGAATCTCGCAGACATAGCAATCGTTGCCGGTGCGCGAGGCGTCATGGTTGAGAAAGACCGCGCTGCCGCCGCGGCGCGCCCAGGGCTTGAGCTCGATCGTGCGCAGGTTGGGGACGTAGTGGGCGCTGCGCATCTCGAGCCCCTCCTCCCGCACCCAGCGCAGATAGGGGGTGTCCTTCTCGGTCTTGAATTTCTGCGCCAAGTCGTCGGACACAATCGTGTCCGCCCGCTGTGCCGATTGGTCGCTCATTTGTCTTGCGCTCATTTTTCTTGCTCCATGATGGCGCGCAGCCCTTCGACCACGTCTGCCGACATACTCAGATCATCCGCCACGATCTTCAAGATGCCCTCAGGCGGCAATGGCTCGACCTCGAGGCCACGCCGCACCGACTCGGCGACGAAGTCAGCGTCCTGCATCATGCGGGCAAACGCCTGCCGAAGGATCGCGACGCGCTCGGGCGCCGTGCCGGGCGGCGCCAGGAACGACCGGCCGATCTCGGAGGCGCTGGCCGCAAGCCGCATGATGCTCTTGCCCCGCGTATCGGGCGCAAGCTCGACCACGGTCGGCGAATCGGGCGCCTTGGGGCTGCGCGCAAGCCCGATCGTAAACAGCATGCGGGCGAGCTTCTTGTCGAGCCAGCCCTTGCTGCTGACATATTCGAACGACGCGGAGCCGGAGCCGTGGATCTCGCCCCGTTCGACCGCGAGCCCCATCTCGGCTGCCGACTTGTAGCCCTTCACGATCGTGAACTTGGTGCCGGCAAGTGCATTGAGCGCGGCCGGCAGCATGGCGCCCGGCCCCGACGGCCCGACCGCGCCCAGGATCAGCTCGCGGCGCTTGGCCTCCTCCACGGTCTGCGCCGGCGCCGTGTGCCAGACCACCGCGAACGTCACAAAGCCGCCGAGCCGTCCGATCCAAGCGTACTCGGCCGGGTTGAAGCGCGCCGCCGCGTTGAGCACCTTGTGCTGCACGATCGACGGCTGCGTGATGGCAAGCACGCTGCCGTCGCGCGGCGCGAGGTTGGACATGTATTCGGCGACGCGCAGCCCCGAGGCGCCCGGCATGTTCTGCACCACGATCGTGGGATTGCCGGGAATGAAACGGGGGAGAAACTGCGCGGTGAGGCGGGCGCTGAGATCAAAGCCGCCGCCCTC
>DAIUEP010000375.1:0-3119 GCA_036845065.1 Xanthobacteraceae bacterium | reverse complement strand
ATAAAGTGCGCGACAAGTGGAAAGGCAAGCTGCAGTTCCTGTCGCGACTGCAGGGGAAGTGATGATGCATCGTTTCGAGACCCACCCGCCCGATATTGAGCACATTATCTCGGCTGTCGTCCCCGCGCAGGCGCCAGGGCATGCAGACAGCTCTAAAGGCTGCACGACGGGCCTCTCCGCTCCCCTCCCCCCGCGAGCTCTCGCGAGCGGTGGGGAGGGGGGAAACTTTTTAGTATTGTGCTCGATCAAATCGCCCCCCATCCGGCGCGTCGCCTTGGGCGCCGCGCCACCCTCCCCACCGCTTCGCGGGGGGAGGGATGGTGCCCGCGGCACTGGCTCAGCCCATTTCAGGATGTGTGCATGCCCTAGCGCTCAGGCGGGGACCCATAACCCCTGCCATCCCATTTGTCCGCCGACCGTGCCCCATCGTAACGACACGGCGTATGGGTCCCCGCCTGCGCGGGGACGACAGAAAAAGAGGCTGCAGCAAGACCGCAGAACGAAGCGATGAGCGACGCCACCACTTCAGTCATCATCGCCGGCGGAGGGCCGGTCGGGCTGGGGCTGGCCTGCGAGCTCGGCTTGCGCGGGGTCGACTGCATGCTGGTCGAGAAGCGCGACGGCTCGGTCACGGTTCCAAAGCAGAGCATGGTCTCGTCCCGCAACATGGAATTCTGCCGGCGCTGGGGCGTCGCGCAAGCGGTGCGCACCGCGGTCTGGCCCGAGAGCTATCCGCGCGACTTCGTCTATCTCGATACGCTGCGCGGGCGCGAGCTCTTGCGCGTGCGGCAACCGTCGTTCGCCCAGCGCGACCCGCGCGACTACACCCCGGAAGCGCCCTGCCCCTGCCCGCAAATCTATTTCGATCCGATCCTGCTCGCGCGCATGAGGACATTTCCGAGCGTCCGGCCGCAGTACAACACCAGCCTCGATTCCTTCACGCAGGACGATGACGGCGTCGACGTGCAGCTGACCGACCAGTTGACCGGAGCGAGTCGCACCGTGCGGGCGCGCTATCTCATCGGCTGCGACGGCCCGGCCGGCGTGATCCGCGAGCAGCTCGGCATCAAGCTCGAAGGCCGCGGCACCATCGCCAAGAGCCTCAACCTGTATTTCCGTTCGGCGGAGCTGCCCGCTTTCCACGACAAGGGCTGGGCCCGCTTCTACCGCGTGATCGACGAGTCCGGCTGCTGGGCCGAGCTCCTGCCGATGGACGGAAAGGAGCTCTGGCGCCTCACCGTGTTCGACGCTCCGCTGAGCAATGGCGAGCCGGATGTCCTCCTCCGCAAGATGGCTGGCGGCGCCTTCTCCTATGAAATGCTGTCGGCCTCGCCGTGGGACCGGCGCGACTACGTTGCGGAGAGCTATCGCCAGGGGCGCGTCCTCATCAGCGGTGACGCTGCGCATCAGTGCTCGCCGACCGGCGGCATCGGCATGCATACCGGGCTCGAGGAGATCGTGAACCTCGCCTGGAAGCTCATCGCCATGCTCGACGGCTGGGGCGGCCCGGCTCTCCTGGCTTCTTACGAAGCCGAGCGTCGCCCGATCGCGGTGCGCAACGTCGAATACGCGACCCGCTCGTATAACGCGATCGCCAGCATTCCCGGATTGCTTGGCGCCGACGACCCCGCCACATGGAGCAAGAGCCCGCCGCGCTGGCTGTCGATACCCGAGCATCTCAAGTCGCAATACTGCTACGAAGACTCGCCGATTTGCGCGGTCGACGACGCGCCGGTGCCGGAGCCCGAAACCGCGCAATTCGCACCCTCGACCCGGCCCGGCTCGCGTGCGCCGCATGCCTGGCTGGCCGACGGGCGCTCGACCCTCGATCTGTTCGGCGAGGGCTTCGTGTTGCTGCGCCTCGGGGCCGAGGCGCCGACCGCGACCAGCCTGATCAAGGCCGCCAGCGCGCGCGGCGTGCCGCTCGCCACCGCGACGCTCGCCGATCCGGACCTGGCCGCGCTTTATGAGAAGCCGCTGGTCCTGGTGCGGCCGGACGGCCATGTCGCCTGGCGTGGCGACCGGCTGCCCGCCGACGCGCAAGCGCTGATCGACCGCGTGCGTGGCGCGGGGGGCGATGCGGAAGCCGAGCGGGCCCATGCGGCCGGGCGGCTCGAAGCCTTCCGCCAATCTGGTATACGCTATTGCGAGAATAGATTTCCGCTGGAGAAAAACCCATGAGCGCGCAGAACCCAACCTCGTCTGGCGACCAGTCCTACGACGAGGTTCGTGCCGCCTGGAAGGCGAACCATATCCGGCCGCTGTGGGAGAATCCGGTCGCCCACAAGTCCCGCGACGGCGGCCCGCGCCCGTATCTTTGGCCATGGAGCATCGTGCGTCCCGCGATCGACAGCGCCATGAGGGTCACAACGCCGGCCGCCGTCGAGCGGAGGGTGCTGCAGCTTGTCGACCCGGAATCCGACAGCCCGGCAACCGGCACGACCACCAACATCTCGGCGAACCTGCAGGTCCTACTGCCGGGCGAACAGGCGCGGCCGCATCGCCACACCATGAACGCGCTGCGCTTCGTCATGGAGGGCAAGGGCGCCTACACGGTCGTCGACGGCAAGAGCTGCCTGATGGAGGAAGGCGACCTCGTCATCACGCCGGGCTGGACCTGGCACGAGCACATCCACAAAGGCGCAGGCCCGATCGTGTGGATGGACGCGCTCGACGCGCCGCTGCACCGCTATCTCGGCACCGACGCATTCGAGCCCGGCCCGGTGCATGACATGCCCGACCTCGTCGACGACTTGGCCTTTGCGATGCCTAACATCGTGCCCGACATGGATGCCAACGAGCGGCCGTTCTCGCCGGTGTTCCGCTATCCGTGGGCGCAGGCGGCCGCGGCCGTCGCGGCGGCTCCTGCGGCCAAGGACGGCGCGCGTCGCGTGCGTTACGTCAACCCGCTCAACGGCGCGCCCGCGATGCAGCTGATGGACTGCTACCTGACACAGATCGACCGCAACACCGAGACCGTGCCCTATCGCACGACCAGCAACGCGGTCTGCTGCGTGGTCGAAGGCAATGGCACCACGCGGGTCGGCGACGACACGCTCAGCTGGGGACCGAAGGACATCTTCAGCCTTCCGCACGGCAACTGGATCACGCACCGCGCC
>DAIUEP010000374.1:0-3156 GCA_036845065.1 Xanthobacteraceae bacterium | reverse complement strand
CGCGCGATGTCGTTGGCGACGCCATCGGCCGTCTCCGGCCCGTCGATCAGCCGCCAGGGCACGATGATCTTCTGGTCGTAGGGGCCGGCCCATTCGAAATAGGTCACCGCGACCTTGGAATGCATGCCGCCGCGCAGCGCCTGCATGAACTCGCGCGAGGTCAGCGCCTCGATATAGCCCTCGCGCTGGAGTTGCTGCTCCTCCGGATCCATCGAGTAGGAGACGTCAACCGCGAGCACGAGCTCGGTGTCGACCGGGATCGCACCCGGCCGGTTGTCAGCTAACTGCTTGATGCGCGGGGCGGCGGCTCCGCCGGTCCACGCGGTGAGGCCGATGAGGCCGGAGACCAAGACGGCAAGGGCAGCAACGGAGAGCCGAACGCGCATCGCAGCCTCCAGTCGTTATGATTGCGGGATGCTGCCACGCCCCGGGCCCCGGGGAAAGGGCTCTGGGGGCATTGTGTAGGATGGGTTGAGCTCTTGCGAAACCCATCACTATCTCTCGCCGAATTCAGCTTCGTCGTCATCAGCGTTGCCCGCCCAGTCCGCGGGACAGATGCCGAGCCGCACCATGCGATGGAACGACGAATAGGACCAATCTTTCACCTGGCTCACGTGGCGATGCTTGACCGGGTTGCAGTGAATGTAGTCGACGTGGCGCGTGAAGTCGGCTTCGTCACGTAAGGTGTGCTCCCAATAGCGTCGTTGCCAAATGCCGCGCTCGCCCTTGGCGGCACGGCTTTCCGAAATCCGCTCGCCGGCCGGCAGTTCGCGCGAGAACGCGGACTTGATTAGCCGCCATCGCAGAGCGAAATCGTAATCGCGTTCGGGCAAGGACCAGATGGCATGCAGATGATCGGGCAGCACCACGATGGCTTCGATGGTGAACGGATGCCGTTCGCGCGTGTAGCGAAATGCGGCACGCAGCAGGCCGATATTCTCAGTGAGGAGGTGCGAATGTCGGTCCGCCAGATTGACCGTGAAGAAATAGCTGCCGCCGGGGATGAAGTTGCGCCGATAATTCGTCATGACGCATCCTACGGGGCTGCGCTTCCATAGCCATGGGATAGTAGGATGGGTTGAGCTCTTGCGAAACCCATCATTATCAACGCATGAGCTTGGGCGAGAAAGCGATGGGTTTCGCGAGAGCTCAACCCATCCTACAGGCCGGCCCCGCGCCCGCTCACAACCGCAACGCGGCCTCGGCCGGCGTGTATTTCAGCTTGAGCGCATCCGCGACCGCGCGATGGGTGACCATGCCGTCGTACACATTGAGGCCGTTGCGCAGATGTGTGTCCTCGCCGAGTGCGCGCCGCGCGCCGTCCTCCGCGAGCATGAGCACGAACGGCAACGTCATGTTGTTGAGCGCGAAGGTCGAGGTGCGAGCGACCGCGCCTGGCATGTTGGTGACGCAGTAGTGCACCACCTCGTCGACCACGTAGGTCGGGTTCGAATGCGTGGTCGGGCGCGAGGTCTCGGCGCAGCCACCCTGGTCGATCGCGACGTCGACGATGACCGAGCCCGGCTTCATCGCCTTGACGGTCTCGGCCGAGATCAGCTTGGGCGCGGCGGCGCCCGGCACCAGCACGGTGCCGACGACGAGATCGGCGCGGCGGCACACCGCCTCGACCGCATCTCTTGTCGAGAATACGGTGCGCACGCGCGCGCCGAGCTGATTGGCGATCCGCCGCAACGCCTCGGGGTTGCGGTCGACCACCGTCACGGTCGCCCCCATGCCGACGCTGATGATCGCCGCATGCGTGCCGGCGACACCACCGCCCAGAATGACGACGTCGGCCGGCGGCACGCCGGGCACGCCGCCGAGCAGCACGCCGCGTCCGCCGTTCTCCTTCTCCAGGCAGCGCGCGCCCACATGCGGCGCCATCCGGCCGGCGACCTCCGACATCGGGGTGAGCAGCGGCAGCGAGCCCTGCGGGCTGGTGACGGTCTCGTAGGCGATCGCGGTCACGCCGGCCGCGATCAGATCCTCGGTCTGCTGACGATCAGGCGCGAGATGCAGATAGGTGAACAAAATCTGTCCCTGCCTGAGCTTCCTGCGCTCGTTCGGCAGCGGCTCCTTCACCTTCACGATCATGTCGGCGCGCGCGAAGATCGGATCGGGGCCGGGCGCGATCTCGGCGCCGGCCGCGACATAGTCGGCGTCGGGCAGGCCGGCGCCGATGCCCGCATTGGTCTCGATCAGGACCTTGTGACCCTTGGTGGTCAGCTCGCGCACGGTCGAAGGCACGAGTCCGACGCGGTACTCGTGGTCCTTGATCTCCTTGGGAACGCCGACCAGCATGAGCGCGCCTCCCGCGTATCCAGAACGTCAGTTCAGACTTTCCGTCGACACGATCTCAATGCCGAAGCCGGCGAGCCCCACATAGGTGAGCTTGCGGCCGGTCAGCAGTCGGATCGAGGAGATGCCGAGGTCCTTGAGGATCTGCGCTCCAAGCCCGACCTCGCGCCATTGCCGCGAGCGCGCCTCTTCCGATGAGGTGATTCCCGCGTGCGGGATGGCGTGGGTCGGCACGCCGGCGGCGCCATCGCGCAGAAATATGATCACGCCGCGGCCGTCCTTCTTGAAGCGCTGCAGCGACGAGTGCACCGGGTTGGCGCCGCCGAACACGTCGCGGATGATGTCGGCGCGGTGCAGCCGCGCCAGCACGCCCGTGCCGTCGCCGATGCGGCCGTACACGAAAGCCATGTGATGGATGGCGTCGAACGGCGTCACATAGGCATAGCCCTGCAGCGTGCCGATCTCGCTCTCGACCGGGAACTCGCCGATCCGCTTGACCAGCTTGTCGCGCGCCTGCCGGTAGGCGATCAGGTCGGCGATCGTGATGCGCTTGAGCTTGTGCCGCTCGGCGAACTGGCTCACGGCGGTGCCGCGCATCACGGTGCCGTCGTCGTTCATCAGCTCGGCGAGCACGCCGACCGGCGGCAGCTCGGCCAGGCGGCAGAGGTCGACGCAGGCCTCGGTGTGGCCCGAGCGCATGAGCACGCCGCCATCCTTGGCGACCAGTGGGAACACGTGGCCCGGCCGCACGAAGTCGGCGGCGCCGCTGTTGGGGTTGGCGAGGGCGCGCACCGTGTTGTTACGCTCCTCGGCCGAGATGCCGGTGGTGAGGCCGTGCCGCACGTCGACCGAGACCGT
>DAIUEP010000373.1:0-3187 GCA_036845065.1 Xanthobacteraceae bacterium | reverse complement strand
AGCTCATGATCATCGGCATCGGCTCCGATCTCTGCGATGCGCGCCGGATCGAGCGGGTGCTCGAGCGTCATGGCGAGCGCTTCCTGGAGCGCATCTTTACCGCCACCGAGCGGGCCCGGGCCGAGCGCCGCGCCAACCGCGTCGAGACCTACGCCAAGCGCTTTGCCGCCAAGGAGGCCTGCGCCAAGGCGCTTGGTACCGGGCTGCGGGCGGGCGTGTTCTGGCGCGACATGGGGGTGGTCAACCTGCCGTCAGGGCGCCCGACCATGAGGCTCACAGGGGGAGCGCTTGCGCGGCTCAAGGCGATCACGCCGGCGGGCTACGAGGCGCGCATCGACGTGACCGTGACCGACGAGGGGCCGCTGGCGCAGGCGTTTGTCGTCATCTCCGCCGTTCCGCTGGGATCACCCTGACCCTGGTCCTGGCGCCGAAGGCGCGGTATTCACGACTTTGTGGTCAGGCATCAGGGGCGCTGTGGCGGCCTGAGGGGGGCCGCGCGATCTGGAATAACACATTGATAGAGCCTAATAAATCCGGCTGATGCCGAGGCATGCAATTTTCGGTGACGTTCATTGCGCCCCGCCGCCCCAGCGGCTAGAAGGGCGCGGGGCTCCAATCGCATGGATCAAAGGCAGATGAGTGTGACCACCGGTGCGAAGCGCAAAGAGGGCGGCATTGGCGAGACCATCCGCGTCATCATCCATGCGCTGGTCATTGCGCTGGTCATCCGCACCTTTTTGTTCCAGCCCTTCAACATTCCGTCGGGCTCGATGAAAGAGACGCTGCTGGTCGGGGACTATCTGTTCGTCTCGAAGTATTCTTACGGCTACAGCCACTATTCGCTGCCGCTCTCGCCCAACCTGTTCTCCGGTCGGATCTGGTCGGGCACGCCGGAGCGCGGCGACATCGTCGTCTTCCGTCTGCCCAAGGATGACACCACCGATTATATCAAGCGCGTCATTGGCTTGCCCGGCGACCGCATCCAGATGATCGAAGGGGTCCTCCACATCAATGGCGTCGCGGTCAAGCGCGAGCGGATCGACGACTTCATCGAGACCGAGGAGGGCAGCCGCACCACGCGCGTCAAGCGTTGGCGGGAGACCCTGCCCAATGGAGTGACCTACACAACGCTCGATCTGATCGATAACGGCTTCTACGACAACACCAAGGAATACGAGGTGCCGCCCGGCAAGTACTTCATGATGGGCGACAATCGCGACAATTCCACCGATAGCCGCGTGGAATCGGCGGTCGGCTACGTGCCGCTCGAGAATCTGGTGGGACGCGCCCAGATCATCTTCTTCTCGGTTGCCGAGGGTGAGCAGGCTTGGCACTTCTGGCGCTGGCCATGGACCGTGCGCTGGAGCCGGCTGTTCTCGATCGTTCGGTGAAAGGCCCGCTGCTCGGCGGATTTGAAGCCATGTTCTTGTCGGCGATCCCGCACCTCAGATCCCAGGTCAAACGACGATTCTTGTGCTGCTAGTGTCCCTTTGATTCCGAAGTTCGTATCAGAGGGTGCCGAAATCTCGTACGAACTTCTGAATCGGGACACGGCCGCCGGGGGCGGCGTGACCAACGTTGATGGATGCGGGAGCCAAGCCGAAGCCGGAGGAAGGTACCGTCAAGGCGGCGCTGCGGTTCTGGCTGCCCGTTATCTTCGTCGTCCTCATCGTCCGGACATTGCTGTTCCAACCATTTCACATTCCATCCGGCTCGATGATGGCGACGCTGTTGGTCGGCGACTCGCTGTTCGTGTCGAAATTCTCCTACGGCTATAGCCGCTATTCGCTGCCGTTTTCCCCGCCGTTGTTTTCCGGCCGCATCTTCGCGTCGCTCCCCCGGCGCGGCGATATCGCGGTCTTCCGGTCGCCGCACGATGAATCGGTCGATCTGATCAAGCGCATCATCGGCCTGCCGGGTGACCGCATCCAGATGATCGGCGGCCATCTGCATCTCAATGGGGAGCCGGTGCCGCGCGAGCAGGTCGAGGATTTCGTCGACACCGATGAGGTGCCGGGGCGCGCCATCCGCTTTCGCCGGTGGCGCGAAACCCTGCCGGGGGGCGTGAGCCATACCACCCTTGACCTTGTCGATCATGGGCCGCTCGATGATACGCAGATCTATGAGGTGCCGCCCGGCCACTACTTCATGATGGGCGACAATCGCGACGATTCGACCGACAGCCGGGTGCTCGACGAGGTTGGGTATGTTCCGTTCGAGAACATTGTCGGCCGTGCCGAGATCATCTACTTCTCGATTGGCGACGGTGCCGCCGCCTGGCAGGTCTGGCGCTGGCCGACAGCGCTGCGCCTGAGGCGATTCTTCTCGGTTATCCGATGAGTTGCACGCCAAGATGAGCCGCACGCCAAAGAGCAAGGGCGCCCAGGCCTCGCTGGCGCCGCCGCCTGAAAGCGAAGGGAGCCGCGCCGCGGAGGCCAAGGAGCCCAGGCGGCGGCGGCGCAACACCGGGGAATTCGAGGAACGTATCGGTCATCGTTTCAAGGATACGGCGCTGCTCGAACAGGCGCTGACCCATGTGTCGGCGCTCGCGCGGGCGCGCCAGCGCGGCGCCAGCAGCTATCAGCGGCTCGAATTCCTGGGTGACCACGTGCTTGGCCTGATCGTGTCGGACATGCTGTTTCGGAACTTTCCGAGAGCGGACGAGGGCGAGCTCTCGCGCCGGCTTGCCGACCTGGTGCGCAAGGAGGCCTGCGCCGACGTCGCGCGCACGATCGGGCTGGGCGAGGCCATCCGGCTCGGCGCCTCCGAGAGCAATGCGGGCGGGCGCAACCGCACGGCCATCCTGGCTGATGTGTGCGAGGCCTTGATCGGCGCGGTCTATGTGGATGGCGGCTATGAGGCGGCGGCGGCATTGATCGGCCGGCTCTGGGAAGAGCGCATGCGCTCGCCGGTGCGGCCGCTGCGCGACGCCAAGACCATTCTGCAGGAATGGGCGCAGGGGCGCGGCCTGCCGACGCCCGCCTATCGGGAGGTCGAGCGCAAGGGTCCCGATCACAGCCCGGAGTTTCGCATCACGGTCGAGCTGCCTGGCCGCACGTCGGCGGAAGGAGTCGGTCGGTCGAAGCGCGCCGCCGAACAGGCGGCGGCCGCCGCGATGCTGTCCCAGGAAGGGATCAAGCCGGACCGCCGTGATGGTTGAGCCGAACACCCCCGCGGAGAGTGCCAG
>DAIUEP010000372.1:0-3250 GCA_036845065.1 Xanthobacteraceae bacterium | reverse complement strand
GCTCACCCCTGCTTCTGGTCGGTCGCCTCGGTTGGCCCGGAGGCGGCCGGGCGGCGCGAGACCTCGGAGCCGGCGTCGGCCGGCATGCTCCAGAACAGCAGCGCACTCGTCGCCGAGATCAGCGAGACGACGATCCAGGCCGGCTGGAAATCGGCGGCCGTGATCACGTCCTGGCCGCGAAAGCGCAGCGTCAGCTCGACCAGCGCGGCGCCGATCGCGACGCCGACCGAAATGGAGAGCTGCTGGCTCACCGCGACCAGCGAGGTGGCGCGGCTCATCTGCGCGCGGTCCATGTCGGCATACGCAATCGTGTTGAGGCTCGTGTATTCGAGCGATCGGAAGAAGCCGCCGATCAGCAGCACGCCGAGGATCCAGGCGAGCGGAACGCCGGGCACGAAGGTCGCGCATAGCCCCACCATGGCCGAGGAGATAAGCGCGTTGGCCGAGAGCGCGACGCGGAATCCGAAGTGCCGCAGCACCCGCGGGATGATCATCTTCATGCCGAGCGCGCCGAACACGTTCGCGACCGTGATCATGCCGGCCTGGAACGCGGTCATGTTGAAGCCGAGCTGCAGCATCAACGGCAACAGGAACGGCATCGCGCCGACGCCGCCGCGGTAGATGAAGCCGCCGACCACGGCGGCGCGCAGCGTCGGCAGCCGCAACAGCTTGAGGTCGAGGATCGGCACCGGCGTGCGCCGCGCATGCAGCACATACGCGAAGGTCGTGAGCGCGCCGATCACGATCAGCGCGATCGTCATCGGCAGCGGCAGGAAATTGAGCCCGAGCACCGAGCCGCCGAACACGAGTCCCGCGATGCCGGTGCCGGCAAGCAGCGCGCCCTTGGCGTCGAACGGGTCCGGGTGCTCGGCGCGGATGTTCTCAATATAGATGGTCGCGAGCACGATGCCGGTGATCCCCATCGGCACGTTGATGAGAAAGATCCAGTGCCAGGAGATGTAGGTTGTGATGAAGCCGCCGAGCGGCGGCCCGATCATCGGCCCGGTCAAGGCCGGCACGGTGACCCAGATCATGGCGAGCACGAGCTCGCGCTTGTCGACGGTGCGCACCAGGATCAGGCGGGCGACCGGCGTCATCATCGCGCCGCCCATGCCTTCGATGATGCGCGCGATGACAAACTGGGTGAGCGAGTTCGACAGCGCGCAGCCGATCGAGCCCGCCATGAACACGATGATGGCGGCGCGGAACACGGTGCGGGCGCCGAAGCGGTCGGCGGTCCAGCCGCTGACCGGCAGGAAGACGGCGAGCGACAGGAGGTAGGAGGTGATGGCGAGCTTGAGCGCGAGGGGGCTCGTGCCGATGTCGGCTGCGATCGCCGGCAGCGAGGTCGCGATCACGGTGGAATCCATGTTCTCCATGAACAGGGCGACCGCCACGATCAGCGGCACGATGCGGTTGGAGAGCATGGGTTTAAGTCTGGTTCCGGCTTTTCTGCTGTTGTCGACGCGCTGCTCGTTATCTATCAGGCGGTTAGCGCCCGCAGCAAGTAAGGGCGGGGCCGCCAAACGCATCGCGGCATTGCGTCCCCGCGAGGGATCACTAGATAACGGGCGGTTGCAAGATGACAGGCCGGTGACGAGGGTTGCGATGATCTACATTCTGGCGGTGTTCCTGCCTCCGCTCGCTCTGCTCATCAACGGGCAGCCGCTGTCGGCGCTGCTCAACCTCATCATCCTGGTGCCCTGCCTGGTCTTCGGGCTGGTGTTCTGGGTGCTCCTGCTGGTGCCCTCGCTTCACGCTCTGATTGCGGTCCACATGAGGCGTGAGGACCGCAAGCATCGCCAGATCGTCGAGGCGATCGAGCGGCACGGTCCGCCGCCCGGCTGGGGACGCTGACGGGCGGTCTGTACACACCTCACGGGAAACGGCCTAGGCATGGTGGCGTCGCCATGCTATCGACCTCCGCCAACCCAAAACGGGCCACCGATTCGCGCGTGAAGCCGCTGCGTTTCACCGCCGACCAGCCTTCCCTTCGGTCGCCGGCGGCCCCATCTAGACCCGTACCTGACGGGCGAGCGGAGTTGGCGATGGCCGTGAATTCCAACGGAAACCTGCGCGAAGCCCTGACCTTCGACGACGTCCTGATCAAGCCAGGACTGTCCGAGGTCATGCCCTCGGACGCCGATCTGCGCACCCGCATCACCCGCGAGATCGCGCTCAACATCCCGATCGTCGCCTCCGCCATGGACACCGTGACCGAGGTGCGGATGGCGATTGCCATGGCACAGGCCGGCGGGCTCGGCGTCATCCACCGCAATCTGGAGGCCGAGGACCAGGCCGCGCAGGTCCGCCAGGTCAAGAAATTCGAATCCGGCATGGTGGTGAACCCGGTCACCATCCGCCCCGCCGCGACGCTTGCCGAGGCCCTCGACCTGATGAAGGGTTACGGCATTTCCGGCATCCCGGTGGTCGAGGGCGGCGGCAACGGTCGGGCCGGCAAGCTGGTCGGCATCCTGACCAACCGCGATGTGCGCTTCGCCACCGACCCGCGCCAACAGGTCTCCGAGCTGATGACCAAGGAGCGGCTGATCACGGTGCGCGAGGGCGTCGGTCAGGAGGAGGCCAAGCGCCTCCTGCACCATCACCGCATCGAGAAGCTCCTGGTGGTCGACGCGCAGTACCGCTGCGTCGGGCTGATCACCGTGAAGGACATCGAGAAGGCAGTTGCCAATCCCAATGCCTGCAAGGACGAGCAGGGGCGGCTGCGGGTCGCGGCGGCGACGACCGTTGGCGAGGCGGGCTTCCGCCGCACCGAGGGACTGATCGACGCCGGCGCCGACCTGATCGTGGTCGACACCGCGCACGGCCATTCCCATTCGGTGCTGGATGCGGTCACGCGCATCAAGCGGCTGTCGAACGCGGTGCAGGTGGTGGCCGGCAATGTGGCGACCGCGGACGGCGCCAAGGCGCTGATCGACGCGGGCGCCGACGCCATCAAGGTCGGCATCGGGCCGGGCTCGATCTGCACGACCCGCATCGTCGCCGGCGTCGGCGTGCCCCAGCTCACCGCCATCATGGACGCGGTCGAGTCCGCGCAGGCCACCGGCACGCCGGTGGTCGCCGACGGCGGCATCAAGTATTCCGGCGACCTCGCCAAGGCGCTCGCCGCCGGCGCCAACGTCGCCATGGTTGGCTCGCTTCTGGCCGGTACCGATGAGACGCCGGGCGAGGTGTTTCTCTATCAGGGCCGCTCCTACAAGACCTATCGCGGCATGGGCTCGGTCAGCGC
>DAIUEP010000371.1:0-3298 GCA_036845065.1 Xanthobacteraceae bacterium | reverse complement strand
GCCCGAGCCGCCGCCCGAGCCACAGCCGGAGGCGCTCACGACTGAGCAGAAGCTCGCCGGGCTGATCGAGGAGGCGGACAGGTTTTCCGAGCCGCGGCCCACCGAAACGGTGCCCGAGCCCGCCGCGACACCGGTCGAGCCGCCGGCAAAGGCGCCCTCGCAGGCGGAATCGCTGCTGTCCGAGGCGGCCGAAGCGATTGGGCCCAAGCTTGTGCCCACGCCGCCCGCCCAGCCGGACGAAGAGACCCGGCCGGAAGCAGCCAACCCCGCTGAGGCGGCCGAGGCCGAACCCTGGCCAAGCCGCGACACCGCTCCACGCCGCGATACGATGCTGCTAGCACCGGCCGATCTGGCGCGCGCCGCGGCGGGCCAGAAGCCGGAGCGCCCCACACGTTGGCGGGTGGCGGCGCTGCTCATGACCGTCGTGGCGTTGGGCCTTGGCAGCTTGATCGCGGCTTGGCGCTTCGTCCCCGATCGCCTGCCGTCCCAGCTGCAACCATTGGCGGTGCTCGGATTGAGTGATCCGGGCCAAGGCGAACGCCTGCCGGCCGAGCACGGCACGCAGTTCGAGGAATAGGACCTCCCGGCACTCCCTGGACTGCCCAAATAAAAGAAGCGCGCCACAAAGGCGCGCTTCAGTGGGTGAGATCCTTGTGGGGGGGGGACAAGGACCTCCGGGGGGAGGTGGAATCGGGTTAGCGTATCCGGCTCATCTCGCTTGCCGCCGTCATCGGGGCGCCGGCCTTGATCACGGTCGCCTCCAGGCGCCCAGTGCCGGCATCGGCCATGCGAGCAGTCACTCCGATCGCCGCGACGAGCGTTGCGCAGACGAGCGCGACCACCACGATCTTGAGATGGGTCATCCGGTCAGCGGTGAACATCGAGGTGTTATTCATGGTCCTCTCCTTGGGGCTCTCCCCAGGGTTTTCGAGCATTGGTCGCCGCCAGCGGCGATTTGGTTCATATCCGGTTACGGTCTGACGACCCGAAAAGTTGCTCCGCCCATCGCCTTGCGGGGCGTGTTTCCCTTGCGCGGCGTTGGTATGCCTTGAAAACGCGGTCGTTAACGAATGGTTCCAGGTTGCTCCTCACGGAAGGTTGAAAGCCGCGTGATTGATTGACTTGCCGGACGGTCGGCGTCAGAAATCGGTCTCAACCGTTGAAAAATCAGGCCAATCGAAAAAACAAGCCAAGATGACCGACTTTGCGGTTCCCTCAGCCCCCCGGAAATCGTTCCGCGAAGTCTGGCTGATCACCATCGGGCATGCGCTGACCCATTGGTACCCGGCAACATTCTACCTGCTGCTGCCGCTGATCGGGAACGAGCTGGGCCTCTCCTACGTGCAGATCGGCTCGATCCTGACCACCCAGGCGCTGTGTGGTGCGATCTCCAACATCCCGGGCGGCCTGCTGGTCGATTCGGTCGGCCGCAAGGGCCTGCTCATGGCGGTGTCCCTGTTCTGGATCGGCGCGCCCTACCTGCTGATGGGCTTCTCCTACGACTATTGGCTGCTGCTCACCTGCGCGGCGCTGGTCGGTATCGGCAACAACCTCTGGCACCCGACCGCGATCCCGCTCCTGGCCGAGCACTTCCCGGACCGCAAGGGCCTCGCCGTCTCGATCCACGGCATGGGCGGCAACGTCGGCGACGCGGTGGCGCCGTTCGTCGCCGGGTTGCTGTTGGCCTACCTGACCTGGCGGCAGGTGGTGGTGGTCAACGTCATCCCGGGGATCGCGATGTCGCTTCTGCTGCTCGTGCTCCTGGGCGGCATGCAGTCGAAGTCGCGCGCCGCGGCCGCCGGTGGCAAGATCGACTCGGCGCGGCCCAAGCGCTCGCTCGCCGACGTGCTGCGCGATTTCCGCACGCTGCTCACCAACCGGGTCCTCATCTTCCTGTGCGCGAGCTCGGTGTTCCGCTCGATGACGCATGGCGGGCTGATGGCCTTCCTGCCGCTCTATCTCGCGCGCGAGCTCGACTATTCGCCGGGATGGATCGGCGCCGCCATGGCGGCGCTGCAGACCGCGGGCTTCATCGCGGCCCCGATCTCCGGCCACCTCTCCGACAAGATGGGCCGCCGCCAGATCATCATGAGCAGCATGGCGGTGACCGCGGTGATCATCGCGCTCATGATCGTGGCCGGGCAGTCGAGCGCGTTCGTGTTCTTCATCGCCTTCCTGGGATTCTTCTTCTTCTCGATCCGCGCGGTGCTGCAGGCCTGGCTGCTCGACGCCACGCCTGCCAACATGGGCGGCTCCTCGATCGGCTTGCTGTTTGCGATCCAGTCGCTCGGCTCGAGCATCGGCCCGCTCGTGTGCGGCGCGATCGCGGACCGCTATGGGCTGCTTGCCACCTTCTATTTCCTGGTCGCGACCATCATCGTGGCCAACATGTTCATCTTCTTCACGCCGCCTTCCGGCGAGCCGCAGCGCTACGCGGCCTCGCCGGCGGAGTAGGGGAGTCGATCTCATGAGACGCTCCGGTCTGCTGATCGCGCTCTGCTCCATCATCCTCGCAGTCGGTCTCTTGCGCGACGCTCTTGCGTGCGCGTGTTGCACCAATATCGGCCAGCGCAACGTCGGCACCGAGCGGCTTGACCCCTACAAGCTCGGAGAGATCACGCAATTGCGGTTTGCCGGCGAGGCGCAGCTCTTCACCGGCGAAGCCGATCCGAGCGACGTGCGCGGCATCGCCACGCCCGCGCCGCGCTACGATCTCACGGCCGCCTGGCAGAACGATCGCCTCACGTTTTCGTTGCGCGACAAGTCGGGCCGCGCGGGCACGCTCACGTTGCCGCGCCCCGCCACGGTGTCGGTGTTCGAGGTCGACCCGCGCGTGCAGGCGAGCGAGGGCGGCTCGGGTCCGGCGCTCTACAAGGAGTGGAAGCTCAGCGCCAAGCCCGCGGGCACCGGCATCTTCGCGGTCGGCATCGGGCCGAGCCAGCTTCTGACGCTGATCCTGCAGGGGCGCGGCAACAGCTGCACCACCGCCGCGGATTTTGCGCACTGGACGCTGTGATGCAGGGCCCGAAGGCGAACTATTCGCTGTTTGGCGATCTGGTGCCGGCGCTGTAGGGCAAGCGAAGGCACCGGCGCCGGGCGCGCGCGTTGACATAACGTCGCCAGCGCTCAAAAGCTATCCCGTGCCAACAGGGAGATCATCCGATGGACCAGCGCACGAAACCGGCCCCGCGCCTTGCTCCGCTCCCGCCCAGCCCCGATCTGAAGGACGAGTTCGAAGCCTCTCGCAAGCGGCTGGGCTTCGTGCCCAACAGCATGCTGATCATGCAGCGCAAGCCCG
>DAIUEP010000370.1:0-3326 GCA_036845065.1 Xanthobacteraceae bacterium | reverse complement strand
ACCTCGATCGCCTCGATCCGCGTGCGCTGTGTCGTTTGCTTGGCGAAGGATAAGCGTTGCTGAGCGGAATCTCGCCGATGCACCAACGGCGGAACGTTCGGGCCAGCGATTGCAGTCCGGGCAGGGCATCCTGGCGCGCCACACTTGCAGGCGCGTGGAGATGAACCGCAGTCCCAGGGCAAGTCGACGTGAGCCGCGCAAAGTCAGAAAGTACCGGGACAGTGCGTGGGGTTGCCATGCCGGACCACTCATCCGGCGGCGCGGGGCTACTTAATAGCCTCTTCGCCGTTCCTTTTTCGCAGCCTTTCGCGCTGCATAGCGGGCGTCGCGGGCCGCCTTCTGCTCGACCAGGAGAGCGGCCTGAGACGCTGCCTGCTCGGCCGCGTCGCGCGCAGCCTGTCCTTCCATTGCGGACTTGGCTGCAGCCGCCGCTTCCGCCTCGATCAGAGCTTGCCTGGCAAGCTCGGCTTCGCGCTGTTGCCTTGACGCTTCGCGCTGCGCCTCGCGTTCGGCCCGGGCCGCCACGATGGCTTCGCGCTGCCGCCGGCTCTCAATTTTGGCCGGATCATCAAGAATCAGTGACTTCTTGAAATTTTCGAGCATGTTCTTCTTGGCCTGCGCTGCGAGGCTCAGGCGATCTTGCAGGGTTTGATTGTAGTTGCTCATGGATAACGCTGTTGCTCCTGGTGTGGCTCGGCAGTGGTGAGATGCCGATGGTGCGAGTGGGTCGGCGCGCGGGCACGCAGCCGAGGTTAGCAATTAGCCTCTTGATGACGAAGAAGCGCCAATAGAGGATGGGAAGCCACAGTTTACCGTGCCGCGCACCCGATAGCTAGCGAAGATTTTGCCGTTTGGCTCTGAGATCTATCCCAAGTTCTCATGACGAAGGCTCACGCGGACGCGAAGCGCGGCTTGCGCCGGTCCGTTGGCCGCGCTTCGAAATCCCGCTCAGTTCGGCGCCTTGGTCGACTCGTGCAGCGTGCGGATCACCTCGGGCGACACCTCGGCGAGCGCCCGGAAGATCGCCTGGCCTTGCGCGGTGCCGATGTGGCTGTACGGGATGCCCTGCTTCGCCAAGAGCTCGCGCTCGAACGCCGGATCGCGCGCGACACCCTCGAAACCCTGGCGCAACGCCGCGATCGGCGCCGCGCCGGTGCGCGGCGGCGCCACCACGATATAGGTGAGCTCCCCGATCTGGTTGGTCAGCCAGTTGAATGCGTCCCAGATCGGCCCGGACGGCATGCGGCCGTGCACCTCTTGATAGAGATCCGGGAAGGCCGGCATCTCGGTGATCAGCGCGTTGCGCCGGTAGCGGCCGTCCTTGTCCACCGGCACCAGATAGGCGATGCCGACGCCCTCGCCCGACTTGATGAAGCCGCCGCTGCGGCCACGGAAGGTCGCGATGCTGGTCGAATGGATATTGACCTCGCCGCGCTGCATCGCCAGGAACACGCCGTTGCCGCCGCGGAAGCCGACGATCATGCGGTGCCTGACGCCGAGCACGTTGAGAGCGAGATGCGGCAACAAGCCGGACTGGTTGGTGTGGTTGAGCGAGCCGAGGATCAGGTTCTCGGCCTTCATGATGTCGGACGCTCGCTGGAGCCCGCCCGCCACCATGTCGGTGCGGCCGTAAATGACCCGAATGTCGCCGACGCCGCCCACATATTCGAAGGTCTCGTAGCGGGCGCGCATGCCCTGATCACCCAGCACCTGGGCCAGCGGGTCCCAGGAGTTGAACAGGATGGTGAGCCCGTCGGGCTCCGCCTTCTCGTAGACGAAATTGGTGGCGCCGACGCCGGCCGCGCTCGGCATGTTCTGGATCACGATTAAGGGATTGCCCGGGATGTGCCGGCGCAGGTGGGGAACGAACAGCCGCGCCATGGTGTCGACGGTGCCGCCGGCTTCGACCCCGACGATGATCCGCAAGGTCTTGCCGGCGTAGAAGTCCTGCGCGGCGGCCGGCGGCGCGAGGCACACTGCGGCGAGTGCGGCCATGAGCATCGAGCGGAGAGGTTGCATCGCTTACTCCCGTGAAGGCCTGCGCTATTGTTGCCGGATTGCTCGGTCTGATCAAAGCAAATTGCATCGCAGACCTGCTATAAAGACCGCCTCAGACAAGGGGGGAGTGTCGGTGAACAAGCCGTTCAATAACCGCGAGGCCATGGTGCTCGAAGCGCTCGGCGACCTGCGCAAGACCCTCGAATTCGCCGAGGAGATCGGCAATGTCGAGTTCGTGGACGGGGCCGACCCAGAGCTCGAGATTGGTGCGCTGTACGAGTTGAGCCTGGAGGAGGACTCGCCGCCCGTCCTGATCTTCCGCAACATCAAGGGCTATCCGCCGGGCTACCGGGTCGCGGTGAACGTGCGCGCCTCCAAGGTGTTCGACAATGGCGAGACCGGGCTCGAGCGCGTCCAGATCTATCGCAAGCATCGGCGCAAGAAGGCCGATCCGATCCCGCCGGTCGAGGTCACCGAAGGTCCGGTGCTGGAGAACGTCATGGAAGGGAGCGCCATCAATGTGCTCGCCTTCCCGGCCCCGAAATGGCACGAGGACGACGGCGGCCGCTATATCGGCACCGAGTGCCTGGTCATCACCCGCGATCCCGACAGCGACTGGGTGAACATCGGCACCTACCGGGTGCAGGTGCACGACAAGAACACGCTGGTCGTCTTCATCGAGCACGGCAAGCACGGCGACGTCATCCGCCGCAAATACTGGGAGCGGGGCCAGCATTGCCCGATGGTGATCAGCGTCGGCCAGTCGCCGGTGCTGGGTGCAGTGGCGCCCTCGACGCCCGGTCCCAACGTGTCGGAATACGAGATCGCGGGCTCACGCCTTGGCCGGCCGGTCCAGGTGATCAAGGGGCGCCACACCGGAATCCCCATTCCGGCTGATGCCGAGATCGTGTTCGAAGGCTTCATGCCGCCGCCCGAGGAAGTGGCGGTGCCGGAAGGCCCGTTCGGCGAATGGCCCGGATACTATGCATCGTCCACGCGGCCGGAACCGGTGCTGCAGGTGAAGGCGGTCTATCACCGCAACGATCCGATCATCGTGGGCGCGCCGCCGATGAAGCCGACCAAGCCCGCGTTTCATCAGGGCACCGCCGGCTCCTCCTATTTCCGCGCCGCCGCGCTCTGGGACGACCTCGAAGCCGCCGGCGTGCCCGGCATCAAGGGCGTCTGGAAGATGGCCGGCGGCGGGCCACGATTCATCAACGTGATCGCGATCGAGCAGCAACACGCCGGCCACGCCAAGATGGCAGGCCTGGTGGCCGCCGGCTGCGGCTCCAACGCCTATCTCGGCCGCATCGTGATCGTGGTCGACG
>DAIUEP010000369.1:0-3335 GCA_036845065.1 Xanthobacteraceae bacterium | reverse complement strand
TGGACCGCATGGCCAAGGGTCGGCACCGCGGGCATCGACCCCTATGCCCGCGCCATGGTGGCGCGCAGCGGCGAGCTACCGGTCGGCTCGGGTGACGGCGTCGCATTCTACGCCCGCGGCGATGACGCGGGTCGTCCACTCGATGGGCGCTGCGACACGGCGCTTGAAGGCATTACGCCGCAGGCGCGCTACTTCACCGTCACCCTCTACGACCCGGAAGGAAAGCTCGTCGCCAACGCCGTTTCACGACAAGGCTTCACCAGCCAGGAATTGATGCGCCGCACCGACGGCACGTTCGAGATCATGATCGGGCCACGCGCGCGGCCGGGAAATTGGCTGCCGACCGGCGGCATCGAGCGCTATCTCCTGGTGCTGCGGCTCTACGACACGCCGATTGGTCTCGCCACGCGCAGCGGACGAGAAGCACCAATGCCCACAATCGCCCAGAAGGCCTGTCCATGATTCGCCTGCTGCTTTGGGTCCTTGGTGGCACGTTGCTGGGTGGGATCGTGCATCTGGCGACCGTGCTGATCCTGCCGAGCCTTGCGACGCAGGATGCCTATTCGCGGCTTGCTCCGATCGCGCCGGTCAACGCGGTCACGCCGCTGCCGCCGCCGACCGCGGAGACCGCTGCCATCCCGTTCCTCGACCCTGCCTTTGCGATATCGGTCTGCCGCTACGACCTGACGGAAGGGCCGATCAAGCTCTCGGTGCCGGTGAGCCCAGCCTACACATCGGTCTCGTTCTACACGCGCTCCGAGGTCGCCTACTACGCGATCAACGACCGCGCGGCCGGTCGCCGCGTCATCGAGCTCGATTTGATGACCAACGAGCAGCGCGGCGACCTTCCCGGCGACGAGGAAGTGACAGCAGCCGACCGCCTGATCGTGGAATCGCCGACCTTGACCGGCCTGATCCTGATCAAAGCACTGGCGCCCGAGGCGGGCATGTTGCCGGCAGCCCGCAGTGCGCTCGCCGGCGCACGCTGCCAGGTGCAGCACCCGCAATAGCGGGCTTACGAGCCGCCCCGGCAATACTGGCCGATGCGCGCATGCAGCAGCGCCAGCGCACGCTCGCTGTCGGCCGCCAGCGGCGATGGCGCGCGAATCACCAGGCGCTCCAGCGCGTAGCTGTAGGCGGACATGCGATCGCGGAGCGCGCGGCAAACCCAGGCGGCCACGGCAACATTCTCATTGTTGCGGCTGCGGACATTGGCGCGCTCGGCGGCATTCGACGTCGACGCCTGGGTGAGGAACGCCGAGCGCCTGCGATCCATGTCGGCCACCCGCGTGGCATTCGCGAAGAAGGGCTCGATCCGGATCGCATCGTCACGCGCGTCGGAGACCAATTGCTCGTAGGCGGACGTCTCCGAACGGCGCTCGTCCTCATGCAAATGCTTCCAGTAGGCGGTGCGATCAAACTTCATCGGCGGCTTGTCGGCGGGAGGTCGCCCGAGACCGTGTTCCTGCAGGATGCCGTATTCCCGGAACACGCTTTCCCAGCGGTTGCGATCATAGGGCGGCGCGATGATCGCGTAGCCGAGATCGCGCAGCTGCCGCTCGTTGTCGGTCAGAGGAAGCTCGGACGGCTTGCGCCCGTCGCGGGCCACGGCGTCACGCCCGACCCAGGCATGCATATCGTCGGTCACCAGCAAGGGCCGCACCCGGTCGAAATCGCCGTTGAGGGCGCAGCCGCCGGCAAGCAATGCAGCCACGATGCAAGTGGCCCGACCCAGGAGGTGCCACCCGCGTGAGGCTTCTGACAATCTCGAACGCGGGCGCATGAACCTCTGATCTATCCGGCTATGGGCGCGAAGCCCGGCGCCGCCTGCGCCGCCGCTGGCTGCGGCTTGGCGGCTCGTCGGTGAAACGCTCGATGCGGATCACCGGTAAAATGATGACGGTCGCCGATGCCGGCGCTTCCCCTTTCCGTTTGCTGCGACGCGCCCGACGCGTCCGCTCGGGAAAACTAATCACCAATCCCATGTCGCTATCCCCCGCCGGGCCAGATCGACCCGCCCGATCAACAATCGGTCTGTGGATTTAGCGTCATCCAAGGTTAACGGTCCGCTAACGCGACACACTTACTTTCAGGCCATGACCACCTACCGGGCCCGGCGTGAGGGACGCCGCCAAGCATGATGAAACTACCCAACCTTGCCGGCTTCGAGGGCCTCATCGATCTTGATCGCCGAGGCGTCGATATTCGTCCGACCTTGCTTCGGGTGCTGACCGATCAATACTTGCACCGCCGCGCCCATACGCCCGACGAGGAACGCCAATACACCGAGCTCACGCTGCGGCTGCTCGATGAGACCGACATCCCGGCACGGGCGGCTGTAGCCGCGCGGCTGGCCCCGCACGCTGGCGCGCCGCGCGCGATCATCCTGCGGCTGGCCCATGACGTCATCACCGTGGCCGAGCCAATTCTCCGGCTTTCGCCGCAACTTGCACCCGCCGATCTCGAGATCATCGCGCGCCAGCGTGGCCATGCCTATGCGGCAATCATCGCCAAGCGTGCCGTGCCGCAATTAGCCCCGAAATTTGCCCCCCGACCGGCACCCACGCCCTCACCTGCGGCGGTGCAGCCCACCGCTGCGCCGGCGCCCAGGCCTGCGCCGCCGCAACGACAACCGGCAGCGACGTCATTGAGCAACACACAGACCAACTCGCCAACCAGGCCCGACAGCGCCGCCAATGCGGTCACGCCGGGGGGCAGCAAGCCCGACATGGAGGCGAAAGAGCTCTGCGGACTTTTCTTCGCCGCCGCCTCGATCGAACGCCGGCTCATCCTGATCAGCCTTGAATTCCTGCCGACACCACCGCCGGCTCTGCCAGTGGCGATGCAGCAGACCGACATCTGGCGGTTCGAATCGGCCGCCCTTCAGCACAAGACTGAAAGTGTCGTGCACGACCTCGAACGGGCCCTTGGCATCTCGCGCAGGATGGCATTGCGGATCCTTGAAGACGACATGGGAGAACCGGTCGTGGCCGCCGCCAAGGCGATGGAGCTGCCGGCCGACGTGCTGCAACGGATCCTGCTGTTCATGAATCCGCGCGTCGGACAATCAGTCGATCGCGTCTATGAGCTGGCGGGGCTCTACGCCGACATCACAACGGACGCGGCGCGCCGCCTGGTCGGGATCTGGCGCGACGCCGATCCACCCGAAACGCGCGTGGCGAAGCACGCCGCGCTGTGGCAGGACGCGGTCGAACAGGCGCGCACGGCGCTGTCGGACATTACGCGTCGCGCCCCCATACCGCGGCGGGACGCCCCCGCAATCCGTCCGGGCGAACGCGCGGTCGGCACGGACCGGCGCTAAAGTGGGTGCCTAG
>DAIUEP010000368.1:0-3354 GCA_036845065.1 Xanthobacteraceae bacterium | reverse complement strand
ACGTCGACCATAAGTTCATCATTCGCCGGCGCCGCTCAAACAGGTCTCCCCGGCGATAGGCTTGCTCGACCTTGCTACTGATCGAGTGAGCTAGCGCCATCTCGGCGACCTCACCCGGGAAGTTCGTGCGTTCGGCGACCCAATCGCGGAACGACGAGCGGAATCCGTGCGCCGTCAGATCGTCACGCTTCATCCGTCGCAGAAGCATCAAGAATGCCATGTTGCTGAGCGGCTGGCCGCGCTTACCCCCAGGGAAGACGAAGGCGCTGCCATCGTCCCGAGCGCCGTCGGCATGCGCCAGCGGCTTCAATTCCTCAAGGATGGCCACCGCCCTAGCACTTAGTGGCACGCGGTGCTCTTTGCCAGCCTTCATGCGTTCCGGCGGGATCGTCCACAGTTTCGCTGCAATGTCGATTTCGCTCCACTTGGCACCCAACACCTCGCCGGTGCGCGCGGCCGTCAAGATGGCGACCTCCAATGCGCGCGCTGCAACTCCTTCTTGCGTCTGCAACGTCGCGATGAAGTTGGGCAGCTCATCGTATGGCAGCGCGGCGTGGTGCTCGACCTTCCGAACTTTAGCGCGCGCCGGCAGCAGCTTGTCGAGATGGCCGCGCCAACGCGCCGGGTTCTCGCCATCGCGATAGCCGCGCACGCGCGCCCAATCGAGAATCGACTCGATGCGTCCGCGCAGCCGGCCAGCTGTTTCGGGCCGCGCTTTCCAAAGTGGCGCAGGCCGCCCGGCTGGCGCATCGCGTACTTCTTGTTCGAGGACTTTCATGACGAGTGCCGTATCGACGGCCTGGACGGGAAGAGTACCAATGATCGGCTCGGCGTAGGTGGCAATCGTCGCCTCCCATTGCGACGCATGCTTGGCATTACGCCAGCCCGCGCGGTGCGCCTCGATGTAGCGATCGGCGCATCGCTTGAACGTCATCGCTCTCGCAGCTCTGATTTGATCCTGCTCACGAGCAGCGCGGCGCGCGTTGATAGGATCAATCCTTTCATGATGCAGCCGGCGCGCATCCAGCGCCTTTCCGCGGGCTTCGTGGAGACCAACAAGCGAGAACGGACCAAGGCCCATCCAACGCGGCCGCCTGTTGAGCATGTAGCGAAACACCCAACTCTTCGTCCCTTCCTTGGTGATGCGCAGATATAGGCCGGCGCCGTCGGCGTGCATCCCGGGCTGCCTCGCCTTCGCCGCCTTAAGTGCTGTAAGCCGACCAACTGCGCGAGCCATCCGTCTGTCCACAATCCAGACCACAATGATCGCGCGCAGTATGGCGAGCAGCCCAAGACCTGTCCAGCAAAGAAATGCTGGTTTTATAGGGGTTTCGTAGTTGTTTATCGTAGGATAGCAAACCGTGGCGAAGCAAGGCTGGCGGAGGGAGTGGGATTCGAACCCACGATACGGTTTCCCGTATACACGCTTTCCAAGCGTGCGCCTTCAGCCACTCGGCCATCCCTCCGCTAGCGCCGCGGATTTGAAGTTTCCTACAACAGTTGCAGCAAACTCGGTGAGGAAACTTCGGAAGCGGGGCACTAGGGTGGCGCGCACTATAGTCGTGGGCGGCGGGGTGGCAACCCGTTCGCCGCGAAGGCGTGACGCGATCCGCGACCCTTCAGTTTACCCGGCGCACGGTGCCGGCCTCGCCCACATCATAGCCACCAAGCTCGGCGGCGCGCTCGTCGTCGCCGTCGAGCCGGTGCAGATGGAGGGCGGCGGCCAAGACCTCGCCGCGCCCGAGCCGTGACAGACCCGCTTCGCTGCCTTCGGGCAGGCTGGCGAGCTGCGAGCCGCTCTCGCGCAGCGCCCATTCCAGCAGGGGATCATGGCTGCCGCCGACGATCGGCGGCGGCGCGGGCCGCGCCAGCGCGGCCGGCGCGATGAGGCCGGCGGCCAGCCAGCGGCTGAGCGCCGCCCTCGGAAACAGCCACTTGCCGGTGACCTTGGTGCAGGGCACCTCGCTCCTCGCCACCAGCTCGTAGAGCTTGCGCTCCGACAGCCGGAGATAGGCTGCCGCTTCCTCCGTCGTGAGCAGCTCAGGAGCCTGCATTACCCTGCATCCAGATGAACCTGTTACAATATTTGACCGTTCTCGGATCGAATGCAACAAGCACGCGGGGCGGAGGCCGCCAATGCCGCATGATGCTTCAGCGCTTGAGCTCATCCTCTCGGGCGACCCGGCACTCATAGCGATCGTCCGCCTGTCGCTCATCGTCAGCCTTTCGGCGGTAGCGGGCGCGGCGCTGATCGGGCTTCCCTGCGGCGCGCTCATCGCGCTTGCGCGCTTTCCCGGGCGCGAGCTGACAATCGTAGTGTTGAACGCCCTGATGGGGCTGCCGCCGGTGGTGGTCGGGCTCGCGGTCTATCTCCTGCTCTCGCGCTCCGGCCCGCTCGGATCATGGGGCCTGCTGTTCACCCCGCAGGCGATGATCATCGCCCAGACCATCCTCATTGCGCCGATCATCGCGGCGCTCGCGCGCCAGACCATCGAGGACCTGTGGGTCGAATACCGCGATGAGCTCGCCGCCATGGATGTCGGCCTCGCGGGCCGCGTTGCGACGCTCATCTGGGACGCGCGCTTCAGCCTGATGACCGCATTGCTCGCCGGCTTCGGCCGCGCCGCCGCCGAAGTCGGCGCGGTGATCATCGTGGGCGGCAATATCGACGGCTTCACCCGCACCATGACGACCGCGATCGCGCTCGAGACCTCGAAGGGCGATCTCCCGCTGGCGATGGGGCTCGGGCTGGTGCTGATCGCGATCGTCATCCTGGTGAACGCGCTGGCGTGGGGCGTGCGCCGCGCCGGCGAGCGCTTGGCAGGATAACAATTGGCGGGATGACCATGCGGGCGCCGCTCACCGACCTGCCGATCGTGTTCGAGGACGTCGCGGTGACGATCCGCAACACGCCGATTCTCGATGGCGTTTCGCTCACGCTGGCGCCAGGCCCACCGACCATCCTGGTCGGGCCCAACGGCGCCGGCAAGACTACGCTCCTGCGTCTCGCCATGGGTCTCTTGCAGCCCTCGCGCGGGCGCACGACCTGGGGCGGCCGCGCGGATGCTTCGGCGACGCGGCGGGCCATTGTGTTCCAGCGGCCGGTCATGCTCCGGCGCAGCGCCGCCGGCAATATTCGCTACGCGCTCAAGGCAGCGGGCGTTGCGCGCGCCGCACGCGCGGCACGCACCGTCGAGCTGCTCGCGCTCGTCGGCCTCGGCGGGCTCGGCGACCGCCCGGCGCGAAAACTCTCCGGCGGCGAGCAACAACGGCTCGCGCTCGCGCGCGCGCTTGCCAAGGAGCCGCAGGTGCTGCTGCTCGACGAGCCGACCGCGAGCCTCGATCCAGCCGCCA
>DAIUEP010000367.1:0-3364 GCA_036845065.1 Xanthobacteraceae bacterium | reverse complement strand
TCGCCCATGGTCATGCCCATGATCGGGATGGTGATCCAGTGCCAGGGCTGGTTGATGCCGGGCTCGGTTTCGTTCGGCCGCACCTCGCAGCCCCAGGTGTCGCTGGCGAGCGCGGCCAGCTCGGTGCGCGCGATCCATTCGAGCGTCTCGAACGCAAAGCCCGGCGCATCGCCGCCCGGATAGCCGTCCCAGCTTCCAACGCTAAGGCAGCGCTCCATCTGGCCGGTGCGCACGATCACATAGTCGCCGCGCTTGACGGTGACGCCCTGCGCCTTGGCGGTGGCGTCGAGGTCTGCGCAGGTGATGCCGTAGCCGTCGTCGAGCGAGTCGACCGCCTTGAAGCGCGCCACGTCGAGAAACACGCCGCGGCCGACCATCTTGTTCTTGGTCTTCTCGATGCCGCACTTCTGCGCGCCGCTCGAGGTGACCTCGCGGCAGTCGTAGCCGTTCCACATGTTGTTTTCATAGAAGACGTGCCCGAGCCCGTCCCACTGCGTGCCGCACTGCAGCGGCATGGTCACCATGTCGTCGGCGGCGCGGATGCCGCGCTTGTCGAGCACGCCCGAATAGGCGTCGGTGCCGGTGCGCAGCATGGTGTGGATCGGATTGGTCCGTCCCATGGCTGGATACTTGCTCTTGGCGCCCTGCGGACCGGTGTGATCGAAATTGAGCGCGAGCGAGATCACCTTGCCTTTGCGCACCAGTTGGGCGGCCGCGATGATGTCCTCAGGCGCCGTGTAATTGAGGGTGCCGATCTCGTCGTTCGGGCCCCATTTGCCCCAGTTCTTGTACTTTTCCGCCGCGTCGCGGAGATCCTGCCGCGTGAGCATCCTGGTCGCCATTGCCATCGTCCTCTTGACCACTGGGGCAGAGCCATAGCCCATTTACTCACCCGCGTGCAGGGGCGATGATGGGCAAACCGCCAGCAAGGGAGGATGGACCATGATCCGCAGCCTCGTCTGCCTCGCCGCGCTCGTCTGCGCGGATACCGCGTCCGCCCAGAGCTATCCGGTGAAGCCGATCCGCATGGTCGTGACGTTTGCGGCCGGCGGCCCGACCGACGTGATCGCGCGCATCATTGCCCAGAAAGCGAGCGAGAGCCTGGGCCAGCAGGTCGTGGTCGAGAACATTGCCGGCGCTGGCGGTAATATCGCGCTGGCCAACGCGCTGCGCGCGCCGGCTGACGGCTATACGCTTGTGGCGGTCAGCACGGGATTCATCGTCAACCCCAGCCTCTATTCGAAGGTGCCTTACGCGATCAAGGACTTCGCCCCGATCAGCCTGGTCGCGGCCTCGCCCAACGTGATCACCGTTCACCCTTCGGTTCCGGCCAAGACCGTGCAGGAGTTGATCGCGCTGGCGAAGGCCAATCCCGGCAAGTACAGCTACGGACAACCGGGCACCGGCTCGAGCCCGCATCTCGCCGGCGAATTGTTCAAGCTCAAGTTCGGGCTCGATATTACGATGGTGCCGTTCGGCAGCGCCGCCCCCGCGATCACGTCGACGATTGGTGGTCACACGCCGATCGCGTTCACGGCTCTGCCGCCTGCGATCAGCAATATCCAGGATGGCAAGCTGCGCGGCCTCGCGGTGCTCGCTGCGAAGCGAAACGCCTCCGTGCCGGATGTGCCGACCATGGCGGAAGCCGGCGTGCCGGATCAGGAATCCGACACCGTGACCGGCATCGTCACGCTCGCCAACACGCCGAGGGATATTGTCGAGCGCTGGCATCGCGAGATCGTCCGCATCGTGGCGCTGCCGGACGTCAACCAGCGCCTGCGCACGCTCGGCTTCGACCCGGTCGCCAACTCGCCCGCCGAGTTCGCCGAGCGGATCACGACCGAGGCCGCGAAGTGGGACAGGGTTGCGAAGGAAGCAAAGATTGTCCTTGAATGAATGTATGTATGAGTGAGCGCGCGCGGCCGCGTCGAAACAGAAACGAAACGAAAGAGAAAGAAACAGAGGTTTAGAGACAAATGAACGTCCATCAATCCAATCTCATGCGCGGCATGATGCTGATCGGCGGCGAGCTGGTGCCGAGCGAAGGCGGCGAATGGCTCGAGTCGGTCAATCCGGCAACCGAGGAGACGCTCGGTCATGTGCCGCACGGCACCGCCGCCGACGTCAATCGCGCGGTCGCAGCCGCCGAAGCCGCGCATCCGGCCTGGGCCGCGCTCGAGCCGAAGGAGCGCGCCAAGCTGGTCAAGAAGCTCGCCGCCAAGCTGCGCGAGAAGACCGACGAGATCCTCCGCGTCGAGGTGGTCGATACCGGCAACACCATCAGCAAGATGCGGGCCGATGTCGCCTCCGCCGGCGACACGCTCGATTTCTACGCCGGCTTCCACACCGAGATCAAAGGCGAAACCATTCCGGCCAGCAGCAAGAACCTGCACTTCACCATTCGCGAGCCTTATGGCGTGGTCGGGCGCATCATTCCGTTCAATCACCCGATCAAGTTCGCCGCCAACGCGCTCGCCGCGCCGCTGATGGCCGGCAATTGCGTGGTGCTCAAGCCGCCGGAGACGAGCCCGTTGTCGGCCACCATGCTGGGCGAGATCTGCCGCGAGGTGATGCCGGCTGGCGTCGTCAACATCGTCACCGGTCTCGGCCTGCCGGCGGGCGATGCGATCGCGCGCCATCCCAACGTCAAGCGCATCGCCTTCACCGGCTCGGTGCCGACCGGCCGCGCCATCCAGCGCGCGGCGGCCGAAGGCGGCATCAAGCACGTCACGCTCGAGCTCGGCGGCAAGAACCCGTTGATCGCGTTCCCCGACATGGACCCGGACACGGTCGCGAAGATCGCAGTCGCCGGCATGAACTTCGCGTGGCAGGGGCAGAGCTGCGGCTCGACCAGCCGGCTCCTCCTGCACGAGTCGCTCTACCAGCCGGTGCTGGAGCGCGTGGTCGAGCGCGTCAAGGCGCTGCGCCTGGCCGATCCGCTCGACGACAACGCCCAGATGGGCCCGATCAACTCCAAGCGCCACTACGAGCGTGTGGTCTCGATGGTGCAGTCGGGCGTCACCGACGGCGCCAAGCTGATGGCCGGCGGCAAGCGCCCGCCCGGAAGCGATTTCGCGCGCGGCTATTGGCTCGAGCCAACCGTGTTCGCCGACGTCAATCCGGGCATGCGCATCGCCAAGGAGGAAATCTTCGGGCCGGTGCTCTCGGTGTTCCGCTGGAAGGACGAGCAGGAGGCGCTCAAGCTTGCCAACTCGACCGAATACGGTCTCACTGCATCGATCTTCACCAACGACCTCAAGACCGCGTTCCGCACGGCGCGCGCGGTGAAGTCCGGCTACATCTGGATCAACGGCGCCTCCGGCCACTTCTACGGCACGCCGTTCGGGGGCCTGAAGAACTCCGG
>DAIUEP010000366.1:0-3368 GCA_036845065.1 Xanthobacteraceae bacterium | reverse complement strand
TCTGCCGCGTCAACGGCATGCGCATCGGCGGCGGCCAGGAGATCGGCATGGCTTGCGATTTCACGATTGCGCAGGACCTGGCGCGTTTCGGCCAGGCCGGTCCCAAGCACGGCTCGGCGCCGATCGGCGGCGCAACCGACTTCCTGCCGGTGATGATCGGCGCCGAACGCGCGATGGCGGCGTGCCTGCTGTGCGAGCCGTTCTCGGCGCACGAGGCCTACTTCATGGGCATGATCAACGACATCGTGCCGGCGCTGAAGGTGGACGGCAAGTTCGTCGCCAATCCCTTGGTCGAGACCAGCCGTTTCGCCGATGAGTATGGCCGGATCGCATTCGGCAAGCCGAAGACCGGCGATGCGCTCAAGGCCGGTCAGGAGTTGATGAAGCGCGGCGTGGTCGACCTCGGCCTGCTCGACGAAAAGGTCGAGGGGCTGTGCACCAAGATTCTCTACACCTTCCCCGATTGCACTACCAAGACGCTGGAAGAGCTGCGCAAGCCCAAGCTCGATGCCTGGAACCGCAATAAGGAGAACTCGCGCGCCTGGCTTGCCCTCAACATGATGACGGAAGCGCGCGCCGGCTTCCGCGCCTTCAATGAGGGCACCCGCGAAACCGGCCGCGAGATCGATTTCATCGCGCTACGGCGGGCGCTCGCCGCCAACACGCCGTGGAGCGACACGTTGACCGAAAGCGTGATGCCCCGGGCGCGGGGAGCGTCATGAATACGCCGCTCAAGGTCTGGCAGGAAGCGGACGGGCGGTTGCTGCGGCTGTCGCTGAACCAGCCGAAGGCCAACCTGATCGATGCTGCCATGATCGCGGCGCTCGACCGTGCGCTGACCGAGCATCTTGGCAACCCGAGCCTTGCTGCCGTGGTGTTGAATGCGGAGGGGCCGCATTTCAGCTTTGGGGCGAGCGTGGCGGAACATCTGCCGGGCGAGTGCGCGGGTATGCTCCGCAGCATCCACGGCCTGATCCTGCGCATGGTCGAGTCGCCGGTGCCGATCCTGGTGGCGGTCCACGGACAGTGTCTCGGCGGCGGGCTTGAGGTCATGCTGGCCGGCCACCTGACCTTTGTGGCGCCTGATGCGAGCCTCGGTCAGCCTGAGATCAAGCTCGGCGTGTTCGCGCCGGCGGCGTCGTGCCTGCTGCCCGAGCTGGTCAATCACCAGCGCGCGTTCGATCTCCTGGTGTCTGGACGGAGCATCACGGGCGCGCAGGCCGCCGCGATCGGCTTGGCACACGAGACGGACGCGGATCCAACGCAAGCGGCGTTGCGCTATGTCGACGAGCATCTCAAGCCGAGGAGCGCCAGCTCGCTGCGGCTCGCGGTGCGGGCCGCGCGCTTCGACTACGCGGCGCGCATTAGGAGCAAGATCGCAGCCGTCGAGCGGCTCTATCTCGACGAGCTGATGCAAACCCACGATGCGGTCGAGGGCCTGCAAGCCTTCATCGCCAAGAGGACGGCGCAATGGATGCATCATTGATGACCAGCACCACGGCCGGCATCGTCAGCCGCGCCACCGAGCTGTTCGAGGACCTGTCCTTCGCAACGGCTCGCGCCTGGAAGGCGGCGGAGCCTGGTCGCAAGGTCGTGGGCTACATGCCGATCTACGTGCCGCGCGAGCTCATTCACGCGGCCGGCATGCTGCCGCTCGGGATCGTCGGCGGCGGCGACCAGCTCGAAGTCATCCATGGCGATGCCTACTACCAGAGCTACATCTGCCGCATCCCGCGCTCGACCATCGAGCTCGGCGTGTCAGGGCGGCTCGATTTCGTCGACGGCATGCTGTTCCCATCGATCTGCGACGTGATCCGGAACCTCTCCGGCATGTGGAAGATGATGTTCCCGAACGTCTATGCCCGCTATTTCGACGTTCCGCAGAATTATCGCGACGACATCGGCGGCAACTACTACGTCAACGAGCTGAGCGAGCTGCGGCATGATCTCGGCACCTTGCGCGGCAAGCCGATCACCGACGACGAGCTGCGCCACTCGATCGTGGTCTACAACGAGAACCGGCGGCTGGTGCGCGAGCTCTATGACTTCCGCGCCGAAAAGCCATGGCAGGCGCCGGCGGCCGAGGTCTATCTGGTGCTGCGCGCCGGGCTCGTGCTGCCGGTCGAGGATCATTCGGCGATGCTGCGCGACTATATCGCGGCGGCCAAGGCCGAGGAGCGGCCTCGGCGCGACAATTGCCGCATCGTCCTGACCGGCGCCTTCTGCGAGCAGCCCCCGCTCAACCTCATCAAGTCGCTCGAGCTTTCGGGCTGCTATGTGGTGGACGACGACCTCCTGCTGGTCACCCGCTGGCTGATCGGCGAGGTGGCGACCGACGGCGACCCGCTGCGCAACCTCGCGAGCGCCTTCCTGCATCAGTCCGAATCGACGGCGGCGAAGTATGAGCCCGACCTGAAGGAGAAGGGCCAGCATCTCGTCCGCGCCGTGAAACGCTCGGGCGCGGAAGGCGTGATCTTTGCGGCCCCGAGCTTCTGCGATCCGGCGCTGCTCGACCGTCCGATGCTGCAGCATGTCCTCAAGGACGCAGGCATTCCCTTCATTGCGTTCAAATACGCGGAAAACTCCGGCCAGATGCAGCCCATTCGGGAGCAGGCCGGCACGTTCGCCGACTCGATCAAACTGTGGAGCGGAGCATGACAGTCATTGTGACGCCGAAGAAGGCGGCCGCCAAGGAGGTCGCGAAAGACGCCTCCATGAAGAAGCAGAAGGAGATGATGGCGGCCCACTATGATCGTCTCACCAATGCGCCGCAGACCGGCGAGAAGGTGGCGGCGACGTTCGTGCCGGGCAACCTCAACGAGCTGATGCTGTGCTTCGGGCTGGTCAACAACCTGCCCGAGGTCAACGCCATCCAGAACGGGCTGCGGCGCACCAGCGGCGCCTTCGTGCTCGAAGCCGAGAAGATCGGCCATTCCGAAGACGTCTGCACCTATGTGAAGTCGGACATCGGCATGATGGCGAAGGGCAACTTGGCGCCGAACGGCAAGAAGTTTCCGAATCCCGATGTACTGCTTCTGTCCTATACCGGCTGCTTCACCTTTATGAAGTGGTTCGAGCTCCTGCGCGAGCAGTACAAATGCGAGACGATCATGTTGCACACGCCCTACATGGGCGACGGCAAGATCACCCAGAACATGATCGATTACATGGTGAAGCAGCTCAAGGAAGAGGTGATCCCGACGCTCGAGCGCATTTCCGGCGTCAAGTTCGATATCGACCGGCTGCGCGAGCACCTGAGGAAGTCGGCGAAGGCCGAGGACGATCTGGTCCGCGTGCTGCAAAGCGCCAAGGCCAAGCCGTCGCCGATCGACGCCTATTTCGGCGGCATCTACTATATCGGTCCGATC
>DAIUEP010000365.1:0-3374 GCA_036845065.1 Xanthobacteraceae bacterium | reverse complement strand
CGGCTGAAGCAAGGGCCGGAACGGGACCTGGCCGAGCGCTACCGCAAGCGTGCGGCTGATGCCGGACGCGCGGTCGGCCTTGCCACCATCGACATCATCGAAATTCGTGAAAGCCGCGCCGACAGCGTTGAGCGGCGCATGCTCGAGGAGTCGATCGCCATCGCCAACGTCCTGCCCGACCGGGCCGTGACGGTGATCCTGGATGAACGCGGCAAGAGCCTGAGCAGCGCAACCTTCGCGGGCCAGCTGCAGGGCTGGCGCGCCGAGAACCGGCCGGTCGCGGCTTTCATCATCGGCGGCGCCGACGGCCTCGCCGCCTCCTTGCGCGACAAGGCCGGCTTGACCTTGGCTTTTGGCGCCGCCACCTGGCCGCACCAGCTGGTCCGGATCATGCTGCTCGAACAGATTTACCGCGCTACTACGCTCCTGGCGGGACACCCCTATCACCGCGCCTAGTGCCGCCGATTTGAAATTCCTACACCGCCTGCCGCAAACTCGATCAGGAACTTCAAATCGAAAAGCGGCACTAGAATCATAGACTTGCTTGCCCCCTTGTTTTCGAAGCCGTGTCAGAGGGGGCTGCGGACGTACGCCGAAAGTCCCGGATTCACCGCCAATAGGCACGGGGCCAATCCGCGGCATTACCTTTCACCTGTTCGTGAGCATGGGCCCGGCGCCTTAGTCTTAATCCGGCAGCATTCTGCATTAACCCTTGGCGCTGGTCTCAATCTTGCTTAAAATTCTTTTGATGGGCTCAATGATGCGGTATTTTGCGAACGTTCGGCGCCCGGCAATGGCGGGGGCGATCGGATTCGGTGCGCTTGGAATAGTGGCCGCCGTTGCACAGACCCCGTCGCGGCAGCCTGGCGAAGTCCCCTATTTGAACTACGCGCCGGCCGTTCCAGTTGTCCCGGCCAACCCGCCGCGCGCGCAACCGTCGCCGCGCCCGGAACTGCGCCCATCGAATGTGCCGGTCAGCAGAGACTCCAGTGCTAAGGAGCCGAACTCTCTCGACGCACTCAAGCAGCGCGACCAGGAACTCGCAGCGCTGCGCGACCAGCAGCGTCGCGCGCTTGAGAACGAGGCGAAGCTCAGGCGCGAGATTGAATCGATCGGCGGCGACCGCCGCAAATTCAACACCCAGCTGATCGAATCGGCCGAACGCGTGCGCGCCATTGAGGCCGCGATCATCCGGGCCAATGAGCGCATCAAGCCGCTCGACGACCGCGAGCAGGAGATCCGCACGTCGCTCGACGAGCGGCGCGGCGTCATCGGCGAGGTGCTGGCCGCGCTCCAGCGCATTGGTCGCCGGCCGCCGCCGGTCATTCTGGGAAGACCCGAAGACGCGCTCGAATCGCTGCGCACCGCCATCCTGCTTGGTGCGGTGCTGCCGGGAATGCGGCAGGAAACAACGGCACTGGCGGCCGACCTTTCCGAGCTGGCGCGTCTGCGCAAGGATATCGCGGACGAGCGCGAGCGCCTTGAGCGCGATCTCAAGATGATCGCCGACGAGGGCCTGCGGCTGACCATGCTGACCGAGCAGCGCCAGAAACAGCAGCAGGATATCGAGAAGAACCTGGCGGCCGAGCGCCAGCGCGCCACGCAGCTCGGGCGCGAGGCCGACAATCTGAAGGATCTCATCGGCGGCCTTGAGCGCAACCTGGATGGGGCAACCCGCGCCACCCGGGTGGCCGCCCGCACCAATGACGAAAAAAAGGCTTTGGACATCCGGACCGACCTGGCCGCTGCCAAGGACCTTGGCCGGCTCGCCCCGGCCGTTGCTTTTGCGACGGCCAAGAAACGTCTGCCGCTGCCCGTGAATGGTGTGAAGATCAGGGATTTCGGGGCTTCGGATGGGCTCGGCGGCGCCGAAAAGGGGCTGTCTATCGCTACCCGCCACGGCAGCCAGGTGACCGCCCCGTGCGACGGCTGGGTGGTCTATGCTGGCCCCTTCCGCAATTACGGCCAACTCTTGATCCTAAATGCCGGAGATGGGTATCATGTGCTACTGGCCGGGATGGAACAGATATCCGTCGATTTGGGGCAATTCGTCGTGACGGGTGAACCCGTCGCAGTGATGGGAAGCCGGGCGCAAGCTGCGGTGACTGTCACGGCCGGTTCCGGACAACCGGTGCTTTATGTTGAGTTCCGAAAAGACGGGACCCCCGTCGACCCGGGCCCATGGTGGGCGGCAAGCGAAGTCGAAAAGGTTCGCGGATGATGCGCAAAACTTCTTTGATCCTCCTTGGTGCAGCGGCAGGCGCAGCTCTGACGCTCATCACTACCCAGCCCCGAATCGTGTTCGACGGCTCGAGCGCGAGAGCGGCGGCCGCCGACACCTACCGGCAGCTCAGCCTGTTCGGCGACGTGTTCGAGCGAGTGCGCGCCGATTACGTCGAGAAGCCTGACGATAGCAAGCTCGTCGAATCGGCCATCAACGGCATGCTGGCCGGGCTCGATCCGCACTCCAGCTACATGGACGCCAAGAGCTTCCGTGACATGCAGGTGCAGACGCGCGGCGAGTTCGGCGGGCTGGGCATCGAAGTCACCATGGAAGACGGGCTGATCAAGGTCGTCGCGCCGATCGACGAGACCCCGGCGGCCAAGGCTGGCGTGATGGCCAACGACATCATCAGCCATCTTGACGATGAGCCGGTGCAGGGCCTGACCCTCAACCAGGCCGTCGAAAAGATGCGCGGCCCGGTCAATACCAAGATCAAGCTGAAGATCATCCGCAAGGGTTCGGACAAGCCGGTCGATATCTCGATCACCCGCGACGTGATTCGGGTTCGCTCGGTGCGCTCGAACATGAACGGCGACGACGTCGGCTATATCCGCATCACGCAGTTCAACGAACAGACCACCGAAGGCGTCCGGCGAGCGATTACCGAGATGTCCAATCAGGCCGGCGACAAGCTCAAGGGCTTCGTCGTTGACCTGCGCAACAATCCGGGCGGCCTGCTCGATCAGGCGATCTCGGTGTCCGATGCGTTCCTGGAGCGAGGCGAGATCGTCTCGACCCGCGGCCGCAATGCCGAGGAGACCCAGCGCTTCAACGCCCGCGCGGGCGACCTGACCAAGACCAAGCCGATCATCGTGCTGATCAATGGCGGCTCCGCCTCGGCCTCCGAGATCGTGGCCGGCGCGTTGCAGGACCACAAGCGCGCGACCATCATCGGCACGCGCTCGTTCGGCAAGGGCTCGGTACAGACCATCATCCCGCTCGGCTCCGGCAACGGCGCCCTGCGGCTCACCACGGCGCGCTACTTCACGCCGTCCGGCCGCTCGATCCAGGCCAAGGGCATCACGCCCGACATCGAGGTGCTGCAGGACGTTCCGGAGGAGCTCAAGGCGCGCACCGACACGCGCGGCGA
>DAIUEP010000364.1:0-3377 GCA_036845065.1 Xanthobacteraceae bacterium | reverse complement strand
GTCTGCCCGGTGATGAAGTCGCTGTCCGGCGAGGCAAGAAAGATCAGCGCCCCGATCAGGTCGCCCGGATAGGCGTCGCGCTTGATGGCGCGGCGTTGGATGGCGTTGTCGCGCGAGCTTTTGACGTGGGTCGGATTGTTCTCGACCACGCTGTCGGACAGCGTGAAGCCGGGCGCCAGCGTGTTGACGCAGATGCCCTCGGTGCCGACCGCGCGCGAGAGTGAGCGCGTGAACGCGCTCACCGCGCCCTTGGAGGTGACGTAGTGCACCATCTGCGGGATGCCGCGGAACACGGTGCCGGAGCCGATATTGATGATCTTGCCGTAGCGGCGTGCGCGCATGTGCGGCACCACGTGCTTGGCCATCAGGAACGGGCCGCGCACGTTCACCGCCATCACGCGGTCCCACACCGCGGTGTCGATCGCGGTGAAGTCCTGCTCCTCCAGCGTGGAATAGACCGCGGCGTTGTTGACCAGGATGTCGATCTTGCCAAAGCGCTCGATCGTGCCAGCGACGAGCGCCTTCACCTGGTTCTCGTCGCTCACGTCGAAAGTGGTGCTGGCGATCGAATTGCGCCCGTGCTTGGCGGCAAGCTCGGCCGCGAGCGCGCCGCCGTCCGCGACATCAGCGATCATCACCTGCGCGCCTTCGGCCGCCAGCGCCTCGGAGTAATGGCGGCCGATACCTCGCGCCCCGCCGGTGACGATGGCGCTGCGGCCGGCGAGCCTCGCCATGTTACTTGCCGGTCTGCTTGCGCACGAGCTTTTCGAACGCCTCGAGCTGCGCCTTGACCATGTCCTTGGTGGCCTGGTCGGTGAGCTCCAGCGTCTTCTCGTCGAACTTCTTGGCGGCGAAGTTGACGAACACTTCCGGCCGGATCAGCACCACGGACTCGACCGAGGTCAGGCACTGGCGCAGGTGATACTGCATGCGCGCGCCGCCAAGGAGACCGCCGGCGCAGGACTGGATCGCGATCGGCTTGCCCTTGAACGGGTCATCTTTCATGCGCGAGGTCCAGTCGATCGCGTTCTTGAGCCCGCCCGGAATGGTCCAGTTGTACTCGGGCGAGACGATGATCGCGCCGTCGGCCGAACGGATCGCCTCGGCCCAGGCGGTGACCGATGCGGGCATGCCCGCGTTCTGAATGTCGGTATTGTAGATCGGGATCTCGGCCCATGCCGGCGCCGACTTGATGCTCAGGCCCGCGGGCGCGAGCGCCGGCAGCGCACGCGCCAGCGCCGCGTTGAAAGATGCCTTCCGCAGCGAGCCGCAGATCGTCACGATGTTCAGGGTATCGGCCATGTCGTCCTCTCGTGAGCTTGGGTGTGTCTCATTGAACGTGATGGGGCCGCCCGACGGGCGGCCCGGAATGGATTCGGCCTCGCGTGCGCTATTGCTGCTCGATGTTCGCCTTCTCGCGGACGACCTTCCACTTGGTGATTTCCTCGGCGATATGCGCCTTGAGCTCATCCGGCGTCGACGAGCGCACCAGCGCGCCCACCCGCAGAATCTGCGCCCTGACGGAGTCGGTCGCGAGCAGCGTGCGCATCGCGGTGTTGGTCCGCTCCACGATCCCGCCCGGCGTTCCGGCCGGGAACGACAGGCCGTACCAGCTCGTCACGTCGTAGCCCGGCAGCCCCGATTCCGCGAAGGTCGGGATCTCCGGAACGGACGGAAACCGCTCCGGCGACGTGACCGCGATCGCGCGCAGCGTGCCCGCCTGGACCTGCGCCTGCACGGTCTGGATCAGCTCGACGACGAGCTGCACCTCGCCCGCGATCAGCCCGGTGAGCGCCGCCGGTGTCGAGCGATAGGGCACGTGTTGAATGTCGAGGCCGGCAAGCTGCTTCATATACTCGGCGGCGAAGTGCTGGGTGGTGCCGACGCCAGGGCTGCCGAAATTGAGCTTGCCCGGATTGGCCTTGGCCTGCGCGATGACCTCCTTGAGGTCCTTGGCCGGGAAGCTCGGCGTCGTTACCAGAACGAGGCCCGCGATGCCGACCATCGACACCATCTGGAAGTCGGCGATCGGATCGTAGCGCAGCGTCTTGTAGACCGCCGCCGACACGGCATGCGCGTTGCTCATCATCAGCGCGGTGTGGCCATCCTTCGGCCCGCGCGCGACCGCTTCGGCCGCCGTTGTGCCGCCGCCGCCCACCCGGTTTTCCACCACGACCGGCTGGCCGAGCAGCTCGGACAACGGCTGCGCCACGATGCGCGCCGCGATGTCGGTGCCGCCGCCCGCGCCGAAGCCGACCACGATGCGGATCGGCTGGCGCGGCCAGTCCTGCGCGACGAGCGAGAGGGGCAGCCCGACAATCAAAATGACCACCGCCGCCAGCGCGGCCCGGATTGCGAATGCCATGCGACCCTCCCTCGGCGCAGCGCTCCTGTCGACGCACGCCTTCGCGTGCGTCGACGGCCGCGTCCTTACTTCTCGTCCACGATCGGGTTGACGAGCACGCCGACCTTCTCGATGTCGATCTCGCAGGTGTCGCCGCCCTTCATGAACACCGGCGGCTTGCGCGCAAAACCGACGCCTGAGGGCGTACCGGTGATGATGATGTCGCCGGGCTCGAGCGTGATGCCCTGGGTGATGTAGACCAGCGTCTCGGCGACCGGGAACATCATGTTGTCGGTGTTGTCCGACTGCATGGTCTGGCCGTTGAGGCGAGTCTGGATCTTGAGGCCCTTGCCGCCGGCCGGGATTTCGTCGGCGGTGACCATCCAGGGACCGAAGCCGCCGGTGTTGTCGAAGTTCTTGCCCATGTCCCACTGCGTGGTCTTGCGCTGGAACTCGCGCACCGAGCCTTCGTTGAAGCACGAAAAGCCGGCGATGCAGGAATAGGCGTTGTCCATGGTGAGGTGCCGGGCCTTCTTGCCGATCACCACCACCATCTCGGCCTCGTAGTCGAGCGTGTCGGAGACCTTTGGCCGCACCAGCGGCTGGCCGTGCGGAACGAGCGAGGTCTGGCAGCGCATGAAGATCGTGGGAAACTTCGGCACGTTGTCGCGACTGAAGCCTTCCTTGACGTGCTCCAGGTAGTTCAATCCGAGGCAGATGCTCTTGGGCGGCCGCGCCACCGGCAGGCCGAACTTGAGCCCCTTGAGCGGCACGCGTGCGCTCGCCGGCGCCTTCTTGGCGAGATCCGCAAGCGGCTTGAGATCGCCGCCGGTCTGCGCCAGCACGTCGGCCAGATTGACCGGCAGCCGGGCATCGGCCGCCTGCAGGTCGATCACATTGTCGCCCTCGACCACGCCCAGGCGCAGCCCTTCGTTGCTATGAAAACCTAGAATCTTCATGATGTTGACTCTCCGGATCGGCACAGGGCGTCGGAATGGCCGCGGCCCCCGGGCAGGTTCATATTGGATGTGAC
>DAIUEP010000363.1:0-3382 GCA_036845065.1 Xanthobacteraceae bacterium | reverse complement strand
CGCAGCACGAACTCGTCAACCGGCCCGGTCGGGCGGTTCACGTTGAAGTCGCGCGTATCCTCCGGATGGCGCAGGAAATCGCCCTCGGCGACAAGCTTGAACCCCGCGGCTTCGACCTCGCGGCGCAGCACCGCCTCCTCGATCCGGTGCAGCGTGCGCGCAACGGTCACGCCTTCGCCGGCCTTGGCGTGATGGTCCGTGATCACCAGGGACGCGCCCGGCCGCAAGGCTGCGAACAGCTTGCGGTTCATGACCGCGCGGTCGACCTCCATGTAGGCCGTGTCGTGGTAGTAAAAGAAGAACGTCACCAGGTCGAGATCGCGCACCTCGGCCGGAAGCGGATCGTCGAACGGCCGCACCAGGCTCACCACCGTCTTCATCGCGGGGGTCTGCATGCGCGCCTCGAAGCGCTCCTTGGCGCGCGCGCCGAGGTCGGTGGGGTTTTGGCCATAGACCACGCCCGTGGGGCCGGCGCTGCGCGCCATCAGCTCGGTGCTGTAGCCACCGCCGGCGCCCATATCGAGCACCTTCATGCCGGTCCGTACGCCGGTGAACGCCAGCAGCTTGACCGGGTCGCGGCGCTTGTCGATGTCGCGGTCGGCCGCGGCGCGGTCGGGCGCCGCAATGATGGCGGCAAAATCGGGAACGCCCTGCGCCAGGACAGCGCCGAGGCTCACGGCCAAGCTCACGCCCGCCGCAACCATGGCGGCGGCCAGAATCATCGTTCTTTGCGGAACAGCGATCATTTGTTTCCTCCGTTTATACCGCCCTCATAGCATGGCCGATCCGTTTGCGCATCGGAATCGGAGGCGACATCGCCGCCGCAACCGACTAGGCTCGCCCACGTCAACACAACCCAGCCGGGCCCGGCTGCAACACATAGACGTCACAAGGAGAGTAGTGCCATGTCAGTAGCAACCCTGCGTCTCGCCACGATCGGCCTCGCCTGCGCGATCGCCGTCCCCGCCAGCGCCCAGCTTCTCGCCCGCAAAGACCTGTCCGCGACCATGGCGATGACGATCGCGCAAACCGCGCTCGAGACCTGCACCAAGCAGGGCTATCGCGTGTCGGTGACGGTCGTCGGCCGCAGCGGCGAAGTTCTGCTGCAAGTGCGCGGCGACAACTCCTCGCCGCACACAATGGAGAACTCGATGCGCAAGGCCTATACCTCGCGCACGTTGCGGGTCCCCTCAGGGGAGCTGGTCAAGCGCTTGAAGGACAACCCGCAGCTCTCGCAGATTCATCTGACCAACATCATCGCGGCTCAGGGCGCGCTGCCGATCATGGTCGGCGAGGATGTCATCGGGGCGGCCGGCGTCTCCGGCGCACCGGGCGGCGACAAGGACGAGGCCTGCGTGAAGGCCGGCATCGACAAAGTTGCGGACCAATTGAAGTAAGCGCCATGCGCCGAAGCCGGGTCACCCGGCTTCGGCCTTTCTCGCGGTTCGCGGCGCCGGCTTCGACGACTACGCCGCGACACGATGCATGGCGGTACCCTCGTAGGCCCCATGAATGGCCTTCACGGATTTTTCGATCGCCGACCACAGCGCCGTGATCTCGGCGGCGGCCTCCGATTGGCCGTCATATTCGGCGGCGCCCTCGCCCTCCGCCAGCGCGAGCGAATAGGCGTTGCGCTGGGTGATCTGGCCGGACCAGACCGGAACATTGAGGCTGTTGAGCACCGCCCGCGCCTCGCGCACGAACGGCGATTCGGTATTGTCACGCCGCGCCGGCACGCCGTTGATCACGACCGCATAAGGCTTCTTCTTCTGGCGCGCGAGCACCATGGTCTCCTTGATGGCGGCAAGATCGAACAGCGTGAGGCGCGCCGGAATGACGATCAACGTCGCCGCTTCGATAGCATCGGCGACGATCGCCGACATGTTCGGCGGCGTGTCAATGAAGACCCACTCGTAGCCGGCGCGCTTAGCTTGCCTGACGGCCTCCTGCACATTCTCGGTGGCGTCGGCAATCGGCGGTTCACCGCTGGTCCTGAGCTTGTGCCACAGCGTCAGCGATCCCTGCGGGTCGGCATCGATCATCAGCACGCGACAGGGCGGCTTGTGCGCCTGCGCAGCAAGGTGAGCGGCCAGCGTGCTCTTGCCCGAGCCGCCTTTGCGCGACGCGAAGACGATGACGTTCATGAGCAACCCCTGGTGATTCGTGAATTGAACCTAGCACGATTCTCTGCATCGACGGATGGCCGGTGACCGGCTCCACCGCCATGGGCTATTGTCGAATCAGCTCAGCACGTTGAAGCCCATCTTCATACCGCCAAAACAGCGGTCTCGGGAGATTCGATGCACGGCCGCAGCAACGTTGCGCGAATCATCATGGCGCTGCTGCTCGTCGCCGGAGCCTTGCCTCAGCAGGCCTCCGCACAGCAAGGCGCCGCCGGCTATGCCGAATTCGCACGGCAGTCCGGGGAGCCGCGGATCCCCAATCTCACGATCGAGTACCTGCATCCGCTCGGCAATCCGGACGACGCCCGGCATTGGAAACACATCATCGCCCATCAGACCGAAGGGCCGGCGGGCAGCGCCCGCAGCCTGGCGCTGCAACAGTCCAAAACGCCGACCAAGCGCGGCGTGACCATCTGGGTGGAAACCGATGGAACCGTGTTCTGGTCAACCGCCGAGACGGCAATTCCCACGCACGGCGACGGCGCCAACCGCAACGACAACAAGTATGTCGACAATTCCAAGACCTATCACATCGTGGTGAGGACGAATTCGCTCGGGGTCGAGTTCGTCGGCAACTTCCCCGATGTCAGTAGACCGGTGACGTCCGCGCAGATGCAGGCCTGGCTGACGCTGCTTCCGTTCCTGCAGGAGCGCTATCGAATCCCGTCCGAACACATCTATGCGCACAACTGGATCGATTTCAAAGACCACCGCTATTGCGAGGGCTGCGAGCTTGGCCTGGCGGCACGCAAGCTCGGCTACGCCCCGGGCCGCGCCGCCGACACTGTGCGCTGAGGTCTGCTCGGGCCCGGCTCGCGCGGCCTCGATGCCCATTCCAACGCCACGTATTGCCGTTTTTTTCAATTTCTTTCAGCGTCAAAGCCTTGATAGTATTGTACCGCGCATCTGTGCCAATTGGACTGGCGGCCAGTGTGTGAGCCGGCAGCCGCCAGAGGAGGAACCATCGTGCGGAAGCTCGTTCTCGAATCCACCTCCCCGTTCCAGGGATTGCCGGAGCTCGTGGCCTATGACGAAGGCCTGTTCGCCCGCGAAGGCCTGCAGGTCGAATGGGCCGACCGCGACGAGGCAGGCGTCAAGAGTGCCGACACATCGCTGCGCGACGTGAAGGGCGCCGACCCGTTCGCGAGCCATGGCAAGCTGCTCGAGCAGGGCAAGGCCGACATGTACAACGCCTGCGA
>DAIUEP010000362.1:0-3391 GCA_036845065.1 Xanthobacteraceae bacterium | reverse complement strand
CAATGGCGGCAGCATTCTCAGCACGCTCTTCGGCGGTTAGCGCGGACCGTCTGCTACAGACCCAAGCGCCGCTTTTCGATTTGAAGCTCCTGTTGGGCTTGCTGCAACCGGCGTAGGAACTTCAGATTGGTGGCGCCAGCGGTCGCACGGTGAGGCTTGGTCATCACTGCGCCGGCTTGATGCCGAGCGTCTGCGCAATGGCGTCGACCTTGGCGCGCTGATCCGCAATGGCCGCAGCGTATTCGTCCGGCGTGGTGGCGTTGACGAGTTGGCCGAGCGGCGCGAGCCGCGCCGCGACTGCCGGATCGGCCGCAACCGCTCGAACGTCCGCTGCGATGCGCTCGCGCAACTCGCTTGGCATGTTGCGCGAGCCGTACAGGCCGATGAGCCCTTCGAGCTCGAGCACCGGATAGCCGGCTTCCGTCACCGTGGGCACGCCGGGCGCGATCGGGACACGAGTGCGGCTGGTGACCGCCAAGAGCTTGACCCGGCCGGTTTCGACCTGCGGTCGGACGATCGTCAGCGAGGCTGACATCACCTGGATGCGCGCCTCCGCAAGATCGCCCAGCGCCAGCGTGATGTCGCGGTAGGGCACCCGCGTGATGGCGATGCCCGCGTTCCTGAGAAATCCTGAAAACATGAAGTCGGTGATGCCCGGCACGGTGGCGGCGTTGAGCTTGCCCGGCTGCGCACGCGCCAGCGCGACCATGTCGGCGATCGTGTTGATGTTGAGGGTGGTCGGCGCCGCGATGGCGACCACGATGTTGGAGGCGCCGGCGACCGGCACGACATCGCGCATGTCGTAGGGCAGCCGCTCGTGCAGATAGGGATGGGCCGTGAAGGTACCCATGCCGGCAAACAGCAAGGTGTGGTCGTCGTTGGCGGCCAGGAAGGCGCCGATCGCCACGAAGCTGTCGCCGCCAGGCCGGTTCTCGACAACGACCGGCTGGCCCCAGCGCTGCGCCAGCCGCTCGGCGAAAAGCCGGGCTGTGATGTCGGTCCCGCTGCCGGGGCCAAGCGGCAGAATGAACCGCACCGGGCGCTGCGGCCACGGCTGCGCCATGGCGGGAACAGAAGGGAGCACGAGTGCAGCGAGGATAGCCAGGCAGCATGCGAACAGCCGTTCGAGCCACATGCAACAGCCCGGCATGGGGAGGTCTAACCCTTGTCCTTCTGGCTGAGCCGCTCGAGCCGCTTCTGCATTTCTTCCATCTGGCGCTTGAGATCGTCGATCTCGTCAATGCCGCCGCCGCCGGCCTGGCCGGGTTGGCCGGGCTTTTCCGCCTCCGCGCCCTCCTGGCCGCCCCGTCGCCCGAATGGCGCAAACATCGCGAACGCGCGCTCGAACATTTCCATGTTCCGCCGCGCTTGCTCCTCGAGCGCCCCAAACGGCGTGCCCCCAAAGGCCTGGGCCATCTGCTGACGGATCTTTTCCTGCTCGCGGGTGAGCGATTCGAGCGACACTTCGAGATAGCGCGGCACCAGCATCTGCATGGAGTCGCCGTAGAAGCGGATGAGCTGGCGTAGAAAGTTGATCGGCAGCAGGTTCTGCCCTTCCTTGTTTTCCTGCTCGAAGATGATCTGGGCGAGCACCGAGCGAGTGATGTCCTCGCCGGACTTGGCATCGTAGACGACAAAATCCTCGCCCGCCTTCACCATCGAGGCGAGGTCTTCCAGCGTCACGTAGGTGCTGGTGCCCGTGTTGTAGAGCCGGCGGTTGGCATATTTCTTGATTGTGACGGGTTCGTCCGACTTAGCCATAGCGCACATGCCCGCGAATGGTCTGCTGCAGCACCGAACGCGTGACACCGGCGGCAGTCTCGGCGCTGAAGACTGCCAATACCACGTCAGCAAAGGCTTCGCGCGTCACGGAAGTTCCGGGCCCGGTATTGCAAAGCCGCCGGCTGGCGCAGTGCTCGATCCTTGTGGGTCTGTTGACGTACGCCATATCAATTGAGTTCAGCCGCTCCATGGCGATCAGCATAGCCCTTTTCGACGCGCAAGCTACCGTTTTGTCGGGGCAATCCCATGCTGTCGGAGCGTCCTGTCGCCTGTCCATGGTTGCAGGCCTGCCCGTCCCTTGGTCTGATTGACACGCCAGCCCGCCACGGCCATGGGTAGCGGAGATTACGGATTGCATGGACATCAGGGGTCGCAGGCCTGCCGAATTGACCGCATAGCCTGGGACGATCAAATCTGATCAAAGGAGCCAAGAACATGAAAAATGATATCGTCATAGTGGGCGCGGCCCGGACCCCGGTTGGCGCATTCGGCGGCGCGCTTGGCGGCCTGCCGGCCCACGACCTCGGCAAGGTTGCAATCGCCGAGGCGCTCAAGCGGGCGGGTGTCACCGGCGCCGAGGTGTCCGAGGTGATCCTGGGGCAGATCCTGACGGCGGGGCAGGGGCAGAACCCGGCCCGGCAGGCATCCATCGGCGCCGGCATCCCGGTCGAGAGCCCGGCCTGGGGGGTCAACCAGCTCTGCGGCTCGGGGCTGCGCGCGATCGCGCTCGGCTACCAGGCCATCCTCAATGGCGACAGCGAGATCGTGGTCGCGGGCGGCCAGGAATCGATGAGCATGGCGCCGCATTGCCAGCATCTTCGCAACGGCGTGAAGATGGGCAACTTCGAAATGATCGACACCATGATCCGGGACGGCCTGTGGGATGCCTTCAACGGCTACCACATGGGCAACACCGCCGAGAACGTCGCGCGGCAGTGGCAGATCACGCGCGCGCAGCAGGACGAGTTCGCGGTCGCCTCGCAGAACAAGGCGGAGGCCGCGCAGAAGGCCGGCCGGTTCAAGGACGAGATCGTGCCGGTGACGGTAAAGACCCGCAAGGGCGATGTGGTGGTGGACACTGACGAGTATCCCAAGCACGGCACCACGCTCGACAAGATCGCAGGCCTGCGCCCGGCCTTCGCTAAGGACGGAACCGTGACCGCCGCCAACGCGTCGGGCATCAATGACGGCGCCGCCGCGGTGGTGCTGATGAGCGCGAGCGAAGCGCAGAAGCGCGGCAAGACTCCGCTCGCGCGCATCGTCTCGTGGGCGCATGCCGGCGTTGATCCGGCAATCATGGGAACCGGGCCGATCCCGGCTTCGCGCGCCGCCCTCAAGAAGGCCGGCTGGAAGATCGAGGATCTCGATCTGGTCGAAGCGAACGAGGCGTTTGCCGCGCAGGCCTGCGCGGTCAACAAGGATCTCGGCTGGGACACCTCGAAGGTCAACGTCAACGGCGGCGCGATCGCGATCGGCCATCCGATCGGCGCGTCGGGCGCACGCGTCCTGGTGACGCTGCTGCACGAGATGCAGAGGCGCAATGCCAAAAAGGGTCTCGCCACGCTGTGCATCGGCGGCGGCATGGGCATCGCGATGTGCGTAGAGCGAT
>DAIUEP010000361.1:0-3393 GCA_036845065.1 Xanthobacteraceae bacterium | reverse complement strand
TAGCGAGTAGCGAGTAGCGAGTAGCGAGTAGCGAGTAGCGAGTAGCGAGTAGCGAATGCGGCGGCGCTGACTCTTTCTTCCCGATTCGCTACTCGCCATTCGCTATTCGCTCCTCGTTGCCCCAAGACGCAGGTCAACCGATGTCCAAGCTCATCGACTACGCCATCTCGCACGCGCGACTGACGATCGCGACGCTCTTGTTCCTGCTGGTGGCGGGCCTCGTCGCCTATGTGACGATCCCGAAGGAGGCGGAGCCGGACGTCAAGATTCCGATCATCTACGTGCAGCTCTCCCAGCGCGGCATCAGCCCGGAGGATTCCGAGCGGCTGTTGCTACGCCCGGTCGAGACCCAGCTCAAGTCGGTCGGCAACGTCAAGGAGATGCGCTCGACCGCGTTCGAGGGCGGCGGCTATGTCCTGCTCGAGTTCGAGGCGGGCTTCGATTCCAAGGCCGCGCTCGCCGACGTGCGCGCCAAGGTCGACATCGCCAAGCACGATCTGCCGCGTGACGTGGACGAGCCGCAGGTGCTCGAGGTCAATCTTTCCCTCTATCCCGTGCTGGTCGTCGGGCTCTCGGGCGACGTGCCTGAGCGCACGCTGTTGCGCATCGCGCGCGCCGCCAAGAATGCGATCGAGCAGGCGCCCGGCGTCCTGTCGGCGGAGCTGCGCGGCGCCCGCGACGAGGCGGTTGAGATCATCATCGAGCCGACGCTGATGAAGAGCTACGGTATTGGCCTCGACCAGCTCGGGCAGCTCACCCAGTCGTTCAACACTCTGATCGCGGCCGGCGCGCTCGAAGGCCAGAGCGGCCGTTTCGCCGTCAAGGTGCCCTCGCTGTTCGAGAAGCCGCAGGACATCACCAAGGTGCCGGTGATCGCCTCCTCGAGCGCGGCGGTGACGCTCCTCGACATCGCGCAGATCAAACCGACCTTCAAGGACGCGACCTCCATCACCCGCGTCAACGGCCGCCCGGCCATGACCATCGAGGTGTCGAAGCGCACCGGCGCCAATCTGATCGAGACCGTCGATGCGGTGAAGTACGTTGTCGCTCAGCTGCAGAAGCAGTGGCCGGAAGCGGTCCACGTCACCTTCACGCAGGACAAGTCGAAGGTGATCCGGCAGATGCTGTCCGACCTGCAGAACTCGGTCGTCACCGGCGTGCTGCTGGTCGTCGTCATCATTCTGTTCGCGCTCGGCTTCCGCGCCTCGCTGTTCATCGGCATCGCGATCCCGGCCTCCTTCCTCGCCGGCGTGCTCGGCCTTCAGCTGGCCGGACTGACCGTCAACATCGTGGTGCTGTTCTCGCTCATCCTGGCGGTCGGCATGCTGGTCGACGACGCCATCATCGTCTCCGAGTTCGCCGAGCGGCGCATGGCGGAGGGCATGGCGCCGAAGGAGGCCTATGCGCTTGCCGCCAAGCGCATGGCGGGCCCGGTGATCGCGGCGACCGCAACCCGCGTCGCCGCATTCTCGCCGCTGCTGTTCTGGCCCGGCGTGGTTGGGCAGTTCATGAAATATCTGCCGATCACCCTGATCGCGACGCTCTCCGCCTCGCTTGCGGTCGCGCTGTTCTTCACGCCAACACTCGGCGCGCTGCTCGGCAAAGCTTCGCCGCGCGCCGACGAGCCCGGTTCAGGGCGAGTGTCATCAGCGCGTTTACGCGCGTTTTTCGACGCGCTATGCGCGCGCACTAAGAAGTCGCCGCGCTGGCCGCTCGCTTTGCTCGCCAGCGCGGCAGTGCCGCACGACGATCGGGTCAAGGATCGCGGGCCTTATATGCGTGCGGTCCGCCTGGCGCTGCGCCATCCGGGCACGACATTGGCGCTGGCGGCCTTCCTCCTGGTCTCGGTGCAGATGGCCTACGGCAAGCTCGGGCGCGGCGTCGAGTTCTTCCCCAACGTCGAGCCCGACTTCGGCCAGGTGATCGTGCACGGCCGCGGCAATCTGGCGCTCGAGGAGAAGAACGCGGCGGTGGCCGCGGTCGAAAAGCGTGTGCTCGCCTTCCAAGGTCTCAAGACCGTCTACACCCGCGTTGGCGAGCAGCCGCGTGGCCTGGGCGAACTGACCGAGGACACCATCGGGGTCATCCAGTTCGAGTTCGACGACTGGCGCGCGCGGGCGCCCGCGCACGTGATCATGGACGAGATGCGCACGCGCACCGCCGACATCCCCGGCATCCTGGTCGAGGTGACGGCGCCGCGCGCGGGGCCGCCGACCGGCAAGCCGATCCAGGTGCAGCTTGCCGCAATCGATCCTGCCCTGCTGCCGGCGGCGGCCAACAAGGTCGCGACGCTGCTGGCGCCGCGCAGCGACATCCGCGACCTTGACGACGGCCAGCCGCTCCCCGGTATCGACTGGAGGATCGAGGTCGACAAGTCGCAGGCCGCCAAGTATGGCGCCGGCGTGAACACCGTGGGCAGTGCGGTCCAGCTCGTGACCAACGGTCTCAAGGCTACCGAGTATCGCCCAGTCGACAGCGACAAGTCGGTCGACATCCTGGTGCGCTTCCCGCCCGAGCGCAGGAGCCTCGACCAGATCGACGACCTGCGGGTGCAGACCCAGGTCGGCCATGTGCCGATCGGCAATTTCGTCGAGCGCGTGCCCGCGCAGCGCGTGGGCTACATCAATCGCGTCAACGCCAACCGCGTCACCACCGTGTCGGCGAACGTCGCCGAAGGCGTCCAGACCGCGAAGGTGCAGCAGGAGATCGCGCGCGACCTCGCCGAGGCCGATCTCGGCGCGGGCGTCACCTTCAAGCTCAAGGGCGAGGACGAGGAGCGCGAGAAGGCGGGCGCGTTCCTGATGAAGGCGTTCGGCACCGCGATCTTCCTGATCTTCGCGATCCTGCTCGCGCAGTTCAACCGGCTCACATCCGTGTTCGTGGTGCTCACCGCGGTCGTGATGTCGACCTTCGGGGTCCTGCTCGGCCTGCTCATCATGGGGCAGGCGTTCGGCGTGGTGATGGCCGGCATCGGCGTGATCGCCAACGCGGGCGTGATCGTCAACAACAACATCGTGTTGATCGACACCTATGACCGGTTGCGCCGAGAGGGCGTCGCCGCCTACGACGCCATCATCCAGACCTGCCGCGAGCGCGCACGCCCGGTGGTGCTCACCGCGGTGACCGCGATCCTCGGCGTGCTGCCGATTGCGTTCGGGATGAATGTCGAGTTCCTCGCCCGCGAGGTCGTGGTCGGCGCGCCGGCCACGCAATGGTGGATTCAGCTTTCGACCGCGATCGTGTTCGGGCTCGGCTTCGCGACCATGCTGACGCTGATCGTCACGCCCGCCATGCTGATGGCGATCGAGAACATGCGCGAGTGGCGGGTGCGGTGGGGCGCAAGGCTGCGGACGCGGCGCTTCGGCTTCGGCGGCGCCTGAGCAGGTTGGCGCG
>DAIUEP010000360.1:0-3458 GCA_036845065.1 Xanthobacteraceae bacterium | reverse complement strand
AGCGAGGTGAACAGCTTGTCGGCGGTGAGCTCGGTCTTCGCCTTGTAGTCGTTGATGTCATACTCGACGATGACGCGCCGCTCCGGCGCCTGCCCGGGCTGGCCGGTGCGCAGGATGATGCGCACCGTCTCGTTCCTGAGCTGAGCCCGGATATGGTCGACCAGCATGAGGCCCGCGTCGTCCGTCTCCATCACGACGTCGAGCAGGACGACCGCGATGTCCGGGTGCGCGCGCATCAGCTCGCGCCCCTCCTCGGCCGAATAGGCGGACAGGATCTCGATGCCCTGGCCGTTGATATTGTAGTCGTAGAGGGCGAACCGCGTGCCCTCGTGCACCGCCGGATCGTCGTCGATGATCGCGACCTTCCAGGCGGCGGATGGCTGGTCGGCCGCCACGCCGCTGTCGTCGATGACGCGGATGAGATCGTCGTCGTCGCTCATGTGGATTCCGCGAATGAGGCGGCGCGCGCTCCGTCGGCGGGCTCACCCTTGGGCGCGATCAGCGGCAGCCGGATGATGAAGATTGTGCCTTGCCCGGGCTCCGATTCGAGACGCAGCCGTCCGCCGAGGGGGCGCGTGATCAAATTATACACGATGTGCAGGCCGAGACCCGTGCCACCCCGGTTTCGACGGGTGGTGAAGAACGGCTCGAAGGCACGGCGCTGCACGTCCTCGCTCATGCCGGTGCCGTCGTCGGCAAACTGGACCTCGACTTGCTCCGATCCGATGCGCCTGGCCGAGATCCGCATCGTGCCGGCGCCGCGGTCCGGAAACGCGTGCGCGAGCGAATTGAGCACGAGATTGGTCAGCACCTGGCCGTATGGCCCGGGATAGCTGTCCATCTGGATGCCGGGCGGCACGTCGACCGTGAGCGATACGGCGGACCGCTTGAGGGCCGGGCGCAGGCTCACGACGATCTGCTCGGTCGATTCGGCCAGATCGAACAGGCGCCGCTCGGTGTGGCTGCGGTCGACCGCGACCTGCTTGAACGACTGGATCAGGTCGGCTGCGCGATTGAGATTGGCCACCAGCTGCTTGGCGGCCTCCTTGCTGCCGGCGATGAACTCGTCGAGCTTGGATCGCCGCACCTGGCCGTCGCGCACTTCCTCGGAAAAGCGCTCGCAGCGCCGGGCGAAGCTCGACGCCACGGTGAGACTGATGCCGACCGGGTTGTTCACCTCATGGGCGACACCGGCGACCAGGCCCCCGAGGGCGGCCAGCTTCTCGGCTTCGATCAGGTTTTGCTGTGTTTCCTGCAGCTCGCGCAACGCGCCCTCGGCGCGCTCCTTGGCGGCCTTCAGCTCCTTTTCGGCAGCGAGCTTGGCGATGGCATTCTCGCGAAACACCTCGACTGCCCGCGCCATGGCGCCGATCTCGTCGCGCGCACCGACGTCCCGCACGGGATGCGCGTAGTCGCCGGCGACAATGGCGCGCATGGCGCTCATCAGCCCGCGCAGCGGCCGCACGATGCTGGCCGCGATCGCAAGCCCGACCAGGACCGAGATCGACAGCGCCAGCACCGCAACGATCGCGATCCGCACGTAGACCTCCAGCATCGTCTGCTCGAAGCGCTCGTACGCGATCTGGTCGCGCTCCCGGATGCTCTTGGAAAGCGCCCCGATCGTGCTCGACATGGCGATCTGCGAGCCGTCGATGGCTTCGCGCAGAAGCTTCGTCCGGATTGCGAAGCTCTCGGACAATTGGGCGATCCCGAGCCGCCACGACACGGCGCGATAGCCGAGCGCGCCGAGCGCGCCGCGCTGCAGGTCGTTGTCGGCGAGATCCATCATCACCGGAATGGTGGCCTCGATGGTCTCGAGATTCTTTGACACCTCATCGGCGGTCTCGCGTGTCGGCGTCAGGTAGAACACGTTGGTGAGCACCAGCGTGGTGGAGAACGATTCGCGCGACTTGTTGAGCGCCGGCACGATCAAGCCGCCGCTCTTGGCTGCATCCTCCAGGATGGCGTAGAGCCCCGCCATCTCGTGCGCGGGCTTGAGCACCTGGTTCTCGTAGGACGTCGCGATCGCGGATTGGACGTTGCGCAGATCACCGAACCCTTTGACGAAACGCTCCGTCGCCTCCATCAGGTTTTCGGCAGAGCGCGACAGGATCGGGTCGTTGGAGGCGCGATTGACCAGTGTGCTCAGAAGCGCGTCGCGCAGATTGGTGATGTCCTTCAGCACGTCATCGTTGGGTTGCGTGAAGTAGCGGTGAATCAGGTTCTGCAGATTGGCAACCTGGCTTTCCAAGAGCACTAGCAGGCGGTCGGAATCGCGCGACTGACGCAGCTCGTTGCGGGCGAGCGTCAGGTCTCCGGCGCCGCCCCAGATGACGGCGGCGCAGATGATGGCCACGATGGTGTTGAGCGCCGCGATCAGCAGGATCCGCCAGCGGATCGGGAGAGCGCGCAGCGCTTCCAGCGAGGCGAAGGTCTTGCGCCCCCCGGCGTCCAGGCCGTTCGATCGGATGGCTGGCTGCAAATCCGTCCTCAACTTGTCATCGCACAGCTTCGATCCGCTCGATCAGGGATCGATATCTCGGGTCGGCGCGCATCGCATCGCGCAGCGGCTTGGTGGCATCCTCGAATGGCTTGCGGTTGACGTTGCTGATGACACTGACGCCCGACTCGATCGCCTGCCGCTCCGACCGCCGCTCCCGGTCCAGCCACTGCTCGCGCATGTACTGGCTTGATTGCCGGGCGGCCTCGCGGAAAATCATGCGGTCCTCGGCCGACAGGTCGGCCCAGGCGCGCAGCGACATGATCAGCACCTCGGGACTCATGGTGTGCTGGGTCACGGTGTAATAGCGGGCGACCTTGTAATGGCCGGCCGAGACGAACGAGGGCCAGTTGTTCTCGGCGCCGTCGATGAGCTTGGTTTGCAGCGCCGTGAGCACCTGTCCGTAGGCAAGACCGACCGGTTCGGCACCGAGCGACTTGACCATCCGGTCCATCAGGTCCGATTGCTGGACGCGCAGGCGCAAGCCGTTGAGATCGTCGATCACATGCACCGGCCGCGTCGCGGTGTAGATCGAGCGCGCGCCCGAATCGTAGAAGGTCAAGCCGATCAATCCGCTCGACTCGGTCGCGGCGAGAATCTCGTCCCCGATCGGTCCGTCGACGACCTTGTAGAGATGATCGATCGAGCGGAACAGAAACGGCAGCGCCAGCACATTGAGGATGGGTGCGACGCTGCCGATGGCCCCGACGTTGATGCGGTTCATGTCGATGGCGCCGACTCGCGTCTGCTCGATGGTCTGGTTCTCCTCGCCGAGCTGGCGCGAGTGAAATACGCGGATCCGGTGGCGGCCATTGGTGCGCTGCGTGACCAGCTGATCCAGGTAGCGCAGCGCCTGGACGGTCGGATAGTTTTCCTCCTGGATGTCGGCCACGCGGAATTCTCGCGCGTCCGCCGGACCGGCGAGGGCCACCGCGCCGCAGAGGCCGGCCACGAGGCA
>DAIUEP010000359.1:0-3462 GCA_036845065.1 Xanthobacteraceae bacterium | reverse complement strand
TGGCGGCTTCCTCGTCACCCAGCGCATGCTCGCGATGTATCAGAAGAAGAAATGAAGCCGGCCGCCATGCTCGTTTGCACCCACATCGCAACCGTCATGGCCGGGCCTGTCCCGGCCATCCACGTCTTTCTTGGCCCAAGGAAGCAAGACGTGGATGCCCGCGACGAGCGCGGGCATGACGCCCTGGAAAGTGTCGCCCCATGAACGCCGATCTCACCGCGCTGCTCTATCTCGTCGCCGGCGTCCTGTTCATCCTGGCGCTGCGCGGGCTGTCGAGCCCGGCAACGAGCCGGCAGGGCAACCTGTTCGGCATCATCGGCATGACGATTGCGATTGTCACCACGCTCGCCTCGCATCCGCCCGCCGGCATTGGGGCCTGGGTGCTGGTCGTGCTCGGGGTCGGGATCGGCGGCGGCATCGGCGCGGTGATCGCACGCCGGGTGCCGATGACCATGATGCCGGAGCTGGTCGCCGCCTTCCACTCGCTGGTCGGCATGGCGGCCGTGCTGGTCGCGGCCGGCGCGCTCTATGCACCCGCGGCCTTCGACATCGGCACCGTCGGCCATCTCCACGGCGCGAGCCTGATCGAGATGTCGCTCGGCGTCGCGATCGGCGCCGTCACCTTCACGGGCTCCGTGATCGCGTTCCTCAAGCTCTCCGGCCGCATGAGCGGGGCGCCGATCATCCTGCCGCTGCGCCATGCGATCAACATCGCGCTCGCCGCCGCGATCGTGCTCCTGGTCGTGTGGTTCGCGCGCACCGAAAGCTACGCCGCGTTCTGGCTGCTCGCGCTCGCCTCCTTCGCGTTCGGGGTCTTGATCATCATCCCGATCGGCGGCGCCGACATGCCGGTCGTGATCTCGATGCTCAACTCCTATTCGGGCTGGGCGGCGGCCGGCATCGGGTTCACGCTCGGCAATTCGGCGCTGATCATCACCGGCGCGCTTGTCGGCTCCTCCGGCGCGATCCTGTCCTACATCATGTGCAAGGGCATGAACCGCAGCTTCATCTCGGTGATCCTCGGCGGCTTCGGCGGCGAGGTCGCGGGCCCGGCGGCGGGCAAGGAGCAGCGCCCGGTCAAGATCGGCTCGGCCGAGGACGCCGCCTACATCATGAAGAACGCCAGCAAGGTGATCGTCGTGCCCGGCTACGGCATGGCGGTGGCGCAGGCGCAGCACGCGCTGCGCGAGATGGCTGACCGCCTCAAGAAAGAAGGCGTCGAGGTCAAATACGCCATCCATCCGGTCGCCGGCCGCATGCCCGGCCACATGAACGTGCTGCTCGCCGAGGCCAACGTGCCCTACGACGAGGTGTTCGAGCTCGAGGACATCAATTCCGAGTTCGCGCAGGCCGACATCGCCTTCGTGATCGGCGCCAACGACGTGACCAATCCGGCCGCCGAGGAGGACAAGACCTCCCCGATCTATGGCATGCCGGTGCTGCAGGTGTGGAAAGCCGGAACCGTGATGTTCATCAAGCGCTCGCTCGCCTCGGGCTATGCCGGCATCGACAATCCGCTGTTCTACCGCGACAACACGATGATGCTTCTGGGCGACGCCAAGAAGATGGCGGAGAGCATCGTCAAGGCGCTTTGACATTTAAAGGCTCCCTTAACCGCAATGATTTGAAACTTGAATGATTTGAGACTTGGGGCGCCCTGCCATTGACTCATGGTGCCCCTTGCGCCGAGGCTGCGGAGGCGTAGATATCTGGATCGAAGCCGAGGTAAGCCATGAAGATCAAAGTCGTTGTCCACGAGGCTGAAGAGGGTGGGTATTGGGCCGAGGTGCCCGCCATCCCGGGCTGCGCGACCCAGGGCGAAACCTTTGAAGAATTGCTGACGAATCTTTACGAGGCGATCGAAGGCTGCCTGTCGGTTGACATTGCTGAGCCCAAAGCTGGCGGGAAGGAGCGTGTTCTGGAAATTGCGGTATGAGGACGGTGTCGGGACGCGAGTTTGCGCGTCTCGTCGAGCGTCACGGCTGGAGTCTTCTGCGCGTCCACGGCAGCCATCATATCTATGGTAGGGCAGGAAGCGCGGTGCGGTTATCGATTCCCATTCACGGTAACAAACCCCTCAAGCCGGGACTTCTCCGCCACCTTGCGAAGCTGGCGGAGCTTCCTGCGGGGGCGTTAGATTAGTGGTTGCGCGACGCCAAGAAGATGTCGGAGAGCATCGTCAAGGCGCTGTGACCGTCGTTTGAGATCAGGAGCGCGCAGGGCGATGAGAAGATTATTGCTGGCCGTCGGTGTTGTCGCCATCTTGATCGGGCTCGTCTGGATCGGGCAAGGCACTGGCTATTTCCCCTATCCGAGCAGCAGTTTCATGGTCAACGACATGCCGTGGGCCTATTACGGCATTGTCCTCGCTGTCCTGGGCCTGGTCGCGGTCGTGGTTTCGAGAAAGGTTGCCGGGCGTTCGTGATGAGCGCCTTCCGCCGGGACGGCGGAGACGCCACTTGCCGATTTGTTTCGTCAGTCGATGTCCGAGCGTATTCGTGGCAATGTCATGATTTTCCGCGCTTCCCTCGATCGCGATGGCGTCACGGTCCGCGGCAATGTTGTACCAAGCGATGCGGTGAGCCGACTGCGCTCTTGCTTCATTGGAATTCAAACGGATCGCGCGGGCGCGCGTTGCTTCGATCTCAGTTCGGACATCATGGATGTGATCCAAGGTCCGCTGCGGGCGCTCGCTAGGGAGGGCATGGGCGGTGTCGCGAGGCCTGCGCGCGTTCTGTTCTTCGACAAGACTCCGGAATCGAACTGGGCGGTGCCGTGGCATCAAGATCGGACGATCGCGGTCAAGCAGCGGATCGACACCGACGGATAAGGTCCCTGGACGGTCAAGGATGGCGTTGTCCATGTCGAGCCACCAATCGCCGTGCTGCAGAGCATGCTGACCGTGCGCTTGTTCGTTGATGATTGCGATGATGACAATGGGCCATTGGAGGACGCTCTCGGGTCACATGCCCATGGGCTTGTTCCTGGCAAGGAGCTGGCAGACGTCGTCCGCAGGTCTGAAATCTTCGTCGGCACCGGCAAGGCCGGGGATGTCCTCGTCATGCATGCGTTGGCCATCCATCGATCGGCTCGCGCGCGTGCCGTTTCGCATCGCCGGGTTCTGCACGTCGACTACGCGTCGTGCCGGCTGGCGTCGCCGCTCGATTGGATGCTTAACTAACGCGATTGCGTGAAGTTGGGGGAGCTTGGCGATGGCGAGGGTGCTTTTCGGATCGGTTTTGTATGGCGTGACGGGCTTGATGCTGCTGGTGTTGTCGGCGGCCCCAGCCACGGCGCAAACCTACCCGTCGCGCCCGGTCACTATCATTACGCCGTTTGCGGCCGGCAGCGTCACCGACGCGACCGCGCGCGCCATCGCGCAGCACCTACAGGACACGCTGGGGCAGTCGTTCGTGGTGGAAAATCGCGCCGGCGCCGGTGGTCTGCTGGCGGCCAATGCGG
>DAIUEP010000358.1:0-3475 GCA_036845065.1 Xanthobacteraceae bacterium | reverse complement strand
CACCACCGCCTTGTTGCGCTCGCGCTGGTCGTCCTGCGCGGCCGCCTGGCGCGACGCCGTCAGCGCCAGCCCGGCGCCGAGCGCGCCATCGAGAAATCTGCGGCGGGTCAACATGGGGTGTCCTCCCTTGATGCCGTTTGTGGCGCGGGCACGTCCCGTGCCCAGTCTGCCCGTGACCATACTGCGACGGACCGAGTGCGGTAAACTGGCCAGACAATGGGAAGGAGCCGCAATGCCCAAGGTCGAGGTCATCAGCCGCCGGCGCGTGTTCGACGATTTCTTCAAGGTCGACGAGGCGCAATTGCGTTTCGAGCGCTACGACGGAACCATGAGCGAGGTGGTGCGGCGGCTCAATTTCGAGCGTGGCGATTCCGCCGCGGCGCTCCTGGTCGATGCCAAGGCGCGCACCGTCTATCTGATCGAGCAGTTCATGTACCCGACGCTGGAGAAGGCCGGCGGCTTTCTCGACACCGTCGTCGCCGGCATGATCGACGTGGGCGAGACGCCTGAGGAGGCGATCAGGCGCGAGATTCTTGAGGAGGCCGGCTTCACGGCCGAGCGCATCGAGCCGATGGGAAGTTTCTTCGTCTCGCCGGGCGGATCGAGCGAGCGCGTCTTTCTGTTCTGCGCGCTGGTCTCGGACGGCGACCGTATCTCCGCTGGCGGCGGCGTGGCCACCGAGCATGAGGACATCAAGCTGGTGGCGTGGCGGCTCGACGATTTCCTGGCGCGCCTGGCCGAAGGTGGTTTCGCGGACGCCAAGACCATCGTGGCCGGTTACTGGCTCAAGGATAATCTCGCGCGCATCGTGCCGGACTGACGGTGCGCGCGTCATCTCCGTCCGAAATAATCAAAGAAATTGCGGCGCAGGAAACGCAGGACTCGCTCGCGCAGGCCTGGCGGTGCGGCGGAACGGCGCTGGTCCATGATCACCCGGGGCGCCGCGCCGAACAGGCCGCGCCGCTTGATGACCTCGGCAATGAGCGGGTTCCACTCGACCAGCGCCTCCTCCGCTTCCTTCGCCATGAACCCCGGGATGATCTCCGGTGGCGGCGCGAACACTTCGGGCATGGCCTCGCAGATGTCGGTGTCGGCAAGCACATTCCACCTGGAGAAGCCGCCCATGTGCGGAGAGCTCAACCCGAACAGCACGCGCCGGATGCGGCTCTCGCGGATCGCGTAGCAGCAGAACGCACACGGCTCGGCATTCACGTAGATTTCGCAATCGTCCAGGCTGACGGACCGGAGCGCCTTCTGCGCCTGCGAGATCGCGACCACCTCGGCATGACGGGTCACGTCGCCATCGTGGGCCACGCGATTGATGGACTCGGCCACGATCGCGCCGTCGCGGCACACCACCGCGGCGTAAGGATATTCGCCGGCTTTGCCGGATTCCTTCGACAGGGCGATGCAATGCGTCATCATGAGCCGGTCGGTGGCCTGCTGGTTCGCGTGCGTCATGGGGCGTGCTCGGCCATGGGATCCGGTTCAGTTCCTGGATGTCTCGTCGCCGACCACCGTCAGGCTGATCATCCCGATCAGCTTGGCGCGGCGTGCCTCGGCGTCCTTGATGGCGGCGGCGATCTCGCCGGCCGTGGTGCTGGTCGAGCCCAGCCCGACGGCGCCGCCGAGGACGGCCGCGATCGACACGATCAAGGTGGTGGCGTCGGGCGGTACGATCCCGAGGAGCAGGAGAATGACGACAAGGGCGCCGGCTGTGGCCGCGACCTTTGACAACAGGATGACCTTGCGGCAGCGCTCGATCGCTTCGGATCGCTCTTCAATCTCGGCTTCAAGCCGCGCGATCTCGGCGTGCGGGTCAGGCTCGGCCTCGCGAGGCGGTTCGGCGCCCGGCGGCCAGTGTCCATTGGTGGTGTTGGTTTGCTGTGGCACTGTGGTTCTTTATCTGGCGACCAGTCGGGGCGCTGTGCGATCCGGTCGTAGCCTATTTCGGTTGATCATGGGGGGTATCGTCAAGATGGCGTGCGTTGCCGTCGCGATCGCGGCCCTGCTCGCGGGGCCGGGCAACGGGCCAGCGCCCAGGCCTCAAGGGCGCTTGAGGCTGGGCGATTGAGGCGGGGCGATTGAGGCCGGCCGTGTCCAACGTTGGACGAATTTCCGCTCGATCTCGGCAAGGAACGCTTCGGACAGGCGCGCAAACTCGGCTGCGCTCAGACGGATGCTGTCGCCGACCTTGTGCCCCAAGACCGACTTCGCCGGATCAAGCCTGATGGTCTTGTCGGCACGCAGCGAAGGGGGACTATCGGTCGTTCATCAGACCGGCTGCTTTCAAGGCTTTCTTGATCACCGCACCGATATCGAGCGGAGATGACGGACGCATATCAGCGCTCTCCGGTCCCAGCACTTCTCCATCGAGCGCTCCTGCATGGACTGGCGGCTTCGCGCCCTCGCCGCGCACCTTATCCGACGCAATGGGCGCGGTGCGGCTCGGCCTCGATGCGGCATGGGAGCGGTCGCCGGTGAGACCAAAGAATTTTGCAATGTGATAGGACGACGAAATCCCGACTTCGAGCAGGAACGGTCCGGCCGCGCCGCACTGCTCATCGCCCTCGCCCGTCGCAAGGGGCGTGCCATGCGCCATGTTGGGGATGGAGTAAGACTCGATCAACTCGTCGCCCGCGCCGTTCACCCAAACCTGGCGGGGATAGCCGTCCACTACGGCTTCGAACGAGGGTTTTGCCGGAAGACCGTGGACATCCGTCCATTGCTTGACGATCTCGATTGCGTTCGGCGGTATCACCGTCGCATCGGCGTCGCCGTGCCAGACTGATATCAGCGGCCATGCTCCTTTGTGTGGTGATGCGCCGCGCACCAGATCACCCCATGCGCGTGCCGAGCGCGGCGGGCACTGATACATGTTCTCGAATGCCTGCTGCATGTTTTTCGCCGCTCCGTAGGGCAGACCGGCAACAATCGCACCTCCAGCGAAAACGTCCGGATAGGTCGCAAGCATAACGGACGTCATGGCGCCGCCGGCGGAGAGCCCGGTGATGTACACACGGGCAGGATCGGCGCCGTGATCAGACACCATCTTGCCGACCATTTGCCGGATCGACAGCGCCTCGCCGTGGCCGCGTTCGATATCGCCAGTCTGAAACCAGTTGAAGCAGCCGTTCGGATTATTGGCGCGTTGCTGCTCGGGCAGGAGCAGAGCGAATCCGAACCGCTTTGCGAGGGTCGACCATCCCGCCCCGCGATCGTAGCTTTCCGCGCTCTGCGTACAGCCGTGAAGGACGACCATGAGGGCGCATGGCTGCGAACTGGCCACTGGCAGATTGGTGAACATTCGCAAGGCGCCGGGGTTGGAACCAAAACTCTCGATCTCCGTCAGATGACTTGAAGTCGGAACATGGCCAGGTGTTGCTGATCTCATCCTGGCCAATGCTTGCATCATCTTTTTCCATTTCCCTTGCTGGTCTGACAAACCGCCGAATGCCCTGCGAAGCTTGATCAC
>DAIUEP010000357.1:0-3483 GCA_036845065.1 Xanthobacteraceae bacterium | reverse complement strand
TCACGTTCCGGTTTGGTCCATCGCCATGGTGCCGCCATCGACGAACAGGTTCTCGCCGATCACGAACGATGAATCCTCGCTGGCGAGGAACAAGATCGCCTTGGCGGCCTCCTCCGGCCGTCCAGCACGCTTAAGCATGTTCGTCACCGGGCGCGTGGGATCGAACTCGTCGCGCCCGACCGGCGAGCCGATCTTGTTCGGCACGATCGCGTTGACGCGGATGTTGTAAGGCGCAAGCTGCACCGCGATGGTGCGCGTGAAGTTCGCGATCGCGGCCTTGGCGGCCGAATAGGCGGTGGCGCGCGGGCGGCCCTGCCAGCCCGAGGTCGAGCCGACATTGACGATCTTGCCGCCGGTGCCCTGCGCGATCATCTGCTGCGCGACGTGCTTCGACATCAGGAACTGGCTCTTCAGCGTGACCGTCATCACCCGATCCCAGTCCTCCTCGGTGATCTCGAGCAGGCTCTTGTTGTCGGAGATCGCCACGTTGTTGACCAGGATGTCGACGTGGCCGAAGCGGCCGACCACCGCCTTAACCATGGCGGCCACGTCGGCGCCCTTGGAGACGTCGGTCACGAACAGGTCGGCATCGCCGCCCGCAGCCTTGATGGCGTCGACGGTGTGCTGGCCGCGCGGCCGGTCGAGGTCGACCACCGCGATCCGGGCGCCCTCGGCGGCAAACAGTTTGGAGACTTCTTCACCAATATTTCGGCCGGCACCGGTGACGATCGCGACCTGATCCTTAAGCTTCATTTTTTTGTCCCGTCCCTTTGGAGCATCCGCCCGGGTCATTACATCGCGGGTCGGCCCGGGGCAAGAAAAGCCACCTCGCGGGCCCAGCAGGGGCGTGATAGGAAAGCCGCCCGGATGGACACCATGACAGCAGCGCTCAGGACCGTCGAAGCCGCCGCCGAAGCCGTCATGCCCGCGCTTGGGCAGAAGACGCGCGCGGGCGCGCGGGTGCTGGCGCATGCGCCGACGGCGCAGAAGGACAAGGCGCTCGAAGCGATCGCGCAGGCGATTCGCGCCCGCAAGGCGGAGATCCTCGCAGCCAACGCGGAGGACCTCGCGGCCGCCAAAGCTTCGGGCGCAACTTCGGCATTCCTCGACCGGCTGGCGCTCGACGACAAGCGCGTCGCCGCCATGGCGGACGGGATCGATGTGGTGCGGGCGCTCGCCGATCCGGTCGGCAAGGTCACCGAACGCTGGACCCGGCCGAACGGCATGACCATCGAGCGCGTGCGCGTGCCGCTCGGCGTGATCGGCATCATCTATGAGAGCCGGCCGAACGTCACCGCCGACGCCGCCGCGCTCTGCCTCAAGGCCGGCAATGCCGCGATCCTGCGCGGCGGCTCGGAGAGCCAGCGCTCCAACGTGGCGATCCACGCCGCGATCACGCAGGGGTTGGAAGCCGCCGGCTTGCCGCCGGCCGCCATCGCGTTGGTGCCGACGCGCGATCGCGCCGCCGTCGGCATGATGCTCGCTGGCCTCGGCGGCACCATCGACGTGATCGTGCCGCGCGGTGGCAAGGACCTGGTCGCTCGCGTGCAGGCGGAAGCGCGCGTGCCGGTGTTCGCGCATCTCGAAGGCATCTGCCATGTCTATGTCGACAAGGCGGCCTCGCTCGACATGGCGAAGGCGATCGTGCTCAACGCCAAGATGCGCCGCACCGGCGTGTGCGGCGCCGCCGAGACGCTGCTGGTCGACCGCGCCGCGGCGCCGACCCATCTCAAGCCACTCGTCGCCATGCTGGTCGATGCCGGCTGCGAGGTGCGCGGCGACCAGACAGTGCAGGCCGCCGACGCGCGCGCCAAGCCCGCGCACGAGGAGGACTGGTCGACCGAATATCTCGACGCCGTGATCTCCGCCAAGGTGGTGGATGGCGTCGATGGCGCGATCGAGCACATCGAGCGCTACGGCTCGCACCACACCGATTCGATCGTCACCGAGGACAAGGCTGCGGCGGAAAAGTTCCTCGACGGGATCGATTCGGCGATCGTGCTGCACAACGCTTCCACGCAATTCGCCGATGGCGGCGAGTTCGGCTTCGGCGCCGAGATCGGGATCGCCACCGGCCGCTTCCACGCCCGCGGCCCGGTCGGCGTCGAGCAGCTCACCACCTTCAAGTACCGCGTGCGCGGATCGGGCCAGACGAGGCCGTGACCGTTCTGCCGCCCCACGCTCCCGGCATGAGGATCGGCCTGTTCGGCGGCACCTTCGATCCGCCGCACCAGGCCCATCGCGCCGCCTGCCTGATCGCGATGCGCCGGCTCGGCCTCGACCGCGTCTGGTGGCTGGTGACGCCGGGCAATCCGCTCAAGGACACCCGCGGTCTGAGCCCACTCGGCGAGCGCCTCGCGGCCGCGCGCACACTCGCGCATCATCCGCGCATCGACGTCAGCGGCTTCGAGGCGGCGATCAAGGTGCGCTACACCTACGACGCCATCCGCTATCTCGTGGCTCGCTGTCCGGGGGTGCACTTTGTTTGGATCATGGGTGCCGACAATTTGCGCAGCTTCCACCGCTGGCAGAAATGGCGCGGCATCGCCGCCTTGGTGCCGATCGCCGTGGTCGATCGCCTCGGCCCAAGTCTTTACGCAACCGCCAGCGTCGGCGGCCAGGCGCTGGCGCGCTTCCGGCTGCCGGAGCAGGCCGCAGCCACCTTGGCGCGGCACAGGCCGCCGGCCTGGATATACCTCCATGGGCTGAAATCACCTCTGTCCTCCACCGCGCTGCGAGCGCGGCGCCGGGAGTCATGAGGGCGACATCCAAACGCACTAAAAAGATGACGTTGCGGAACGCTGACCGGTTGAATCCGTTAACCAGCCGTGCCTATCTTATGCATTGCGTCCTGCTTCGCCGGGGCGCGGTGATGCAGTGAAAGGAAGCGAAAGGAAAGGCAAGCCCCTGTCCACACCTGCAATCTCCAGGGCTGGCGCACGTCGCGCCCCCCACGCGATTTCCAAGGTGCGTCCTGACACCGAGGAAATCCTCCGCCTCGTCCTCGCCCGCGTCGACGACATGAAGGCCGAGGACACCATCACCATCGATCTCACCGGCAAGAGCGCGCTCGCCGACTTCCTGGTTGTGACCTCCGGACGGTCAAACCGGCAAGTAGGCGCGATCGCTGATCGCCTGATCGAAGATCTCCACAAGGCCGGCGTCCGCGACGTGCGCGTCGAAGGAATGCCTCATTGTGACTGGGTCCTGATCGACGCCGGTGATGTCATCGTCCACGTGTTCCGACCCGAAGTGCGCGCCTTCTATCAACTCGAGAAGATGTGGGCGCGCCCACAGGGACGACACGTCAGCTGACCGCGCGGTGGCAAGTGCATCGCTTCCGAAGTTCGTGATAGGTTGTAGCAACCTCGAACACGAACTTCACATCGGCGGCACTAGCCATGCGCATCGTGGTAGCCGCGGTCGGTCGGCTGAAGCAAGGGCCGGAACGGGACCTGGCCGAGCGCTACCGCAAGCGTGCGG
>DAIUEP010000356.1:0-3537 GCA_036845065.1 Xanthobacteraceae bacterium | reverse complement strand
TAGCCGCCGCCGACGCCATAGCCGCAGATGATGGTGATGGTCTTGCCTTTGTAGACGTCTTGCGCGCGGATATCTGAGGGCACGGACAGTGCCATCAGGACCATGAGGCTGATGACGTGCAGCGCAGCAGCGCAGAAGGTGCTGGTCGTTGCGCCCTCTCCCCTTGCGGGAGAGGGCAGCGAGGCTTTTCCGCGAATGATGATGGGTGAGGGGGGTAAACCTCTCGGTCCAGACCCCTCACCCATCCATCGATTGTTGAACGTTTGTCTTGCCCTCTCCCGCAAGAGCCTGCACTCGGGGCGCGCTTGCGCGCGCCCCGGTGGGAGAGGGCGCAGCAACAGGCGCCTGCGATGCGGTCGTGTGTCGGATGTGTTCAGATCGACAGTCATGCTCTCACCCGATCGTCACATAGGCCGCGCCGTTGGCGTGCAGCATCGCACCAGTCATAAAACGGCATTCGTCGCTGCACAGGAAGCGCACGAGGTTGGCGATCTCCTGCGAGGTGGCCGAGCGCCCGAGCGGCGCCTTGTGTCTCCGCTCGCCTGGATCATGCGCCACCACGGCCGGCCGCGGCGTGTCGATGCGGCCCGGCACGATGCAGTTGACGGTGATGTTGTCGGGCGCGAGTTCGCTGGCGAGCGCGCCGGTCATGCCGGCGAGCCCGGCCTTGGCGGCTGCCACATGGCAGCGATGCGGCCTACCCGAATGCGCCGACGAGCCGCCGATGTTCACGATGGTGCCGCGGCCGAGCCCGCGCATGTGCGGCACGCAGGCCTGGATGCAGAAGAAGCTGCCGTCGAGGGTGGGCGCAAGCGTGTTGCGCCAGTCTTCCAGCGTGATCTCCATCAGCGGGCGATAGCTGCGAATGTTGGCGTTGTTGACGAGGATGCTCACCGGTCCGAACGCCTCGACCGTGCGCGCGACCACGCGCGCGACGTCGTCCGGCCTGGTCACGTCGCCCTGCAGCGCGATCGCCTTGCCGCCATCGCGTTCGATCGCGGCCACGGTCGCGTGCGCGCCGTCGGCGGCGTTGCGGTAGTTGATCGTGACCGCGGCGCCTTCGCGCGCGAGCGTCGCCGCGATCACCGCGCCGGTGTTGACGCCCGCGCCGGTCACGATCGCGACCTGGCCCGTCAGTGCCCCTGCCATGCAGCGTTCTCCCTGTCTGTTGCGGCGAGCCTGGTCGATCAGGCGCGTGCCGCAGCCTCAACGGCTTGAGCCCTCGCTCGCAAGCACGCGATCGACCATCTCGCCGGCGAGGCCTAAGTAATTCGCGGGGTCGCACATGCGCTCGAGCTCCGCGCGCGAGACATGCTTGGCAATCTCCGCATGGGCGGCAAGGAGATCGACCAGTGGCTTGCCGCCGGTCGCGGCCTCGCGGCAGACGTCGTAGACGAGGTCGTGCGCGCGCTGGCGGCCGAGATAGGGCCCGAGCTCCATCATGACCTGCTCGGACACGATCGCGCCGCCGGTCAAATCGAGGTTCGCGCGCATGCGGGCGGCGTCGACCTGCAGGCCTTCGACCACGTCGCGGGTCTGCCGCAGCGTGCCGGCGGACAGCAGGAAGATCTCCGGCAGCGCGATCCACTCGATCTCCCACGGCCCGGTCGAGCGCTCGTGGTCGGCGACCGCGGCTTCGAGCAGCGCGGCGGTATGCTGGCGCACCAGCGCCGCGGTCGAATGGATGTAGAGCGACGCGATCGGGTTGCGCTTCTGCGGCATCGTCGAGGAGGAGCCGCGGCCCTCGTGGAACGGCTCGAACACCTCGGCGACCTCGGTCTGCATCAGAAGCTTCACGTCCATCGAGATCTTGCCGAGCGTGCCGGTGAGGAGGCCGAGGAAGCAGCCGACCTCGCCGATGCGGTCGCGCACGGTGTGCCACGCGATCTCGGGCTGGCCGAGCTTGAGCTCCACCATCAGGCCTTCCTGCACCTTGAGGCCGTCCTTGCCGAGCGATGCGAGCGTGCCGACCGCGCCCGCGAACTCGCCGACCAGGACGCGCGGGCGCAACTCCTTGAGGCGCTCGCGGTGGCGCTGCATGGCGGCCAGTAGGCACGCGCATTTGAAGCCGAAGGTGAGCGGTACCGCCTGCTGCAGGTTGCTGCGGCCCGCCATCGGCGTGTCGCGATAGCGGCGCGCGAGACTGGCGAGCGCGGCCGCGATGCGCTCCATGTCGGCCTCCACCAGGTTGAGCGCCTGGCGGATCTGCATGATGGTCGCGGTATCGGTGATGTCCTGCGTGGTGGCGCCCCAGTGGCACCACTCGCCGAGTCCCTTCGCGCAGAACCCGACGATCTGCTGCACCACGCCCAGGATCGGATAGCCGATGCGCTCGGTGGTGGCCTTGAGCTTGGCGAAGTCGATGTTCTCGATCCGGCACTTGGCGTCGATCTCGGCTGCGGCCTCCGGCGGGATGATGCCGAGCCGGCCCTGCACGCGCGCCAGTGCCGCCTCGATCTCGAGATAGCAGGCGGTGCGGTTCTCGTCGGAGAACACGTGGCGCATCTCCGGCGTCGTGAAGATGTCGCGGAATATCATCGAGTCGAGGGTCGTGGCGGGCATTGTCGGACTCCGATTGAGAAAACGCGAATAGCGAATGGCGAATAGCGAATAGCGAATAGGGAAGAGCGAAAGATACGTAGCCGCTTTTTCCTATTCGCCACTCGCTATTCGCTATTCGCCAGTTGGGCTATTCGCCTTCGCTATCCCGCGATCTCCCCGCGCCGTTTGCGCACGGCGGGGACCACCATCACGACCAGGATCGCAACGGTTGCGATGATGAAGGCGAGGCTGATTGGCTGACGCACAAACACGGTTGCATCGCCGCCCGACATCAGCATCGAGCGGCGAAGGTTTTCCTCCATCATCGGCCCGAGCACGAAGCCGAGCAGCATGGGAGCGAGCGGAAAGCCAAGCCGCATGCAGATGAAGCCGACGATGCCGAACAGCGCGGTGAGATAGATCTCGACGGATGAGTTGTTCACGCTGTAGATGCCGATTGCCGAGAACGCCATGATGGCGGGGAAGAGCAGCCGATAGGGCACCTGCAGGAGCTTCACCCACAAGCCGATCATCGGCAGGTTGAGGATGACCAGCATGGCGTTGCCGATCCACATCGAGGCGACGAGGCCCCAGAACAGATCGGGCCGCTGCGTCATTACCTGCGGTCCGGGCTGGATGCCCTGGATGGTGAGCGCGCCGAGCATCAGCGCCATCACGCCGGAGGCCGGCAGCCCGAGCGTGAGCATGGGAATGAACTTGCATTGCGCGTCGGCGTTGTTGGCGGATTCGGGGCCGGCCACGCCTTCGATGGCGCCCTTGCCGAAGCGCGACGGATCGTCGGCGACCCTCTTCTCGACCATGTAGGATGCAAACGACGCGATCGCAGGCCCGGTGCCGGGCAGGACGCCGAAGAAGCAGCCGATGCCGGTGCCACGCAGGATCGGCCCGAACGAGCGCTTGAAGTCGTCCCACGAGGGCATCAGGTTGGTCACCTTGGCGGTGAACACCCGCCGCTCCTCGCTGTCGCCGAGATTG
>DAIUEP010000355.1:0-3560 GCA_036845065.1 Xanthobacteraceae bacterium | reverse complement strand
GGGGACGACAGTGGAGCCGCCTCGCCCTACTCCGCCGCCTGCCTGCGCGCCTCCCGGATCGTGCGCCACACCCGTTCCGATGTCACCGGAATGTCGATGTGGTGCACACCGTAGACCGAGAGCGCGTCCACCACCGCATTCGCGATTGCCGGCAGCGCGCCGACGCAGCCGGCTTCGCCGCAGCCCTTGACGCCGAGCGGATTGGTCTTGGTCGGCACCGGATTGCTTTCCATCGCAACGGATGACAGATCGCTCGCGCGCGGCATGGCGTAATCCATGAACGAGCCGGTCATGATCTGGCCGCTGTCGTCGAAGCGGATGTCCTCCATCAGCACCTGGCCGGCGCCCTGCGCCATGCCGCCGACGATCTGCCCATGCACCAGCAGCGGGTTGATCACGGTGCCGACGTCATCGACGATGCTGTAGCGCACGACCTCGACCACGCCGGTCTCCTCGTCGATCTCGACCTCGCAGACATGGCAGCCGTTGGGGTAGTTCTCGACGGCAAGGCTGTAGATCGCGGTCGCGATCAGGCCGACCTCCATGTCCTTCGGCAGCTTCGCCGGGTTGAGCGACGCGAGCGCCACATCCTTGAGCGTCATGGTCTGGTTGGTCTTCTGCGACGAGAAGATGCCGTCCTCGAACCGCAGGTCCTCGGGCGCGACCTTCAGCACGTGGGCCGCGATCGCGGTTGCCTTCGCCTTGATCTTGTCGGTCGCCATCAGCACCGCCGAGCCGCCAATCGTTGCCGAGCGCGAGCCGCCGGTGCCCTCGCCGAAGAACACCTGATCGGTGTCGTCGTGCACATAGGTGATCTGTCGCGGATCGAGGCCGAGCCGGTCGGCGACGATCTGCTTGAACGCGGTCTCGTGGCCCTGGCCGTGATTGCTCGATCCGGAGAACAGGGTGGCGGCGCCGGAACGGTCGAAGCGGATCTCGGCACCCTCGTAGCTCGGCGCGGCCGCCCGCTCGATCGTGTTGGACATGCCGAGCCCGCGCAGCTTGCCGTGCTTGCGCGACTGGGCGCGGCGCACCGCGAAGCCAGCCGCATCGGCAAGCTTAAGCGCCATGTCCATGTTCTTCTCGAACTCGCCGCTGTCATAGGTGAAGGTCAGTCCGGTCTTGAACGGCATGGCATCTGCGGGAATCGTGTTGCGGCGGCGCAGCTCCACCGGGTCGATGCCGAGCTGGTCCGCCGCCAGGTCGACCAGCCGCTCGATCACATAGGCCGCCTCGGGACGGCCGTTGCCGCGATAGGGGCGCACCGGGTTGGTGTTGGTGAACACGCAGGTGATGTCGGCGTGGAGCGTCGGCGTCTTGTAGACGCCCGCGAGCGTGCCGATGTTGCCGATGAACGACTGCGAGCCGACCTGCAGGTAGGCGCCGGTGTTGGCGATGGTCTTGACCCGCACGGCCAGGAAGTTGCCGTCCTTGTCGAGCGCGAGCTCGGCGTCGGAGACGTTGTCGCGCGCCTGCGCGTCGCACAGGAACGATTCCGAGCGAGTCGAGATCCATTTGACCGGACGGCCGGTGATCTTGGCGGCGAGCAGCACCAGCGCCGGCTCGTTGTAGATCGCGGTCTTCATGCCGAAGGCGCCGCCGATGTCGCCGGCGATCACGCGCACCTTGTTCTCCGGCACCTTGAGCACGCTCCTGGCCAGTTCCTCGCGGAACGAGAACGTGCGCTGCAGCGTGGTGTGGATGGTGTAGCGGTCCTCGGCCGCGTGATAGATGCCGATGCTGCCGCGCGGCTCCATGCTGGCGGCGGTGACGCGATTGATCACGAAGCGCTCCTTGACCACATGGGCGGCGCGCGCGAAGGCCGCATCGGTGGCGGCCTTGTCGCCATCGAGCTGGACGAAGCAGATGTTGTTGGGACAGTCGTCAAATACGAGCGGCGCGCCCGGCGCGACCGCGTCCGCGGTCGAGATGATGGCGGGCAGCTCCTGGTATTCGACCTCGATCAGCTCGGCCGCATCCGCGGCCTGGTGATAGGTCTCGGCCACCACGAAGGCGACGCAATCGCCGATCCAGCGCACGCGATCCTTCACCAGCGCCGGGTAGCGCGGCCGGTAGAGCGGCGATCCGTCGCGGCGCTTGAGGCCGCCGGGGACCGGCAGGTCGCCGAAGCCGGAGGCCTCCCAGTCGGCGCCTGTCAGCACCGCCAGCACCCCGGGAGCGGCTCTTGCCTTGTCGATGCTGATCGAGACAATCTTGGCATGCGCGTGCTGCGAGCGCAGGACATAGCCGTGCGCCATGCCCGGAAACGCGACGTCGCCCACATAGCGACCCTCGCCCCTGATCAGCCTCGGGTCCTCGAAACGAGGGACTGCCTGACCCACTCCGAATTCGCCCACCGCACACCTCTTGCTTGCATCTTGGCCGAGTGCCGCGCCGGGCGGCAGAATGCCTCATGCCATCCGTCGGCGGGCGCGTAAAGCCCGTCCGCTGGTTGACCTCTTGGCATGAGCGTTGCAGGGTTCCACAGACTGAAACGAGGGAAAAACAATGCATCATGTGTCCCGCCACCTGCCGCTGGCGACGCTGCTGTCAGGGCTGTGCGCAATCGCCGCATTCCCGGAGCGGGCACAGGCCGACGCGGTGTCGGATTTCTATCGCGGCAAGACCGTCACGATCATCGTCGGCTATACCGCGGGCGGCGGCTATGACCTCTACGCGCGGGCGCTGTCGCGCCACATGGGTCGCCACATTCCCGGCAACCCCGGCTTCATCGTGCAGAATCTTACTGGTGCCGGCAGCCTCAACGCCGCCAACAATATCTACAACGTGGCGCCGAAGGACGGCACCGTGTTCGGCACCTTCGCGCGCGGGCTCGCCATCGAGCCGCTGATCGGCACCGCCAAAGTGCAGTTCGACGCCACCAAGTTCACTTGGCTCGGCAGCGGCACCAATGAAATCTCGATCTGCGCCACCTGGCACACTTCGCCGGTCAAGACCTGGGCGGATGCGCTCAAGACCACGTTCGCGGTCGGTGGCGAAGGCGCGGGCTCCGATCCCGACACCTACTCGGCGCTGATCCGGAACGTGTTCGGGGTCAAGCTCAAGCTCGTCAGCGGTTATCACGGAACCTCCGACATCATCCTGGCCATCGAGCGCGGCGAAGTGGACGGTCGCTGCGGCTGGTCGTGGTCGAGCATCAAGTCCACACGCGCCTCTTGGATCACCGACAAGAAGCTCAACTACATCGCGCACAATTCGGAACAGAAGGCGGAGGAGCTGGCGCAGGTTCCGAGCATCGTCGACTTCGCCAACGACCGGCAGAAGCAGATTATCAAGCTGGTCACCAGCCGGCAGGTGATGGGGCGGCCGTTCGCGGCACCGCCCGGTGTGCCGGAGGACCGCAAGCAGGCGCTACGCGCGGCGTTCGACGCAACACTCAAGGATCCGGCCTTCCTCGAGGAGGCCAACAAGCTCAAGCTCGAGGTCAATCCGGTGCCGGGGACCGAGATCGACAAGCTCATTGCCGAGCTCTATCGCACGCCCAAGGATATCGTCGAAGAGGCGCGCAAGGCGATCGCGCCGTAGGAGGCGAATAGCGA
>DAIUEP010000354.1:0-3570 GCA_036845065.1 Xanthobacteraceae bacterium | reverse complement strand
ATTCCATCAAATCGTACCGCTAAATCCTGGGGGCGACATTCCAGGAGAGGGTCATGCGAGACTTTGCGAAGTGGGTCATTGCCGCCACGGTCAGCGCCGGTGTGCTGCCGTTCAGCGGCGTTGGCCCGGCCGGGGCCGCCGATGTTCCGGTGCCGTACGGTGAGCCGCGCTACAGCCAGCCACAGTACAATCAGCCGCAATATAACGAGCCGCAATACAATCAGCCACGCTACAACCCGCCGCGTTACAGCCAGCCACGTTACAGTCAGCCCGTGCCGCCTGAAGACTATCTCGAGGAAAACGAGGTCTATCGGCAGGCGCCACCGAGCTACACCTATCGGGAGGCTCCCCCCGCCTACGCCTATCCGCCGCCGCCTGCTTATCCGCCCGCTTATCGCTACTACGAAGGGCCGCCAGCCGTCGCGGTGCTACCGCCGCCGGTCTACGGTGATCCCTACTACGGGTTCCGGCGACACTATCCGCTCCGGCGCTACGAGACCTTCCGACATAATGGTCAACGCATCACTCGCGAGGCTTACGGGCCGCCACGCGGCTACCGGAATTGGTAGGCGCCGTTAGCAGCAATTCGTAGTGCGTAGCCCGGATGCCGCGTCAGCGACATCCGGGTTTTTTCTGCGCGAGATTGCGAGCGCAAGACCGTCGAGCCGTGCTAGAGTTACCACAATGGCATTCACCACGAAGGTGAAGGAGTCCAAGGGAGGGAACCATGTTCCATGTCGCACGACAATTCGGCTGCGCCGCGCTTGCGATCGCGGCGGCTTTCGCCACCTGTCCGGCCTCGGCGGGCGACATCATCGCCGACTGGGCGAGCGTGAAGACGCCGCCCCCTCCGCAGCTCAAGCCGGTCACGGTCGACCCGAAGACCACGGCGCTCCTGGTGCTCGATCTCATGAAAGGCAATTGCGGCGTGCGTCCGCGCTGCGTCGCGATGGTGCCCAGCGTCAAGAAGCTGATCGACGCCGCGCGCGCCCACAACATGATGGTGTCCTACAATCTGACCGGACAGAATCCGAAATTCGAGGACATGGTCGACCAGAGCATCATTCCGCGCGCCGGCGAGCACCTGATCAAGAACGGGCGCGGCGCCAACAAGTTCTACAACTCCGATCTCGAGCAGGCGCTCAAGGACAAGGGCATCCGCACCGTGATCATCACCGGCACCTCGGCGCAGGGGGCGGTGGCGGGCTCGACCCAGGGCGCGACCGAGCGCGGCTTCAAGGTGATCGTGCCGGTCGACGGCATGTCGTCGGAGGACGCCTACAACGAACAATACGCGGCCTGGCACCTGGCCAAGGGCGGCCCGGTGGCGCTGGTTGAGCATGTGACGGTGACACGCGGTGATCTGATCAAATATGGCGAGTGAAGGGGGGCTTGTCGGCTCAACGGCGGCTGGTGGAACCGGCAGAATCCTGTGGGCATTCGCCCGGCGAGGGATTTTGCCATGATTCAGCCGAAAGTTTTCACGACAATGTCCAGTTGCAGCTAAGGGGCGAGGGGCTCAATTGTTTCACGCACGCCAGTTTGCCGCTGCTGCTGTGACAGCATCGCTGCTGATCGCAGGCGGTTGTTTCGTGGTCCTGTGCTCGGCCGTGGCCGCCCAGGCCCAAATCCCACCCAAGGCGCTATTTGGCACCTGCCAGGACGCGGCCGAGGTCGCGGTCCTGCCGTCGCCGCTGGCGCCGTGGAAGGGCGCGCCGCTGCGGGTCATTTTCGCCGCGGAGAAGCCGCTCGAGGGCGAGCTGTCGCTGATTGCTCCCAATGGAACCGTCGCCGCCTCCTCCCGCGAGCGGCAGGGTGGTCCTCCGTATTTCTGGTTTGCCGAGGTTGCCTCGCCGGCCGCGGGAACCTGGCGCGCGAGCCTCACGCGCGAGGGCGCGCCGGCCGAGTGCAGCACCATCACGCGCGAGATCGCCGTGAGCGCCGCCAAGCCGGCGCCGCCGCGTACGACCGCCGGCAGCCTCTGGCCCCTGCGGGAGACCTGGAGCCGCGCGACCGAGAACCTGTATTCGGCCTGGATCGAGAAGCTGTTCGACGCGCCGCTCGACGCGTCGCCGTCGTGGAAGGCGCTGCATGAGGTGTTGCGCGATAAATCGCGCAATGTCCTGTTCAACCACTTGGGCCTCGGCGAAGATTCGATGAATCTCGTCATTCGCCCCGACTGCGCCGACCTTCCTTACTTCCTGCGCGCGTATTTCGCGTTCAAGATGGGACTGCCGTATGGGTACGCGAAGTGCACGCGCGGCTCGGGTGGCGAGGCCCCACGGTGCCCGGTGTGGTGGAACATTCAAAATCTCGAGGAGCGTGCCCCTCCACCCGAGGCAATCGCGGCCGGCATTCCGATGGAGCTGTTTCGCCAGCCACCCGCGAGTCCGGCGAACGCGGCTGGGGCGCCACCAGCACCGACGGCGAAGCCTGTGGGACCTCCGCCGCGGCCAGCCGGGCTCGTGCCAGGGTTCAGCTACTATCTGCGCTATGACATCGCCGATGGCGTCCATTCCGGAGCCGGGCGGACGGCGCTGGCCGACGACAACACCGATCTCTATCCGGTGCCGCTGACGGAGGACGCGTTGCGTCCGGGGACCGTGTACGCCGATCCCTACGGGCACCTGCTGGTCCTGGTGCGGCGGGTGGCGCAGACCGAGGGCGACGCCGGCGTCTTCCTCGCCGTCGATGCGCAGCCCGATGGCACGGTCGCGCGCAAGCGGTTCTGGCGCGGCAATTTCCTGTTTGCCAAGGACCCCTCGCTTGGAGGCCCCGGGTTCAAGCGCTTCCGGCCGATCGTGCGCGAGCGCAGCGGCGCCTTGCGCCGGTTGCACAACAACGAGATCGCCAAGCATCCGCAATACGGCGATTTTTCGCTCGATCAGGCGAAGCTCTCGGTCGAAGACTTCTACGATCGCATGGATGACGTGATGTCACCTGAGCCGCTCGATCCGTTGCGCGCAATGAAGGAGGCGATCACGTCGCTCGACGAGCAGGTGAAGGCGCGCGTGACCTCGGTCGAGAACGGCCGCAAGTTCCAGGCCAGCGGGCGCGGCGAGGCGAGCATGCCGGACGGCGCGGCGATCTTCGAGACCACCGGCGCGTGGGAGGACTTCGCGACCCCGTCGCGCGATCTGCGTCTGCTGATCGCGATGGATGTGGTGCGCACCTTCCCGGATCGCGTCTCGCGCCGACCCGAGCGCTACGCGATGCCGACGGGAAAAAGCATCGCGGCCGTGAAGGCCGAGTTGGAGGGCGTGCTGGCGTCGGAGCTTGCGGCGCGCAAGTTCTCCTATACGCGCAGCAATGGCTCGCCGTGGACGCTCACGCTCAAGGACGTGATCGACCGCACCGTCGAGCTCGAGATGGCGTACAACGTCAACGACTGCGTCGAGCTGCGCTGGGGCGCGCCGGAGAAGAGCGAGGAAGCGTCGACCTGCAAGCGCTATGCGCCGGGCAAGCAGCGCGCCAAGATGATCGAGTACCGCGCCTGGTTCAACGAGCGCCGCCGCCCGCCGCGGGTGTAGCGGTCAAACCAGCAGAAGACACGGCGTTTGTGATTGCGCC
>DAIUEP010000353.1:0-3584 GCA_036845065.1 Xanthobacteraceae bacterium | reverse complement strand
ATAGGATTTGAACCTATGACCTTCAGGTTATGAGCCTGACGAGCTACCGGGCTGCTCCACCCCGCGTTAAACTGTGCCTTCCTTTGGCCCCGGAGCCTGCCCTGGACCTGGGTCCGGGCGGGAACCGTATCTTGGGCTTTTGTCTCTTGGGCTTTCGTCTTGCTCTGCTGCGGGCTGCCCCGCGCGGCGCGACGGTTATGTAGCAATCGCGTCCCCGCTTGGGAAGAGCGCTGCGCATTTTTATCGGGGCAATGGGGAATGCCTTATTCGCCAGAACCCGCAACTTTTGCGATTTTTGCCGCGGCCTTCCCCAAAGCCCAGGGATTGGCGTAGCGTGGGGGGCCAGGCGGGGTAACCATGATCGAGGTTATGTTCGGCTCGCTGTGGGCGATGCTCACATCGCCGCAGACCATGGGCCTGATGCTGATTGCAGTGCTGCTCGGGCTGATCGTCGGGGTCACGCCCGGGATCGGCGGGCGGCTCTCGATTGCGCTCGCCATCCCGTTCGTGTTCGGGATGCCGATGATCCCGGGCGCCGTGTTCCTGCTCACCATGCATGCCGTCAACGGCACCAGCGGGCAGATTTCCAGCATCATGTTCGGGGTGCCGGGCGACGGCGACGACGCCGCCACCACCATCGACGGCTACCCCATGGCCAAGAAGGGCGAGGCCGGGCGCGCGCTCGGCGCCAGCATCACGGCCTCGGGCTTCGGCGGCATCGTGGGGGCTTGCGTGTTCGCCGTGATGATCCCGATCCTGGAGCCGGTGGTCCTGGCCTTCAGCCCGGCCGAGTTCTTCCTGCTGGCGCTCCTCGGCATCACCTTCATCGCCTTCATCGCGGGTGGCGACAACATCTTCCGCGGCCTGATCGTCGGCTTCTATGGCCTCATGCTGGCGACCATCGGCACCGATCCCTATACCGGCACGCCCCGCTTCGCCGGCGACTACCTGTTCCTGTGGGACGGGCTTTCGCTGGTCACGGCCGTGCTGGCCCTGTTCGCGGTGCCCGAGATGATCGCGCTTGGCGTGCAGGGCGGCTCGATCTCGGCAGTTTCGCAGGAAACAGCGCGGTTCTCCTATCGGCAGCTGTTCGAGGGCGTCATGGAAGTGCCGCGCCATTGGTGGCTGGCGCTGCGCACCTCGATCATCGGCGCGGTCATCGGCATGATCCCGGGGCTGGGCAGCTCGGCCGCGGCCTGGTTCTGCTACGGCCACGCGGTGCAGACGTCCAAGACCCCCGAACGGTTCGGCAAGGGCGCGGTCGAGGGCGTGATCGCGCCGGAGACCGGCAGCAACGCACGCGAGGGCGGCGCGCTCCTCCCCACGCTGTTCTTCGGCGTGCCGGCGAGCTCCGGCATGGCGGTGCTGCTCGGCGCCTTCCTGATCCTCGGCATCCAGCCCGGCCCGAAGATGCTGACCGATCAGCTGCCGCTGGTGTGGACGCTGATCTGGGCACTGGTCGTCGGCAACCTGATCGCGATCACGTTCCTGCTATTCATCTGCCGCTGGGCCGCCATGCTCACCTTCGTGAATGGCGCCATGCTGGTGCCGTTCATCGTCGTCGTCGTCGCGCTCGGCGCCTATGTGGCCGAGGGCCAGTGGGAGAACCTGCTGATCCTGGTCGGGCTGAGCGCCGTCGGCTACGGCCTGTTGCGCGCCGGCTGGCCGCGGGCGCCGTTCGTGATCGGGCTCGTGCTCGGCAAGATCGCCGAAGAGTCCCTGCACAAGGCGATGGAGCTATGGGGACTTGAATTCTTCCTGCGGCCGCTGTCGCTCATTCTGATCGGTCTGATCGTGCTGACCATCGCGTTTGCGGTCTACCGCAACTTGAGGCCATCGAAGGCGCTGGCCGGCCTGAGGATCGTGCAATGAGATCGCTGCTCGCGACATTGTCCCATTCGGCGATGACGCTGGTGATGCTCGGCATCTTCGTGGTGATGGTCGCGGTCGCCAGTCGCTATCCGGCGGAAGCCCGCTTCATGCCGTTCGTGATCGGCATTCCAGCGATCCTTCTATGCCTGCTGCAGCTCGTGCTCGACGCGCGCGCGCGGCGCTCGGACGAAGCGGTCGATCAGCGCAGCGAGCTGGAGAAGGCGCAAGCCACCGCATCACAGATCGTCGGCCACCAGGTCGCATTCGAGCCCGCGGCGGCGGCTCCCGCGCCCTCGCCTGCGCCTGCGGAGACGGTGCGCCGGGAGGTCGTTCTCTGGGGATACTTCCTCGGTTTCATCGCCGGCATTCTCGTGTTCGGCTTCTGGGCCGCAATCCCGATATTCCTGGTCGCGTTCCTGCGGTTCCAGGCGCGGACAAGCTGGCGGACCGCGCTCCTACTCGGTATCGGCGCCAGTGTGGCGCTGTTCCTCGTGTTCGAGCGCGGGCTGAAAGTTCAAATCTACCGCGGCATCGTGACCAACGTCGTGCTCGACCAGCTGGGCCGATAGGCGCCTTCCTTGAGTTGGCACTCACAGACCACTAATTTGATCCGGACGGAGCCACACGGCGCCGATACCCGTGTCTGAGGAGAACGGCATGTCGAAATGGATCGGACGCATCGCCCTCGGCCTGGGGATCACGGTTGTGGCAGCACCGGCGCTGGCCCAGAGCGGCGCGGATTTCTTCAAGGACAAGACCGTCACCTACATCGTGGCGACCGCGCCGGGCGGCGGCTACGACACCTATGGCCGGCTGGTCGCCGAATACATGCAACGATACCTGCCCGGCTCCACCTTCGTGGTGAAGAACATGCCGGGCGCCGGTCACCTGGTCGGCACCAACGCGCTCTATGCCTCGCGCCCGGACGGCCTGACGCTGGGGACCTTCAACACCGGCCTCATATATAATCAGCTGGTCGGGCTCGACGGCGCCCGCTTCGACCTCACCAAGATGTCGTGGCTCGGCAAGGCCGGCTCGGATCCGCGCGTGATCCTGATCGCGCAGCAATCCCCGATCAAAAGCTTTGCAGAGTTGCAGGCCAGCAAGACGCCGGTCAATTTCGCGACTGCGGGCGTCGGCAGCGCGTCCTATGTCGAGACCGTAATCCTGCTCAACGGCCTCAAGCTGCCGCTCAAGGCCCTGACCGGCTACAATGGCAACGATGACCAGCTCGCGATGCGTCGCGGCGAGGTGGTCGGCTCGATCGGCTCGCGCTCGACCTACGAGGAGTTCGTGAGGAACGGCTACGGCCGCATGATCGTCCAGGTCGGCGGCCGCAACACCGACGTGCCGCAGCTCATGCCACTCATGACCGAGCCGAAGGCGAAGACGCTCATTTCGTTGATCCAGTCGCAAGGCGACATCGCACGGCTGACCGCCGGCCCGCCCGGCATTCCGGCCGACCGGCTCGCCGCATTGCGCGACGCTTATCGCAAGGCGCTGGAGGACAAGGAGCTGCAGGCCAAGGCCGAGAAGCTCGAGCGTCCGGTCGAGCCGGCCTATGGCGACGACGTGCTCAACGCCGTCAAGGAGGCGCTCAACCAGACGCCGGACACCATCGCGGTGCTCAAGGAGGCGCTGCGGGCGGGCCGGCGGAACTAGTGCCCCGTTTCCGAAGTTCGTGATACATCGCAGCAACCTCTGACACGAAC
>DAIUEP010000352.1:0-3637 GCA_036845065.1 Xanthobacteraceae bacterium | reverse complement strand
TAGACGTCATAGCCGCCGCCGGTCCCGTAGCTCACGATCAGATTGATCCGCTTGCCGCGGTAGAAATCGGCGACCTCGTCGGCACGCGCCTGCGGCATGGCCAACACGACAGCGGCGAGCACCGCTGCACCCAGCATTCCGCGCATGCTCATTCTCCCCCTTAACCTTTGCTTTCTGCGAACAGCTTCCTGAGATAGTCCAGGAGCTGCGGCGGAGCTTTTTCGATCCGCTCAAGCGCAGCCACCACCTCGTCGGCGCTCATCGGACTGATGTCGATGTTGAGCCGCGCCGCTTCCTCGAGGTAGAGCGGGTCGCGATGGATGGCGGCGAACGCCGCCTGCAGCGCCTTGGCGCGCTCCGGTGGCACACCCGGTGGCGCCGCGAACGGCCGCGACAGCTTGTAGGGCAGCTCGGTGAGCTCGATCAGGTCGCGCGCGGCATCGTTGCGCGCGAGCTCGCGCGCCGTCGGCACGTCGGGAAAATCCGGATGGCGGGTCGCGCGCGCGAACTGCACCAGCACGTGGAATCCGCTGCCCGGCTTGAGCCAGTCAGGCTTGATCGTCCTGACCGAGGACAGATCGGTGGTGCGGCCATGCACCTCGCCGCGCTCCATCGCCAGGAACAGCGCGCCGCTGTCGGGATAGCCGACGACGCGCTTGACGTTGAGACCGATCGTGTCGCGCAGGATGATCGGCACGTCGTTGCCGGTTGCGCCTTCCGCGGTGCCGCCGAGCACCAGATAGTCGCCGCCGGGACGGCGCGCCTCCTCGATCGTCTTGACCGGCGCGTCGGTGCGCGTGATCAGGATATAGGCGTCGTTGGCAAAGCTCGACGAGGAGCCGAGCCAGACGAAGCGCCGCGCGTCGAACTGCGCGTTGGCGTTGTTGCCGAGCATGCCAAGGAGCGGCATGTTGCGGGCGAAGTGCGCGAGCATGGTGCCGTCCCGCGCTGCGACATTGTACAGATAGTTGACGGCTCGCAGGCTGCCGGCGCCCGGCATGTTCTGCACCACCACGGTGGGCTGGCCCGGCAGGTAGCGGCCGAGATGGCGGCCGACGAGGCGGGCGTAGACATCATAGCCGCCGCCCGGCCCATAGCCGACGACCAGATTGATCTGCTTGCCTCGGTAGAAGTCGGCGACCGCGTCGGCCCGCGCCTGGGAAGCGGCCAGCGCTGCCAAGACCAGCGCCGCTGCCGCCACTCGATTGCGCATTGTCAGCTCCAACTCCTGCGGACCACCCATGCATACTTTATGCGGGCGGCGCTCGCTATTCAACTGCACGCACCGCAGCGCAACATGACTTCGCGGCCGCCATGCCTCGCTTCAGATCCGTCACGCCAGCTTACCCGCCACCCTTCTGGTCTGACAGAAGCTTCTTCATGTAGTCGAGGAGCTCAGGCGGCGCGCCCGCGATGTCGTCGATCGCGCGCACCACGTCTTCCGCACTGATCGGGCTGACGTCCACCTTGAGACGCGCGGCATCCTCAAGGTAAAGCGGATCGCGGTGCACCGCCAGGAACGCCGCCTGCAACGCCTGCGCGCGATCCGCCGGAATACCGGGCGGCGCCGCAAACGGTCGCGACAGCTGATAGGGCAACTCGGCAAGCGCGATCAGTGCGCGCGAGCGCTCGTCAGGCGCAAGCTCGCGCGCGGTCGGCACGTCCGGCAATTGCGGATGTCGCGTGCGGCGGGCGAACTGCAACAGGACACGCATGCCGCTCTCCGGCTTGAGCCAATCGGCCCGCGTCGACTGCGTGGCCGAGAGCCCGACCAGACGTCCGTCGAGCTCCTTGCGATCGACCGCGATGAAGATCGCGGCGCCGTCCGGATAGCCGGCGATCAGCTTGATGTTGAGTCCGAGCGCGTCGCGCAGCAGGACCGGCACGTCGTTGCCGGTCGAGCCTTCGCCGGTGCCGCCGAGAATGAGCGGCGCCCCGCCGGCGCGGCGCACATCCGCGATCGAGGTCACCGCGGCATCCTTGCGCACGAACAGCATATAGGCGTCGTTGGCATAGCTCGAGGACGAGCCGAGCCAGGTGAACTTGCGCGCCTCGAAGCGCACGTTCGGATTGTTCCCGATGATGCCGATGAGCGGCATGTCGCGTCCGAAGGTTGCAATCGCGCTGCCGTCCTTGGGCGCGGTGGTATAGAGGTGATTGGCCGCGCGCAGGCTGCCCGCGCCCGGCATGTTCTGCACCACGACGTTCGGATGGCCCGGGATGTGCCGCCCGAGATGCCGCGCAAACAGGCGGCCATAGACGTCGTAGCCGCCGCCGGTTCCATAGCCGACGATCAGGCTTACCTGCCGGCCGCGATAGAAGTCGGCGACCGGATCGGCGGCCGCGGCCGCCACGGCGAGCATCAGCGCGGCGAGCCCAGCGGCAATCTTAAGCATTTCCGTCCTCCGTCGCGGTCGGGCCAACTATCGATTGTGTTGCAATGCCGCACATTTGTATACTGATGGCCATCGGCGGGGCGTCTGGAGCGTTCCAATCACAACACCGCCGGACCCGCCACCCAGGGAGGTTATCATGAAACGATTGATAGCCGGGCTTTTCGTGCTGATGAGCCCGTCCGCCTTCGCGCAGTCGACGTCTGCGCCCGAGCTTAACTTCGACTCGGTTCCGAACTTCATCAAGCTGCCGCCGGACCTGCACCTGGGCGAAGCCTCGGGTGTGGCCTTGAACTCCAAGGGCAACATTTACGTGTACTCGCGCGGCGGCACCGTCGCCAACGCGTTCGGCGCCACCGCGTCGCAGATCCTCGAATTCGATCGCGACGGCGGCTTCATCCGCGAGGTCGGCAAGAACCTCTACGCCTGGGCCTTCGCGCATACGGTGCGCGTCGACAAGGAGGACAACATCTGGGCCACCGACAAGGGCTCGGACATGGTCGTCAAGATGAACCCCGCCGGCCGGGTGCAGATGGTGTTCGGGCGCAAGTCCGAGGCGTCGGACGGCGAGGCCCATGCGCACGAGCGGCCAAACCCGCCGCTGCCGCATGTCGACGGCCGCTTCCGCCAGCCGACCGACGTCGCCTGGGACCGCGCCGGCAACGCCTATATCAGCGACGGCTACATCAACGCGCGCGTCGCCAAGGTGAGCAAGGACGGCGATTGGCTCAAGTCGTGGGGCAGCAAAGGCAAGGCCGACGGCCAGTTCGATACGCTGCACTCGATCGCATCCGACAATGAGGACAACATCTACGTGGCCGACCGCGGCAACCGGCGCGTCCAGGTGTTCGACACCGAAGGCAACCTCAAGCGCAAGTTCTCGATCGACATTCCGCCGCCCCCGGACGCGAAGACGGCGATCGGCAACCTGCCGAACCTCACCAACTATCTCACCACCGGCGGCACGCAGACGCCGGGCGCGCCCTGGGCGATCTGCATCACGCCCGGACCGAACCAGGTGATGTACATCTCCGACGCCTTTCCGGGCCGCCTCTACAAGCTCTCGCTCGACGGCAAGGTGCTGGGCTGGATGGGCAAGTCCGGCAAGCAGCTCAAGCAGTTCGGCTGGATCCACCAGATCGCCTGCCCGTCCGAGAATGAGGTCTACGTCGCCGAGATCCTGAACTGGCGCGTGCAGAAGCTTCTGATCAAGGGCGACCAGCGCGCCGAGCGCTGACGCCAAG
>DAIUEP010000351.1:0-3697 GCA_036845065.1 Xanthobacteraceae bacterium | reverse complement strand
CTAGCAACTCTATGATTCTAGTGCCGCTTTTCGATTTGAAGTTCCTAACCGAGTTCGCCGCACGTGGTGTAGGAACTTCAAATCGGCGGCACTAGCGCCCTGTTTGGCCAGGACCGGACTTGCTTATGATGCCTTTGCGGCAATTTCGGGCAATATCTGGTTCGCCAGCCTTCTCGAATCATGGTCAACAGCAAGGGCATCCTCAACGGTAGTTGGCTCCCGCACCAGCCCCCGCTTTGCCGCAGCCTCCAATGTCGCCTCGACCAGGGCTGCAATCCCCAGGAAATGCAGGCCACGGGCGAGGAATGCGGCGACCGCAACCTCGTTTGCGGCATTCAGGATAGTCGGCGCGCCCTCCCCCGCCTCGAGCGCCTGGCGGGCAAGCCTGAGCGCCGGGAAGCGCTCAAGATCGGGGTTTTCGAAGACCAGCGTCCCCTGGCGGGCGAGATCGAGCCGCTCGGCCGGCCCGCACATGCGCTGCGGCCAAGCCAGGCAATGCGCGATCGGGATCCTCATGTCGGGGCTGCCCAGCTGGGCGATCAGCGAGCCGTCGCGGAACTCGACCAGCCCATGCACGATCGACTGGGGGTGCACGAGGACATCGATCTCGTCCGGCGCCAGCGCGAAAAGGTGATGGGCCTCTATAACTTCGAGCCCCTTATTCATGAGGGTCGCGGAATCGATGGTGACCTTCTGTCCCATCGTCCAGTTCGGATGCTTGAGCGCTTGCTCCGGCGTCGCCGCTCGAATGGCCGCTGCCGACCAGGTCCGGAACGGTCCGCCCGAAGCGGTGAGGATGACGCGGCGCACGTCCGCTCGGCGGCTTCCGCTCATGGCCTGGAACAGGGCGTTGTGCTCGGAGTCGACCGGCAGCAGCGTTGCGCCGGCGGCCGCAGCGCGGCGCATGAACAGGCTGCCCGCACACACCAGGCATTCCTTGTTGGCGATGGCCACGATGGCGCCCCGCTCGGCCGCCGTCAGTGTGGGCTTGAGCCCAGCTGCCCCGGTAATCGCGCCGATCACCCATTGCGCAGGATAAGCAGCCGCCTCGACCAGCGCGCTCTCGCCGGCGCCCGCCGCAATGCCACTGCCCGCAAGCGCGGACTTCAGCTCGTCGTAGGCGGCCGGGTCCGCGATCGCCGCAAAACGTGCGTTCAATTCGCGCGCCAGCGCCGCCAGAGCGCCGGCGTTGGTGTTGGCGCTCAGTGCCTCCACCTGGTAGCGCGATCGATCGCGCTTGATCAGGTCAATGGTGCTGGCCCCGATCGAGCCGGTGGCACCGAGGATGGTGACGCTGCGCTCGGGAGCGGGCCCGGACTGGTGATCCAACGGGACGGCGGTTGTCGACATTACATCACCACACCAAGAGCCCGCGCGCGGCCTGACCGGCGCCGCCATGGAGGAGACCGATCACCGCAGCAAGAACGGCCGCCGCCACGAAACCATCCAGTCGATCCATCAATCCGCCGTGGCCGGGAATGAGATGACCCGAATCCTTGGCACCGAACCGGCGCTTGAGGGCCGATTCGAACAGGTCCCCGCCCTGCGCGAGCGCCGAAGCGGCTGCGGCGAGCAATCCCAAGGCCATGAGATCGGAGAGCCCCGCCGCCATCGCGACGGCGAGCGCGGCTGCGATGGCCGCAACTGTGCCGCCGATGGCGCCGGACCAGGTCTTTTTCGGGCTGATCCGCGGCGCAAGCTTCGGCCCGCCCACTGCGCGTCCGACGAAATAGGCGACGATGTCGGTGGCCCACACCACCGCGAACAGAAAGACGATCGCCAGGAAACCATATTGCGCATCGTTGCGCAGCACGACCGGCGCCATTCCGAGCAGCCCCGCATAGGGAATGCCGGCCGCCGTCCAGACACGCCGGCCGCTCGGTGCCAACGCCGCTGTCGCCAGCACGCCCATCACGAGCAGCGTGCCTCCCGCGACCAGGCGAGCGCTGTGACTGCCGTCCGGAGTGGGTGCGGCCGCGCCCGCGAGCAGGACTGCAAGCAGGACGGCCGCGCTTGCGGTCAGGAGAACCGTGCGCCGCTCGCCGCCGGCGACCAGCGTGCACCACTCCCACAACACCGTCAGGGCGGCGATCGCCCAGAACGCGACAAAGATCCAGCCGCCGAGATAGGCTACGCCCACTGCCAGCGGGGCCAGCACCAGTCCCGAGAGGATGCGCAGCGTCAGTTCGCTACCGCCGGAGCTGGCGGCAGGCACTGGGCGCGCGGGATCCGCGTTGGCCATTCTCAGGAGCCGGTCTTCGCGATCAGGCCGCCAAATCGGCGCTCGCGACGCCGGAATTCTGCGATGGCGCTTTCGAGCGTTGCGCGGTCGAAATCCGGCCAGTAGGTCGGGACGAACACCAGCTCGCTGTAGGCTGCCTGCCAAAGCAGGAAATTCGACAGGCGCTGCTCGCCGCTGGTGCGAATGATCAGATCGGGATCGGGGAGGTCGGGCGCGTCAAGACAGCCCGAGATCCGCTCCACGGTGATCTCGCTCGCCAGCAGGCGGCCGGCCGCCACCTCGGCCGCGAGCCGTTGTGCCGCGCGCGCAATCTCCTGGCGTCCACCGTAGTTGAACGCCACGATCAGGGTGAGCTTATTGTTGTCCTTGGTGCGCTCCTCGGCCTCTTCGAGCATGCGGCGGATTTCCGGATCGAGGTCCTCGCGTTCGCCGATGACGCGGATGTGCACGCCGTTCTGGTGCAGGTCGATCAGATCGTTCCGGATGAAACGGCGCAGCAGCCCCATCAGCTCGCGAATCTCGGTTGGCGGGCGCGACCAGTTCTCCGAGCTGAACGAGAAGATGGTCAGGATGCCGATGCCGAGATCCCCGGCCGCGCGTACGGTGCGGCGCAAAGCCTCGACTCCGCGCCTATGCCCCTCGCTGCGTGGCAGCCCACGCGCGGCCGCCCAGCGGCCATTGCCGTCCATGATGATGGCAACGTGACGCGGCACGGCAAAATCGCCGATTTGTACACTGGTCAACGCCTCGGCATTGGACATTCAATGGCACCTCACACCGTGAGGATCTCCTTCTCCTTCGCGGCCATCATCCGCTCGACCTCCGCGATCATCTCGTCGGTTGTCTTCTGGATCTGCTCGGACGAGCGCTTGCCCTCGTCCTCGCTGATCTTGTGATCCTTTTCCAGCTTCTTGAGCACATCCAAGCCATCACGCCGCACATGGCGAACCGCGACCTTAGCGGCTTCGGCATATTTGTGCGCGACTTTGACGAGCTCCCTGCGCCGCTCTTCGTTGAGCTCGGGAATCCGCAGCCGCAGCAACTGGCCTTCGGTCGACGGAGACAGCCCGAGATTGGAGGCCGAGATGGCCTTTTCCACGGCATGCACCATCGATTTGTCCCAGACCTGCACGGTCAGCAGGCGCGGCTCGGGGACGCTGACGGTCGCCAGCTGATTGAGGGGCATGTGACTGCCGTAGGCCTCGACCTGCACCGGATCGAGCAGGGTCGCGGACGCCCGGCCGGTGCGCAAGCCTCCCAGCTCCTGCTTCAAGACCTGCACGGCGCCCTGCATGCGTCGTTTGAGCTCATTCATGTCGTGCGTCGCGGCTGCCATGGCAATGCCCCTTGAAAGCCGTTTGGTGGAACGTTACGGGACGCCTTGTCCGACCGCTTCGTGCCCGAAGCAATCGGGGCGAGCCCTCTAGTGCCGCCGATTTGAAGTTCCTACACCAG
>DAIUEP010000350.1:0-3764 GCA_036845065.1 Xanthobacteraceae bacterium | reverse complement strand
TCATTTCTTCTTCTGATACATCGCGAGCATGCGCTGGGTGACGAGGAAGCCGCCAAAGATATTGATCGAAGCAAAGATGAGCGCGATGAAGCCGAGGATGCGCGCCCACACCGGGCCGGTGTCGTTCGCCACCAGCGGCACGCCGACCGCGAGCAGCGCGCCGACCACGATCACCGAGGAGATCGCGTTGGTCACCGACATCAGCGGCGTGTGCAGCGCGGGCGTCACCGACCACACCACGTAGTAGCCGACGAACACCGCCAGCACGAAGATCGAGAGCCGGAACACGAACGGATCGACCGCCCCGCCGGTCGCGGCATGCGCGGCGCTGCCGGCCGCCGCCGCCATGGTGTCGAGCTGGGCAAGCACGATGGGGCCGGGATCGGCGAAGCCCGCGGGCGGAACGATGAGCATGGCGAACATCTCCTCAGGTCGCGTGCGTCACGCGGCTAGGCTCATTCTCGAGGCTGTATTCTCTAGGCTGCATTTTTGGGTGCGAAGCTCGGATGCACCACGGCGCCGTCGCGCGTGAGCATGGTGGCCTTGACGATCTCATCGTCCCATTTGACGGCGAGCGTCTTCTCCTTCTTGTCCACCAGGGTCTCCAGGAAATTGTAGAGGTTCTTGGCGTAGAGGCTCGAGGCCGAGGCGGCGATGCGGCCCGCCATGTTGAGGTGGCCAACGATCTTGACGCCGTTGACGTCGGCCACCGAGCCGGGCTTCGCCAGCTCGCAATTGCCGCCGCGCTCGACCGCGAGATCGACGATCACGGAGCCGGGCCGCATCGAGGCCACCATCTCCTTGGAGATCAGCCGCGGCGCCGGCCGGCCAGGAATGAGTGCGGTGGTGATGACGATGTCCTGCTTCTTGATGTGCTCGGCGACGAGCGCGGCCTGCTTGGCCTGGTACTCCTTCGACATTTCCTTGGCGTAGCCGGCGGCAGTCTCGGCCTGCTTGAATTCCTCGTCCTCGACCGCGATGAACTTGGCGCCGAGGCTCTCCACCTGCTCCTTGGCGGCGGGGCGCACGTCGGTGGCGGTGACCACGGCGCCGAGCCGGCGCGCGGTCGCGATCGCCTGCAGCCCGGCGACGCCAGCGCCCATGACGAACACCTTGGCGGCCGGCACCGTGCCGGCGGCCGTCATCATCATCGGCAGCGCGCGGCCGTATTCGGCGGCGCCGTCGATCACCGCCCGATAACCGGCGAGGTTGGCCTGGCTCGAGAGCACGTCCATCGACTGCGCCCTGGTGATGCGGGGCATCAGCTCCATCGCAAAGGCGACGACACCAGCACCGGCCAGGGCCTTCAGCGCGGTCTCGTTGCCGAACGGGTCCATGATCGCGATGACGAGCGTGCCCGGCTTGTAGAGCGCGACTTCGAGCGCCCCCGGGCGGCGCACCTTGAGCACCACGTCGGCGTCCTTGACCGCATCCTTGACGATGGTGGCGCCAGCAGCCGTGTATTCCCCGTCCGGAAAGCCGGACTTGATCCCGGCGCCCGGCTCGACCACGACCTCGGCGCCCAGCCCCTTCAGCTTCCGGACGGTTTCCGGCGTCGCGGCGACCCGGTCTTCGGCGGAATCGGTCTCACGCGCGACGGCTATGCGCATCACCCCGTCTCCTCAAGAAACTTCTCGCTAGTGCCCCGTTTCCGAAGTTCGTGATACACGTCAGCACACTCTGACACGAACTTCGGAAACAAAGGGGCACTAGCAACTTATTGAATCCAGTGTGGCTTTGGCTCAGAAGTCCGCATCTCGGACTCGCGGCAGGAATGGTGCGGACTTCTGAGCCGCCACACTAGCGCGGTGGGAAGAGCCCTCAGCCGTAGGCGGCGTAGCCGAGGGCGAGCAGCGACAGCACCACCATGACTCCACTCGGCGCCCGCGCCCCGCTCGCCAGACCGTGGGCGGCCACGATCGGCGCAAGCAGGAAGATGATCGGCAGCGCAATCCCCCAACGGCCGGTGGTGCCGCCGATAGCAAGCCCAATGGCGATGCTGACGCACAGCGCGCTTCCGACGTAAGCCAGCTGCACGAAACCCTTATAGGTCGCCTCATGTTCGGCGAGGTCATTGCCGGTTGCGGTCGCGTATTCGACCTTGCCGTGGTCCGCCATCGAAGCCTCCGGAAGAAATTTGTCCCAGCGGCCGGGGCTTAGCGCAAATGTCGCAGGAGGGCAACGGCACCACCAGCCAAACCCCCGTCAATTCGGTATCACCAGGCGGCGATGAGGCCGCTTCCGCGCCGGCCTCAGCCGCCGAGACCGGCCGCAGCCAGCGCCTGCGCCTGCCGCTCGGCCACCTGAGCGATCGAAAAATTCTCGATCGCCTCATTGAACAACCGGTAGAAATTGAGCTCGGCGCGCAGATGCAGGAACACACCGCCAAGCCCGATGGCGGCCCGGTCCATGAACACGAACTCGCGCGGCACGGTCACCGGCCCCTTCTCCTTCAGGGCCTGATGGACCCGGAACGCCTCCCGGCGCCCGTACTCGCCAGGCTTCACCCCATCGGCAAGGCTGCGCACGCGGTCGTCAAGCAGCGGCCCATAGATGAAGCGCGCCCAGATGTTGAGAGTGTCGATCAGCTCGCGGGTGAGGCGCTTGAAGCCCCAGGTCTCGTAGGCATGCACCACCAGGTCGTTGTTCCCGGTACGCAACCCATTGTAGAGGTCGACCACGCCGCCCACGAACTTGGGCGGAAAGATGCGGATGCAACCGTAGTCAAGGAGGTTGATGCCACCACCCTCATGGTCGCGCTCGAACACCGAGTAGTTGCCGAGGTGCGGATCGCCGTGGATCACCCCGAAGCGGCTGAACGGAAACCACCAGGCCGAGAACATCGCGGTGGCGAGCCGGTTGCGCACCGCAAGCGCGTCGTCCTTATGATCGAGCATGCGCTTGCCCTCGAGCCAGTCGAGGGTGAGGAGGCGTCCGGTCGAGAGCTGCGGCCACGGCCGCGGCACCCGGATGAGGTCGTTGCCCGCGAGCATCGCGCGGTAGAGCATGACGTGCTTGGCCTCGCGCCGATAGTCGAGCTCCTCGCGGATGCGGGCGCCGATCTCCTGCGCGATCTCGCTTGTGTCGATGGCGGGGTCCATGCGCCGGTGGATGGCAAACAGCAGGCCTAGTTGTTGCAGATCGGCTTCAACCGCCGACTGCATGTCGGGATACTGCAGCTTGCAGGCCAGATCTGCGCCATCATGCGCGCGCGCGCGATGGACCTGGCCGAGCGAAGCGGCCGCGGCGGGATGATGCTCGAACTGGGCGAACTTGTCCTGCCAGTCAGGCCCGAGCTCCGCGCTCATGCGGCGCTTGACGAAGGCCCAGCCCATCGGCGGGGCCTGGCTCTGCAGCTTGGCAAGCTCGGCCGCGTATTCAGGCGGCAGCGCGTCCGGGATGGTGGACATAAGCTGCGCGACCTTCATGATCGGCCCCTTGAGGCCACCGAGCGCCGCGGCCAGCTCCGCGGCGTTGCGGTCACGGTCGAGATCGATCCCGAACAGGCGCGCGCCGGCGAAACGGGCCGCTATGCCTCCGATATTGGCGCCGACGCGGGCATAGCGCGCAGCCCGGGCGGAGAAGCGATTCTGTTCCTGATCAGCCATCTGTTCCACAAAAGTGCCCGACACACTATGACAACCACCTGTCGCCGCATAGCGATCCATTCGCCTCCTGCGCTCCACCGCGCTGGAATTGTGGCACAGTAGGCTAGTGCCCCGCTTCCGAAGTTCGTGATACATCGCAGCAACCTCTGGCACGAA